>NZ_WXEX01000002.1:0-300000 GCF_009877435.1 Heliomicrobium gestii | reverse complement strand
GGCTGTGTACAACCATATCATCTCTACGGATCGGCAAGACCTGAACGATTGGGAAGCGAAGACGAAAGAGTATGCCAGTGTTTTTGAGCAGGAGTTGCGAAAATACGATGGCACGGAAAAGTCAGCCGACGAAAAACGCATGTTGGCGGACGTCCAGAGCGCCTGGAACAGCTATCGGGAAGTGGCGCAACGGGTCGTCCAGGCGAGTTCGCTCGCGACAGCGGAAGGAAACGCCAAAGCCATCATGATCGCCCATACGGAGGGACGGAAGATCGCCGGCGATTTGGATGACAAGCTGGAGAGACTGCTCCAGTATCAAGCCGATATGTCGGAGCAAACGAAAAAGAAATCCGATGAGGCCTATGGGACGACCCGGATGGTCACCGTCGTCGCTATCATCGCCGCTTTTCTTCTCTCTTTGACCCTGGGGTTTGTGCTGGCTCGCAGCCTGTCGAAACCACTCGGTGAATTGGAGCAGCTGGCTGGCGCGATCGCCAGAGGCGATTTGACGAAAAACGTGGACAGCACCGATGGCAGCGACGAGATCTCTTCCCTGTCCCGGTCTATTCATCAGATGGTTGACAACCTGCGCGATTTTGTCAAGCATGTGCAGTCGGGCGCCCAGTCGGTGGCCGCGTCGAGCGAGCAGATTTCCGCCTCGTCCCAGCAGTTGGCCAGCGGCGCCCAGTCTCAGGCCCAGGAAGCCCAGAGCCTCTCGTCGATGATGAACGACATGGCTGGGGCGGCCACTCAGGTCGCCACATCGGCTCAAAAAGCGGCCCTTTCCTCGGAGGCGACGACGAGCGCCACCATGGAGGGCGGCAAGATCATCGACGACACCGTCCGGGGCATGGACGCGATCGCAGAAAACGTGATGGTGCTCGGCCAGAACTCTGAGAAGATCGGCGAGATCGTCGAGATGATCGACGACATCGCCGCCCAGACCAACCTCTTGGCCCTCAACGCCGCTATTGAGGCGGCCCGGGCCGGAGACGCCGGCAAAGGATTCGCTGTCGTCGCCGACGAGGTGCGCAAGCTGGCTGAGCGGTCTGGATCAGCCACCAAAGAGATCGGCAGCCTGATCAAACAGATCCAGCAGGTGACGGCGCGCGCCGTCGAAGCGACTGAGAGCGGCCGCGAGTTGACGCAACAAGCGGGGGCGTCCTTCCAGAACATCAAGGAACAGGTCAAACAGACGGCCACCGAGGTGGGCGAAATCGCCGCCGCCGCCGAAGAGCAGGCGGCGACGACGGAGCAGGCGTCGCGGGCGGTCCAGAATGTGGCGGCCATCGCCGAAGAGTCTTCCGCCGGCGCCCAGGAAACGGCCAGCGCCATCGAGGCCATGTCCGCGCTGGCGACAGAACTGCAGACGGGATCGGCGAAGTACAAGGTGTAAGAAGCCAGGAATGATCCGCACATAGGCAAGCGGAAAGGACCGCGATTGCGCGCAGCCGAAGGGCTGAGGCGCGATCGCGGTCCTTTGTATGTGCGCCCGAGGAGTGCCGCTTCCTCGTCGCGCAGGGCCTGTTCCGGAAATAACCTGATAAGAGAGCATTTTGCAAGGCCGAAAGAAAGGCGGGAGCGTTTTTGCTGACACCCCTGTACCAGTTGGCGATCGAACCGCATGGGGCGGCGGCGCGCCTTCTCCTGCCGGTCTGGGTCGACCTGGCCGACAGCTTCTGGCGCCGCCTGCGCGGGCTGCTCGACGAGACCGTCTTGCCGCCGGACCGGGGGTTGCTGCTGACCCCCTGCAACCAGATTCACACCGTCGGCATGGGATTTTCCATCGACGCGCTCTACCTGGACGGGCAAGGCGTGATCGTCGACATGGACGAAGCGTTGCCGCCTGGCCGGTTGGGGCGACGTCGCTCAGGCGCATGGTCGACGTTGGAACTGGCGGCGGGCACAGCGAGCCGGTTGGCGCTCCAGAAGGGCCACAGGCTCCGATTCACTCCGGCGTAGCGGCGCGAATGATTGCCGGCCGATCTAGACCCCGAATCCGGGCCCCAAGAGCGCCCGCCACTTGTTCTGAACCAGCAGGTATTGCTTTTGTTGCGCCAGGTTGACCGCCTCTGTGGCCAACTGGAGCGAGTGGGAGAGCAGCCGCCCGAACTGGTTGAAGGCGGCCGCGTTGGTCATCAGGTATCCGTCGACAAAGTAGGCGGGGTCGGAGGGATCGGCCAGGAAGGGTTTTCTCTGTTGGCTGAAGATCTGGTGGATGTAATGAAACCAGTTGTATAGCCCTTCCGGTCCCGGCTCGAGGCGGACCTTGCGCAGGAGCAGATCGGTGAGCATCTCCAGGTGCAACGTCCGCAGGATGCGGCAGTTGGTGCGCTGCCAGGCCCGCAGGATGCGGATCAGGGCGAGGAAGCTCGGCCCGTGCCGTCGGAAGGCCTCGGCCATCCACCGCTCCGGCGCCTGGGGATCGCGGGGAATCCACGTATCGGGTCCGTTGGGCAGGTAATAGGCCTCTTTTTCCTCCTCCACCAGAGCCAGCACCGGCGAGATGCGGAAGCTGTCCTCATGGCCCAGGACAAGGCAGGTTTCCTGTTCTTCCACATCGCGGTTCCACCCCATCTTCGACAGGGTCGCCCGAATCTGGCCGAGAACCTCTGTCACATTGGGCGTCGCGCCGTCGACCGGCGCGATTTCAACGATCAGATCCAGGCTCTTTTTCGGGCGGATCATCGTTCCGCGCATAAAGGATCCGCCCGGCCGGATCCGCCGCACCGGCAAAGCAGGCTGATCCTTCAGGGCATAGTGCATGTTCTGCAGCATCGTATAGACCTGATCGACATCCTCGCGATTCAAGCTGATTCGGCGCAGAAACTGCCGGAAGGCCTCATCGGCCACAGGAACCGGTTCGAGATAGGTCTGCACCAGCGGGGAAAGGCCGGCGGTGGCGGTAGAAACAGCGGCGGCCGTCGCTGCCGAGACGGGGGTGACGCCGTTCCCCAGAGGATTTGCGCCGTAGGCGGCCGTAGCGCCGGGACCGGCACTGCCGGCGGTCGGGACCGAATGGATCGTGGCGCTGCGACGCGCCGCTCCGGTGGGGGAGCCGCCTCCGGTGGTTCCCGTCGAAGCGGTGGGGGAAGGGCCCGCCGGGGTTGCGTTGATATTCCCGGCCAACTTTGCAAGCAGTTTTCCGGCGATGTTGCCCGGCGAGGGTGTGGCGGAGGAAGGGGGGGCGGCCTGAGCGCTCGCCGGTTGCGCCGCCGCCGGCTGGGTAAAGAAGCGGGACGGCTGGGCCGAGGAGGCGCTCTGTTCCTGGACAAAGCCCAGGTCGCTGTGGGACAGTTCATAAAGAGGCGTAAAAGACAGACCTTTTAGGTCCTGGATTCCGAGAAAACGGAAAATGATCGTATCGAGGCTTTTTAAGAGGGATTTGACGATCTGGAAGGTGGACTCGTCGAGCAGCACCTGATTGGGCGCGCTTTGGGAGGCCAGACGGGCGGCCATGTCGACGGCGGCCCCCAGGTAATCGGCGTCAGGGGTGCGCACCGGCGTCACCAGGCCGAAGGAGAGGCCGATTTTCGTCTGGAAGGGCAGATTTTCCTTGAGGATGGTGTATTTCACATCGAGGGCCGCCAGCAGCGCCGGCAGCGGATTCGGGAAGACGGCGTAAATGGCGTCGCCGATGTGCTTCACCACCTGGCCCTGATAGGCTTCGGCCGTCTCGGCGCAGAGTTGGTTATGGCGGAGGGAGAGGGCTACGCCTTCAACGGGCCCCAACTGCTGCTTGAGCCGTGTGGAATCGACAAGATCGAAAAAGACGTTGCAGAGGGCCACAGAGTCTTGCAGTTGTTTATATTGTGGAAACAGGCGATCGTTCATCGGAAAGCCCCCCGATTTTAGATGCGGCATTTATCTTTTTCTATCCTAATTTTGTCCGTTGATTTATCTGGTTGATCTTCTCCCTTTGATTGTCCCATCCCTGCTGCCGGGAAGGCGAGCAGCCGGAAAAATCCATTCCGGTTCATAAGAACGGTGAGGAGGCGCGCAGAAGATGGACGAACAGGAACAGCGGCGCATGTGGGCGGAGGAGGAAGACCACTGGTGGTACCGCGGCAAACGGATGCTGATCCGCGACCAGTTGATCGATGCCCTGTCCACAGAGGACCAGCGGCTTTGCCGAACGGGCGCTCAAGCGGAACGCCGCCTGCCGCGCATCCTCGACATCGGATGCGGCAGCGGGCGAACGATGGCGGAACTGGGCGATCTCGGTCACATCGAGGGGGTGGAGCCCTGCCGGCCTGCTGTCGAACAAGGGCGCCGCCGCGGATTTTTCGTTCACCAGGGGAGCGCCGAGCGGCTCCCCTTTGTCGATGAGACCTTTGACGCCCTCTTGCTGCTTGACGTCCTGGAACATCTTGACGACGATGGCGCCGCCTTGGCGGAGGCCTTTCGGGTGCTTCGCCCGGGGGGGCTGCTCCTGCTGACCGTGCCCGCTCATCCCTGGCTGTTCAGCCGCCATGACAGCGCCTTGGGCCATCGGCGGCGCTACAGCGCCGCCGATCTCCGGCGACTGCTGACCTCGTTGGACGGGCATGTGGAGCGGTTCTCCTACACGAATTTTTTTATTTTCCCGGCGGCAGTCCTGCTCCGGACCGCCGCGAAGGGTTGGGGGAGCGACCGGCGAGGCGGCGGCAGCCCACTGGTATCGGCATGGCTCGACCGGTTCTACCGCATCGAAGCCCGCTGGCTGCGGCGCTTCGCCTTTCCCGCCGGCCTGTCCCTCTATGCCCGCCTGCGCAAAGGAAGTTTCTCCAAAAAAGAAGGATGAAGGTGTATATTGGCAAAAGGTGTGGGAAATATTTAATTTCGGGAGCTAAATCAGCCAAACGACCGATCATGGTGTTTGCATCACTTTGGGCGGCTCCCTATTATAGTACTTGGGTGTTAGCACTCGACCAAGGTGAGTGCTAACAACGAGAACAAGGCTAAGCATCTGAAGGAGGGTACCGTTTCGTATGAACATCAAACCTTTGGCTGATCGGGTTGTATTGAAGCCCATCGAAGCGGAAGAAAAAACCGCCAGCGGCATCATCGTGCCGGACACCGCCAAAGAAAAACCCCAGCAAGGCGAAGTCGTGGCTGTGGGCATTGGCCGTCTGCTCGACAACGGCGAGCGGGCCGCTCTGGAAGTGGCTGTCGGCGACCGGGTCATCTACAGCAAATACTCGGGCACCGAAGTCAAACTGGACGGCGCCGAGTACCTGATTCTTAACGAACGCGACATCCTGGCCAAGCTGTAATCCACGCACACTTCAAGGCGTTCCCTTTACTTATAAGCGCAAACCCGATGGGACCCTGTCGCCGCAGCCGGCGTTACACAGCCGAGCATGTCAGAATCTCACGCCGGCGGACGGCTCGTGTCCCACCATGACTGCTGGAACTGTTAAGGAGGTAGACAACCCCATGGCGAAAATGATCGTTTTTAACGAAGAGGCCCGCCGTTCTCTGGAAAAAGGGGTTAACACCCTGGCGGAAGCCGTTCGTGTCACCCTTGGCCCCAAAGGCCGCAACGTCGTTCTGGAGAAGAAATTCGGCTCTCCCCTGATCACCAATGACGGTGTCACCATCGCCAAAGAAATCGAACTGGAAAACCCCATTGAAAACATGGGCGCCCAGCTCGTCAAAGAAGTCGCCACCAAGACCAACGACGTGGCCGGTGACGGCACCACCACCGCCACCATCCTGGCCCAAGCCATCATCCGCGAAGGCATGAAAAACGTCGCTGCCGGCGCCAACCCCATGGTGCTGAAGCGCGGCATCGAAACGGCTGTCGAGAAGGCTGTCGCTGAAATCAAAGCCATCTCCAAGCCTGTCGAAAGCAAAGAAGCCATCGCTCAGGTTGCGGCCATCTCCGCCGGCGACGCCACCATCGGCAGCCTGATCGCCGAAGCCATGGAGAAAGTCGGCAAAGACGGCGTCATCACCGTCGAAGAATCCAAAGGCTTCACCACCGACCTGGAAGTCGTCGAAGGCATGAACTTCGACCGCGGCTACATCTCCCCCTACATGATCACCGACCCCGACAAGATGGAGGCCGTCCTCAACGAGCCCTACATCCTGATCACCGATAAAAAGATCTCCTCCATCAAAGAGATCCTGCCCGTCCTCGAACGTGTCGTTCAAAGCGGCAAGCAGCTGATGATCATCGCCGAAGACGTGGAAGGCGAAGCCCTGGCCACCCTGGTCGTCAACAAACTGCGCGGCACCTTCACCTGTGTCGCCGTCAAAGCCCCCGGCTTCGGCGACCGCCGCAAAGCCATGCTGGAAGACATCGCCATCCTCACCGGCGGCCGCGTTGTTTCTGAAGAAGTCGGCATCAAGCTGGACAGCGCCACCATCGACATGCTGGGCCGCGCCCGTCAGGTCCGCATCAACAAGGAAGAAACCATCCTTGTTGACGGCGCCGGCAGCGCCGACGACATCAAAGCCCGCATCGCCCAGATCCGCCGTCAACATGAAGAGTCCACTTCCGAGTTCGACAAGGAAAAACTGCAAGAGCGCCTGGCCAAACTGGCTGGCGGCGTTGCCGTCATCCAAGTCGGCGCCGCGACCGAGACGGAACTGAAAGACAAGAAGCTGCGCATCGAAGACGCCCTGAACGCCACCCGCGCGGCCGTTGAAGAGGGCATCGTCCCTGGCGGCGGCACCGCTCTGGTCAGCATTCAGAAAGCCCTCGACAGCGTGGAAGTTCCCGCCGGCGACCAAGCGACCGGTGTGGCTATCATCCGCCGCTCCCTGGAAGAACCCCTCCGTCAAATCGCCAACAATGCCGGGTACGAAGGCTCCGTCGTTGTCGAGAAGGTCAAGTCCCTGCCCATCGGCCAAGGCTTCAACGCCGCCACCGAGGTGTATGAAGACATGATCGGCGCCGGCATCGTCGACCCCGCTAAAGTCACCCGTTCGGCCCTGCAAAACGCCGCTTCCATCGCCGCCATGCTGCTGACGACGGAAGCCATCGTCGCCGACAAGCCCGAGAAAAAAGAAGGCCCTGCGATGCCCCCCGGAATGGGCGGCATGGGCGGTATGGACATGGGGATGTAAGACCTGCCGCAAGGCTGGGTCGCCTCTCCTGACCATACCCAAGGATAGAGGAAAGACAAGAGGGATGCTGATGCAAGTCGGCATCCCTCTTTTTTTGTGCGCCCGGCATATACAATATCAATGCATTTATACACGAAATCGGAGTATCTTCCCCCGCCGTACAAGACTGCAACCCAAACATCGTATAACCATGTTTACGATCCAATTAGTGGAACAGACACACTAAAAGTGGTATACTATTAATGGGAATAAAAGCCCCTACGAAAGTAGGGGCTTTTTAAAAGGTGGTAAGAAAAATGAACGGAAACAAAAGAGGGGTCCTCCTTACCGCGTTGGCCGTCATCGTAGCAGCGGCGATCTTTATGTTTTATAAGCCGGTAGGTGTCGGTTCTCCGCGCGAAGTTGACAGATCCATACACTTTGTCAAGTCGAGTGGCTACATAGCGGGATATCCGGGGGATAAAGTCATGTTTCCTTGTGTCTTCTTAGTGGATACGCGAACGAGCGCCCAAGATCTGATTGCTGATGTCCAACTCCTGCATTCGGAAAACGTATCTCTGGAAAGTTGGCAAGTGTTTCCGGGAAGTGAGTACAAAGGCTATAAACTTGACAATATTACGCTGACCTTGCGTTTAGATCGGATTGGTGAAAGCCCGATAGAAGGTTTAAAAATCAAGTATAAAGACGATACAGAGCAGGTATATCCAATGGACAAAATGTTTGTCAAGGTCCTTCAAAAGGCAAGTTCAAATGTCGTCGTCGGATCGCAGGAGACGGCTGTCTCTCCACTGTCTCGAACCTCTTTTGATTTAAAGAATAATTCCAATGACAAGGTTACGTTGGAAGGCATCTCCTTTATTTCCAACGAGATTTCCCCCGATAAAATCGTGGTCACGAAAGGTGACACCAAATACGATCATATAAATGGGATCATCTTAGCGCCGGCAGAAACGGTGTCTGTTTCCCTTGAAGTTGCGCGTAAGGAAGAAAGCGATGTTTTCTTCGCTCGACCGTTGTTGCAATATAATTTGGCCGGCCAGAGATATACAGAATGCGTAACCTTGGGAACCTTGTACGGCTTGCCCTTTAGCGAAGAAAAAATGCAAAAGGTGTATGATCGTCTCACCGGCCAATCGAAGCAACGTTGAAAGGGTGCTCAACGATATCCTAGGGTTCAACCAAAAACCGGGGCGCTGTCTGATAAAGATGGCGCCTCTTTTGCATTGGGGGGTCTTCCCGCATTTTTTACGGCATATGTTTTTTGCAGGAAGGGGGTTGTACCGTGCGTTCGGTGTACATGATCGTGGGCAAACATCCCCGGATGTGGGTGACCGCCGTCATGGCCCTATCGGCCATCCTCCTCTATGGGGGCGTCAATCAGTTGTTGGAGGATCGGACTGTGCTGACCTTCTCCGGGGTGATCCAGGACAAGGTCGTCGCCATCGACCCCGGCCATGGCGGTGAAGACGGCGGCGCCAAGGGAACCCGGGGAACCCAGGAGAAAGTCGTCAACCTGCTGATCGCAAAGAAGGTGGTCGACCAGTTGAATCAAGCCGGCGGCAAAGCGATTCTCACCCGCGAGAATGAAGACAACGTTTCCGTCGGTCCCTGGAGCCAGCGCAGCGAACTGACAAAACGTGTGGAAAAGGCCCAAGGGGCCAACGCGCTGGTCTATGTGTCCATCCATGCCAATAGCTTCCCCATGGCGCCGGCCTGTCAGGGACCTCAGACCTTCTATCAACCGGGGTCGGCGGAAGGGAAACGATTGGCCTTGCATATCCAGAAGGAGATGACCAAGCGCGTCGGCAATAAAGACGGGCGGCAGGCCAAGGCTGAAGACTACTTTGTCCTGCGCATGACCAAATGTCCGGCCGTGATGGTGGAGACGGGCTTTTTGTCCAACGCGGCCGAAGAGGCGCTGCTGCTCCGGGACGATTACCAGGAGAAGCTGGCTCAAGGCATCGCCACCGGCATCGCCCGCTACCTGGGCGGAGAACCGGCGGAAGAGCCGAAGGGCGCCGCGACCGACCAGGCGCCGGGCGGCTTCATCCCCGAGGTGGACCGGGCGGTGTCGCCGGGGTTACTGGATTCGTAAGGACGCCGGGGAAAACAAGACCGGGGAAAGAGAGAGGCCCTGTCACCGAACTTTTCGGTAGGGGGGCCTCCTTGTTTTTGGCAAGGCCAAAAATTAAAATATATGGAAATTAGAATCTAGGTTTACGAAAATGATCGTACGGTGGATGCAGGGATTTAGAAGAGAAGAAAGAATAATTATTAATATTAGCAGTGAGAAAGGGGGGCTTCTTATGGAACACGCACAGGATCACCGTGCCGCTGTCAGCAGGTGCGAAGAACGGGAAGCCCAACTGAAACGCTTTATCCAGGTGCTCCAAGAAAATGAGAACCGGTACATGACGATCCTCAATTCCCTTCCCATGCAACTGGTGGTTTTGGATGGGAAGGGTTACATCACCTTTGTCAATCACGAGTGGGAGCGCAACGCCATCGAAAACGACATCGCCGATCCATCGCTGGCGGGCGTCGGCATCAACTACTTGAAAATCTGCCGTTCCGCCATCGATCAGGGTTGTGACGAAGTGCGCCCCATCTATGAGGGAATCCTTTCCGTTTTAGAGGGAAAGGTGAAGGCCTTTGCTTACGACTATGACTGCGCCACGCCGCGGGGGAATGAACGATTCCAGATCACCGTTACGCCGGTGAACGATGAAAAGGGCGGCGTGATCATCACGCATGTGGGTAAATAACGGCGACAAGCGCCTGCCGGTCCCGCCTCGGGAAGGGCAGGTTTTTTCATGCCCTTCTGCTGAAAAGGCGGCGCAGCCTGGCCATTGCCGGCTGATCCGATCGTATAAAGGCGCGACAGGAGAAAACACTACCATTGGGTTGGACTTGCGGTACAATAGAAATGGAAAGCAATGCCCTTTCTGGGCAACCCCTAGGGAGGTGTTCCCATGACAGTCGTCTTTGGCGGTGTGTCGCCCCATCCGCCGATCATCGTGCCGGCCGTGGGCGGCCGCGAACTGCCCCGCGTCCAGAAGACCCTTGACGCCATGCGGGCTTGGGCGAAGGAATGCCTGGAACAGGATCCCGACACGGTGATCATCATCAGCCCCCATGGCCCTGTCTTTCAGGATGCCATCGCCGTCACCGCCTTTCCTCGCCTTCGTGGCGATCTGGCCCGGTTCAACGCCCCCGAGGTGAAGGCCGAAGTGGAAAACGACCTGCCCCTCCTGTCGGCCGTCATCGACCAGGCCAAGCGCCACGGCGTCAGCATCGCCGCGATCGACGACAGCCTGGCAGAGCGGTTTTCCATTGAAAACGAACTCGATCACGGCACCATGGTGCCGCTCTATTTTCTCCTGGAAGCGGGCTTTCGCGGCAAGGTGGTCCCTGTCGCCATGGCCCTGCTGCCCCGGGAAGAGCTCTTCCGCTTTGGCATCGCCCTGCGCGAGGCCATCGATGCGACTCCCCGCCGGGTCGCCCTGATCGCCTCCAGCGACCTCTCCCATCGCCTGACGAAAGACGCGCCGGCGGGCTATCACCCGGAGGCGCACGACTTTGACAAGGCGATTGAGCGGGCCTTTGGCGTTTGGGAGTTGGACGACCTGTTGACCATGGAAGAGAGTCTTTGCGAGAAGGCCGGCGAATGCGGCTACCGGCCGCTGCTCATGCTGGCTGGCGCCTTTGACCGGCCGGGAGCGAAGAGCCGTGTCTACAGCTATGAAGGCCCCTTTGGCGTCGGCTACCTCGTCGGATCGGTCACCGACGGGGGAGAGGCGGGAGAGGCATCTGCCATGGGTGAAGGCCGCCTCGCCCGCTACATTCAGGGGCGGCGCGATAAAATTGAACGGTCCCGCGCCGGCGAATCGATCTACGTCCGCTTTGCCCGCCAGACCCTGGAGGCCCATGTGGCCAAGGAACCGCTGCCGCCGATCCCGGCGGAACTGGCCACGGCGGAGCCGGCCGGCGTCTTCGTTTCGATCAAAATGCAGGGCCAACTGCGCGGCTGCATCGGCACGATCGAGCCGACGCGAGAGAGCCTGGGCGAGGAGATCCGCCAGAACGCCATCAGCGCCGGCGCCAACGACCCGCGCTTTTTCCCTGTCGAAGAAGACGAACTGGATGAACTGGTCTACTCCGTCGACGTCCTCATGCCTGAGGAACCGATCCAGTCGACGGACGAACTCGATCCCCAGCGCTACGGCGTCATCGTCCGCGCCGGTCGCCAGCAGGGGCTCTTGCTGCCCATGCTGGACGGCGTCGATACGGTGGAGGAGCAGGTGCGCATCGCTCGGCAGAAAGCCGGCATCCCGGAAGGGAAGGCGGTCGACTTGTCGCGCTTTGAGGTTGTGCGCCACCACTGACGGCGGATCGCTCACCAGCGGAAAAAGAGAGCAGGACCGGCTCGACAACCTCTGGCCGGTCATTTTTTTGTCGAGAAACGTTGCATCTTGGCTTTGAAAAGGGTATGTATAAGGGGAGAGCGTCCCTTCGCCGGCCATACAAAGGAGGGAACCACGGTGCTGCGGGAAGCCCTGTTCTACGAAGCCGACCCGCCTCAGGTCCACTGTGTCCTCTGTCCCTGGCATTGCCACATCCCCGAGGGGAAGGTGGGCGTCTGCCGGGTACGGATGAACGAAAAAGGGACTTTATACAGCCTCAACTACGGCAAAGTCACCGGCGCCAGCCTCGATCCGATCGAGAAAAAGCCCCTCCGTCGCTTTCATCCCGGCAGCCGGATCCTCTCCCTGGGCACACTGGGCTGCAACTTCGACTGTGGCTTCTGCCAAAACTACCACATCGCCCAGCGGGACGCCGATTCCCGGGAGATCACCCCTGACGAGGCTGTCGCCCTGGCCCGGGAGACAGCAGCCGACGGCAACATCGGCATCGCCTACACCTACTCGGAACCGAGCGTCTGGTTCGAGTACATCTACGACACGGCCCCCCTGGTCCGGGCGGCAGGGCTGAAAAACGTCCTCGTCACCAACGGCTATATCGAGGAAGCGCCCCTGAAGGCGCTGCTGCCCCATATCGACGCCGTCAACCTGGACATCAAGGGCTTCACGGAAGACTACTACAGCGGTGTCTGCAAAGGCCGCCTCGAACCGGTTCTCCGTTCGGCCAAACTGTACAAAGCCGCCTGCCACCTGGAGATCACCACCCTCGTCGTGCCCGGAAAAAACGACAGCGACGAGGAACTGGGGGCGCTCTTTGACTGGGTCGCCGGTGAGTTGGGCCGGGATACGCCCTTGCACCTGAGCCGCTACTACCCCATGTACCGCTTCACCGAGCAGCCCACCCCGCGGGAGACGATGGAGCGGGCGGCCGAACTGGCCCGTCAGCGCCTCGATTCGGTCTTCCTCGGGAACCTCTGAGGCCAACAGCAACCAATGAACGACGCCCATGCCCCGAAAGCGGCGCACAGGCGGCAGACCAAACAACAAAGATACCGCACGTTGCCAAGAAAGGACACAAGAGAATGCATCACCAAGGTTCATCCCGCGTCTCCCCCCTGACGGCCGACCTGATCCTGCTCTCCGTGGCGGCCATCTGGGGGGGCACCTTTGTGGCTGTCAAAAACGCCATCGCCATCATGCCCCCCTATACCTTTTTGGCCATCCGCTTCCTCATCGCCGGGCTCTTCCTGGCCGTCGTCGCCGGCCGTCGCTGGCGCAGCCTGACCGGCGCCACCATCCGCCACGGCGCCTTGCTCGGCAGTTGTCTCTTCGGCGGCTATGCCTTGCAGACCATCGGCCTCCAGTACACCACCTCATCCCATGCCGGCTTTATCACCGGCTTGTCCGTCGTCCTGGTGCCCCTCGTCAGTTGGTTCATCCTCAAACAGGCCCCCCGCAGCGGCGTCCTCGCTGGCATCGTCCTGGCCGTCGTCGGCCTGGGTCTGCTCACCCTCACCGATGACCTGACGATGAACCCCGGCGACCTGCTCGTCCTGGGCTGCGCCTTCTGTTTTGGCCTACATATCTTTTTCGCCGGCCAGTTCACATCCCGCCACGACCCGATGCTGCTCTCGATCATGCAGATCTTCGCCGTCAGCATCGCCTGCGCCGCCTTTGCCTTTTTCTCCGACCCGCCGCTGGCGGCGGATCAGTTCCAGAGCGAAGTCTGGACCGCCCTGGCCTTGACGGCCATCCCGGCCACCTCGCTGGCCTTCCTGGCCCAGATGTATTTTCAAAAATTCACCACCGCCACCCGGACGGCGCTCATCTTCGCCACAGAGCCGGTCTTCGCCCTCATCTTCGGCGTCGCCCTTGCCGGTGAGGCGCTTACCCTGCGGGGCGCCCTCGGCGGTGTCCTCGTCATGGCCGGGATCGTCGCCTCCGAGATGATCGGCGCAGGCGAATCGGGCGACGCCGGCGTCGACGAGTGTGACGACGCTGAAGGCGAGGCCGCATAAGATAAAAATCGGGATTGAATGATTATACATGAAACCGTATAATTATTCTTGTATTATGCATACCGTTAAGGAGGTCGGCCGATCCATGATTCGAGCAGCGATTGTAGGAGCCACCGGATACACAGGCGCAGAACTGGTGCGCCTGTTGACCCGGCACCGGGAAGTGGAACTTGTCGGACTGACCTCCCGCCAATATGCGGATCAGCCCTACACCACCGTCTACCCCCACCTGAGCGGACAGGTGGATCTGAACTGCCAGACCCAGGACATCGACGCCGTCACCGACGCCGCCGACGTGCTCTTTCTGGCCCTGCCCCACGGCCTGTCCGTCCCCTGGGTGGCCGCATGTGTGGGCAAAGGGAAAAAGGTCGTCGACCTGGGCGCCGATTTTCGCCTCCGCCGGGCCGCCGTCTACGAACAGTGGTACCGTGTCACCCATGAAGCGCCGGAACTGCTGGCCGAGGCCGTCTACGGCTTGCCGGAACTGAAGCGGGAGCGGATCCGAACCGCCCGCATCGTCGCCAACCCCGGCTGTTACCCGACGGCTTCGCTGTTGAGCGTCGCCCCCCTCTGCGGCCAGGGCATCGTCCGGGAAGACCGCCTGATCATCGACGCCAAGTCGGGCGCCTCCGGCGCCGGCCGCAACGCCAACGTGGGCAACCTCTACGGCGAAGTCAACGAAAACGTGAAAGCCTACAACGTGGCCAAACACCGCCACAACCCCGAGATCGAGCAGGAGGTGGCCGAGCGGGCCGGCCTCGATCCTGACGCCATGGCCATCACATTCACGCCCCACCTGATGCCCATGACGCGGGGCATCCTGGCCACCGTCTACGCCGACCTTAAAGAGGGCCTTCGCCCCTCGGCCGAAGAGGTGCGCGACCTGTACCGCCAATTCTACGCCAACGAGCCCTTCATCCACGTCATGGACGAAGGCGTCTGGCCCCAAACCAAGTGGTCCTACGGCTCCAACCACGCCTTCATCGGCCTCACCGTCGAAGGGCGGACCGGCCGGATCATCATCACCACCGCCATCGACAACCTGGTCAAGGGCGCTTCCGGCCAAGCCATTCAGAATATGAACCTCCTCTTCGGCCTGCCTGAGACGACAGGCCTTGAGGCGGCAGGGATTTATCCCTGATTCAGGTCACCGCTGTTGACTCACCGGGAGACTCACCCGGCGAACCCCCCGGTGACGCAAGCGACCGGAACGGTAACACCCCCCCTGCAAAAAAACCTGTCAAGAAGACAGGATCTGCGATAGAGACAGGAGCGACGACCATGCAAGAGCCGATTGCCATCCACCCGGGCGGGGTCACCTCGCCCAAGGGCTTTCAAGCCGCCGGCATCCCCGCCGGCATCAAAAAACCGGGCGTTCTCGACATGGCCCTCATCGTCAGCGACCGCCCCGCCGCCGCCGCCGCCGTCTACACGACGAACCGGGTGAAAGCGGCGCCCTTGCAGGTGACGAAGGAACATATCGCCGCCGGCCCTCTCAAAGCCATCGTCGTCAACGCCGGCAACGCCAACGCCTGCACCGGTGAACAGGGCCTCGCCGACGCCCGCGCCACGACGGCCCATGTGGCCAACGCTCTGGGCGTCGCCGCCGAAACCGTCGCCGTCGCCTCGACCGGCGTCATCGGCCAACCCCTGCCCATGGTAAAAATCCTCGCCGGCGTCGACGTCCTCGCCGCCGCGATCTCGCCGGAAGGCGGGGAAGAGGCTGCCCAGGCGATCATGACGACGGACCTCGTCGCCAAAACCGGCAAAGTGGAGATCGCCCTCGGCGGCCAGACCGTCACCATCGGCGCCATGGCCAAAGGCTCCGGCATGATCCACCCGAACATGGCCACCATGCTCGCCTTTTACACGACCGACGCCAACATCGCGCCGGCGCTCCTCCAACAGGCGCTGCGGGCGGCCACGAAAGTCTCCTACAACATGATCTCCGTCGACGGCGACACATCGACGAACGACATGGCCATCATTCTCGCCAACGGCCAGAGCGGCGCCCCGGCCATTGAGGCGGAAGGCCCCGAATACGCCGCCTTCACCGCCGCCCTGACGGCCCTCTCGATCCACCTGGCCAAAATCATGGCCCGCGACGGCGAAGGGGCCACCAAGCTGATCGAAGCCCGCGTCGAAGGGGCGGCCACCGCTGAAGACGCCCGCAAAGCCGCCATGGCCATCATCAAATCGAACCTCTTCAAGTGCGCGGTCTTCGGCAACGACGCCAACTGGGGCCGCGTCATGTGCGCCATCGGCTACTCGGGCGCCCAATTCGACCCCGCCAAGGTGGACGTCTTCCTCGGCTCCGTCCAGACGGCCCGCCAGGGCATGGCCCTTCCCTTTTCGGAAGAGGAGGCCTCGAAAGTCCTCTCCGCCGGCGAGGTCACCGTCACTGTCTGCCTGAACGACGGCGACGCCAGCGCCACCGCCTGGGGCTGCGACCTGACCTATGACTACGTGAAGATCAACGCCGATTACCGGAGTTAAAAAAGGCGGCCCGCGATCCAGCAGAAGGCCAATCGCCGGCCCAGCGGCAGCGCCATAATAGATAGCATCGATTTGATCGCCAAAAAGGGAGAGACACCATTGATAAAAGCGTTAGAGAAAGCGGGCATCCTCGTCGAAGCCCTGCCCTATATCAAAAAATTCTCCGGCAAAACCGTCGTTATCAAATACGGCGGCGCCGCCATGGTCAATGACCAGCTCAAAGAAGCCGTCATCATGGACATCATCCTGATGAAACTCGTCGGCATCCATCCCGTCGTCGTCCACGGCGGCGGCCCCGAGATCAACCACATGCTCGAGCGCCTGGGCCTGCAGAGCCGGTTCATCCAGGGCCTGCGCGTCACCGATGACGCCACCATGGAAGTCGTCGAGATGGTCCTCGCCGGCAAGGTGAACAAAGAGATCGTCGCCCTGATCCAGCGCTTCGGCGGCAAGGCCGTCGGCCTCTGCGGCAAAGACGGCGGCCTGATCCAGGCGAAAAAACGCTTTGAACACGTCAAAAACGAAGCTGGTGTGCGGGTGCCCACCGACATCGGCTTCGTCGGCGACGTGGTCGCCATCGAACCGGGCCTCCTGCGGGAACTGGCCGACCGTGGCTTCATCCCCGTCATCGCGCCCATCGGCGTCGGCGAAAACGGCGAGGCCTACAACATCAACGCCGACACGGTCGCCGGCGAAATCGCCCAGGCGCTGGAAGCCGACAAACTGGTCTTGCTCACCGACGTGGAAGGCATCCTGCGCGACCGCAAGGACACGGCCAGCCTCATCTCGTCGCTGCACATCGAAGAGGTGCCGGCCCTCGTCGACGAGGGCATCATCAGCGGCGGCATGATCCCGAAGGTGGGCTGCTGCGTCGAAGCGCTCCAGGGCGGTGTCGGCCAGACCCACATCATCGACGGCCGGTTGCCGCACTCGCTGCTCCTCGAAGTCTTCACCGACAAGGGGATCGGCACCATGGTCCTCAAGTAGCGGCGATTCGTCACGCCGGCCTGGGCGGCGCGCCGCCCAGGCGCAGCGAGCCGCTTCGGACCAGCGCGCCGCCCAGGACAAAAAAAGGCCGGCGCGGCAGAATCTCTGTACGGAATAGATCGCGTCTTTTTGCGGCCAACAACCGCTTCATAAAAAAATAAGAACGGGGGGATCGGCGGTGACCGGGATGATGAACAACGCCCAGATCGTCGAACTGGGAAAGAAATATGTGATGAACACCTATGGCAGACTGCCCATCTCGCTCGTGAAAGGGCAGGGCGCCCGCGTATGGGACGCCGATGGCCGGGAATACCTCGACTTCTTGGCAGGCCTGGCCGTCAACTCCCTGGGCCACTGTCACCCGAAGGTCGTTGACGCCCTTACGCAACAGGCGGCGACGCTGCTGCACGTCTCCAACCTCTACTGGATCGAGCCGCAGGTCAAGCTGGCCCAGGCGCTCGTGGAAAACTCCTTCGCCGACAAGGTCTTTTTCTGCAACTCCGGCGCGGAAGCGAACGAAGGGGCCATCAAGCTGGCCCGCAAATACGCCAAAAAGACCTGGGGCCCTGACAAATACGAGATCATCACCATGGAAAAATCCTTCCACGGCCGCACCTTGGCCACCGTCACCGCCACGGCGCAGCCCAAATACCAGAAAGACTACGAACCGCTGCCCCAGGGCTTCCGCTACGCCCCCTTCGGCGACCTGAAGGCCCTGGAAAAAGCGATCACCGCCAACACCTGCGCCATCATGGTCGAGCCCGTTCAGGGCGAAGGCGGCGTCAACCTGGCCGACCCCGCCTACTGGCAGGGCCTCGCCAAACTGGCCGAAACGAACAACCTCCTGCTGATCTTTGACGAGGTCCAGTGCGGCCTTGGCCGGACGGGCAAGCTCTTCGCCCATGAGCACTACGGCGTCACGCCCCACATCATGACCCTGGCCAAAGCCCTCGCCGGCGGCGCCCCCATGGGCGCGCTCCTCGCCACAGACGACGTGGCCCAGGCCTTCCAGCCGGGCGACCACGCCTCCACCTTCGGCGGCAACCCCCTCGTCGCCGCCGCCGGCGTCGCCGTCATGGACGTTCTCCTGAAGGACGGCCTGATGGACAACTGCCGCGAAGTGGGCGCCTACTTCATGGGCCACCTGCGCCGCCTCCAGGAAAAATACCCCCTGATCCAAGGGGTGCGCGGCCTTGGCCTCATGGTCGCCTGCGAACTCGACCGCCCCGGCGCGGACATCGTCGCCGAGTGCCTGAAAAAAGGCCTGATCATCAACTGCACCGCCGTCAAGGTATTGCGCTTTTTGCCGCCCCTCACCATCACGAAAGCCGATGTGGACGAAGCCGTCGCCGTCTTGGAGGAAGTCCTCGCCGGCGTCGCCGCCGCCGACTCGGCCGCCACAGGAGGGCAAGGGCAATGACAGCAGTAAAACCGGCCGCCGCCTACCTCCTGCTGGAAGACGGGACCCTTTTCAAGGGGATCCCCTTCGGCTACCGGGGAAGCAGCACCGGCGAGGTGGTCTTCAACACCGGCATGACCGGCTACCAAGAGGTCCTCACCGACCCCTCCTACGCCGGCCAGATCGTGACCATGACCTATCCCCTCATCGGCAACTACGGCATCAACGCCGCCGACGCCGAATCGACGAAACCCCAGGTGCGGGGCTACATCGTCCGCGAAGCCTGTGCCCGCCCCTCCAACTACCGTTCTGAAAAAACGCTCGATCACTACCTGGCCCAGCACGGCATCCCCGGCCTGGCCGGCATCGATACGCGCTCATTGACCCGGCGCATCCGCGAGCACGGCACCCTGCGCGGCGTGATCCACAACGGCCCGAGCAGGGCCGGCCTGGCCGACAGCGCCCCCTGGGAAGGGGAGGCCCTTGCCAACCTGCGCGTCGGCGGCCGCACCTCCCTGGAAGCCATCTTCGCCCACATGGATGAAGCGAGCTACATCCAGTGGATCGAATACCTCACCGCCATCCGCCACCTGCCTGTGGCCGGCCCCCATCTGGTGAACTCGGTCACGACGCCCCAGGCCTACGTCATCCCCGGCGACGGCTGCCGCGTCGCCGTCCTCGACTTCGGCATCAAGGAAAACATCCTGCGCATGCTCAAAGCCCTTGACTGCCACCTGATGGTCTTCCCGGCGAACACGACCGCCGAAGCGATCCGCGCCGCCAACCCCGACGGCCTCTTCCTGAGCAACGGCCCCGGCGACCCGAAAGACGTGGCCCCGGCCATCAAGACCATCGCCGACTTCCTCCGCCCGGCGTCCCCGGCCCATTCGCTGCCCATCTTCGGCATCTGCCTCGGCCACCAGCTCCTCGCCCTGGCCGCCGGCGCCGATACCTACAAACTCAAATTCGGCCACCGCGGCGCCAACCACCCTGTCAAGGACCTGCGGACGGGCCGCGTCTTCATCACCTCCCAAAACCACGGCTACGCCATCGACGAAAAAACCCTCCCGGCCGGCCTCACCGTCAGCCACCGCAACGGCAACGACGACACCGTCGAAGGCCTTCGCCACGAGCGGCTGCCGATCTACTCGGTCCAGTACCACCCGGAAGCGGCCCCTGGCCCCCACGACTCGGCCTACCTCTTTGATGAGTTTATTGATAATATGAAAGAGCGCCTGGCGAAGGCGTCGGCCTAAATCCCGGTCGAACGCCGCCTGCCTCTTTGCCTGGCTTGCCTCATGGTTTTCAAGCTCATGGCGCGGGCTTGCCCCGCCTTTTTTGCCTCACCCCAGGCTCTGCCCCACCACCACAGCCCCCAACCTAAGGAGGAACACCCTTGCCGAAAGACCAGAAGTTGAAAAAAGTCCTCGTCATCGGTTCGGGGCCCATCATCATCGGCCAGGCGGCGGAATTCGACTATGCGGGCACCCAGGCCTGCAAAGCCCTGAAAGAAGAGGGCCTCGAAGTCGTCCTGGTCAACTCCAACCCGGCCACGATCATGACCGACGCCAACATCGCCGATCATGTCTATATCGAACCGCTTGACGTGCCTTCGCTGACCAAGATCATCGCCCAGGAGCAGCCCGACGGCCTGCTGCCCACCCTGGGCGGCCAGACCGGCCTCAACCTGGCCGTCGCCTTGGCCCAGGCCGGCGTCCTCGATAAGTACAACGTCCGTCTCCTCGGCACATCCTTACAGGCCATCAAAAAAGCCGAGGATCGGGAACTCTTCAAAAAGACGATGCAGGAGATCGGCGAGCCGATCCCCCTCTCGGAGATCGTCTCCAACCTCGACCAGGCCGTCGCCTTCGCCCGCCAGGCCGGCCTCCCCCTGATCATCCGGCCCGCCTACACCCTTGGCGGCACCGGCGGCGGCATCGCCCACACCGAGGCGGAACTGCTCACCATCTGTGACATGGGCCTGAAAAAATCCATGATCGGCCAGGTGCTCCTCGAACAGAGCGTCGCCGGCTGGAAAGAGATCGAGTACGAGGTGATGCGCGACGGCAACGACAACTGCATCACCATCTGCAACATGGAAAACATCGACCCTGTCGGCATCCACACAGGCGACTCCATCGTCGTCGCCCCCTCGCAGACCCTGGCCGACAAGGAATACCAGATGCTGCGCTCGGCATCCTTAAAGATCATCCGCGCCCTCAAGGTGGAGGGGGGCTGCAACGTCCAGTACGCCCTCCATCCCGACAGCGACAGCTACATCGTCATCGAAGTCAACCCCCGGGTGAGCCGCTCGTCGGCCCTGGCCTCCAAGGCCACCGGCTACCCCATCGCCAAGATGGCCGCCAAGATCGCCATCGGCCTTACCCTCGATGAGATCAAAAACCCTGTCACCGGCAAGACGACGGCCTGTTTCGAGCCGACCCTCGACTACTGTGTCGTCAAGATCCCCCGCTGGCCCTTTGACAAGTTCGTCACCGCCGACCGCAGCCTGACGACCCAGATGAAGGCGACCGGCGAGGTCATGGCCATCGACCGCACCTTCGAAGGCGCTTTGCAAAAAGCCGTCCGCTCCCTCGAAACAGGCGTCTATGGCCTGCGCTACCCCGGCGCCGGCGAGTGGACCGACATCGACCTGGAAAACAAACTGAAGCGCGCTGACGACGAACGCCTCTTCGCCGTCGCCCAGGCTTTTCGTCGCGACTGGTCGGTGCGGGAGATCCACCAGGTCTCCAGGATCGACCCCTGGTTCCTGGTGAAGATCAAGAGCCTCGTCGACTTCGAATCGCGCCTCGCCCAGTGGCCCGTCGCCGGCGAGACCCTCCGTGAGGCGAAGACCCTCGGCTTTTCCGACTACCAGATCGCCAAGATCGCCAACATCTCCACCCAGACCGTCCGGGAGGCCCGCCAGGCGGCCGGCATCCAGCCCACCTACAAGATGGTCGACACCTGCGCCGCCGAGTTTGAGGCATTGACGCCCTACTACTACTCCACCTACGAGGAGGAGGACGAGGTCCGCCAGACGACGGGGGAGAAGGTGATCGTCCTCGGCTCCGGCCCGATCCGCATCGGCCAGGGCATCGAGTTCGACTACTGCTCCGTCCACGCCGCCTGGGCGCTCCGCGGCGCCGGCGTCGAATCGATCATCATCAACAACAACCCCGAGACGGTCTCCACCGACTTTGACACGGCCGACAAGCTCTTCTTCGAGCCCCTGGCCCTGGAGGACGTCCTCAACATCGTCGAGAAGGAAAAACCGCGCGGCGTCGTCGTCCAGTTCGGCGGCCAGACGGCCATCAACCTGGCCGAGGGCCTCGCCGAGCACGGCGTCCCCATCCTGGGCACCTCCCTGGAGGGCATCGACGCCGCCGAAGACCGCAAAAAATTCGAGGCCCTTTTAAAGCGCCTCGCCATTCCCCAGTCGGAGGGTCGCTCCGCCACCAGCGCCGACGAGGCGAAGGCCATCGCCGAAGAACTGGGCTTCCCGGTCCTCGTCCGCCCCAGCTATGTCATCGGCGGCCGGGCCATGGAAGTGGTGGAAAACGTCAAGGACCTCGAATCCTACATGGAAACGGCCGTCCGCATCAGCCCGAAACACCCCATCCTGGTCGACAAATACATCCGCGGCCGCGAGGTGGAGGTCGACGCCATCAGCGACGGGGCGGACACCCTGATCCCCGGCATCTTTGAGCACATCGAACGGGCCGGCGTCCACTCGGGCGACTCCATGGCCGTCTACCCGCCCCAGTCCCTGAAACGGGAAGAGCGGGACACCATCGTCGACTACACCCTGCGCATCGCCAAGGCCCTCGGCGTCATCGGCTTGTTGAACATCCAGTACGTCGTCGACGGCCAGGGCAAGGTCTACGTCCTGGAGGTGAACCCCCGGGCCTCCCGCACCGTGCCCATCCTCTCCAAAGTGACCGGCGTCCCCATGATCAAGGTGGCCGTCAATGTCATGCTCGGCAAGACCCTGGCCCAGATGGGCTACGGCAGCGGCCTCTGGCCCGAAACGGCCTATACCATCGTCAAAGCGCCCGTCTTCTCCTTTGAAAAGCTGACCGACGTGGACATCTCCCTCGGACCGGAGATGAAATCGACGGGCGAGGTCATGGGCGTCGACTTTGAACTCCCCTCGGCCCTCTTCAAGGCCATGACGGCGGCGGGCATGAAAATCCCCACTGGCGGCAACCTGCTCATCTCCGTGGCCGAGCGGGACAAAGAGGAGGTCGCCGGCCTGATCCGCGAATTCGCCGACCTGGGCTTCCGCGTCGCCGCCACGAAAGGGACGGCCGAAGCCCTGCGCGAAAGCGGCCTCGCCGTCACCGCCATCGACACCAGCGCCTACGCCGTCCAGGCCGTCCTCGACCAGATCAAAGACGGCGGCGTCCAGTTGATCATCAACACCCCGACCAAAGGCAAAGTGGCCGGCCGGACCGGCTTCCGCATCCGCCGCGCCGCCTCGGAATACCGCGTCCCCTGTCTCACCTCGCTCGACACGGCCTGGGCGCTCCTCGCCACGATCCGCATGATCCGCGAAGGCGACCCGCCGAACTTCCTCTCCATGGGCACTTTCCAGGAAGCCAACTCGGCCGAATGGAGCGCCCGGGTGGAGGGACTGCGGGCGGTCTAAGGAGAAGAAGCTGCTGCCCAAAGCCCATCCCCCAAAAAAACCATCTCCCCAAAACCCCCAACTCCCGAAAAGCTCTATCCCCAATGAGCCCCGGCAGCGCCCCGGAACCTCGCAAGAAAGAAGGAACGCACCATGACGACGGCACAACTGCCCAAACTCAACCCGGCCATGAAGGGCAGGGACTTTCTCTCCCTCCACGACTTCAGCCGCGACGAGATCTTCTACTTCATCGACCTGGCCCGGGAACTGAAAGCCCTGCAAAATGCCCGCATCCCTCATCCGTACCTGGCCGGCAAGACACTGGGCATGATCTTCACCAAAAGCTCCACCCGCACCCGCGTCTCCTTTGAAGTCGGCATGTACCAGCTCGGCGGCAACGCCCTCTTTTTAAGCTCCGCCGACATCCAACTGGGCCGGGGCGAGCCGATCAAGGACACAGCCCGCGTCCTCTCACGCTATGTCGACGGCATCATGATCCGCACCTTCGCCCACAGCGATGTGACCGAACTGGCCCAATACGCCGACATCCCCGTCATCAACGGCCTCACCGACCTCTTGCACCCCTGCCAGGTCCTGGCCGATCTGATGACCGTCGTCGAATACAAGGGCAAGACGGACGGCCTGAAGATGACCTTCATCGGCGACGGCAACAACATGGCCCACGAACTGATGTTCGGCGGCGCCAAAGCCGGCATGAACGTGGTCATCTGCACCCCTGAAGCCTACCGCCCCGACCCGGAAGTCGTCCGCCTGGCCACGGAAGACGCCAAAGCCCACGGCGGATCGATCACCCTGATGAGCGACCCCGTCGCAGCGGCCAAAGACGTCGATGTGCTCTACACCGACGTCTGGGCTTCCATGGGCCAGGAGGGTGAGGCCCAGAAGCGCGCCCAAGCCTTCCAAGGTTTCCTGATCGATGGTACAATCATGAAAGCGGCCCATCCCAAAGCCATCGTCCTGCACTGCCTGCCCGCCCACCGGGGCGAAGAGATCACCGACGAAGTCATCGAAGGCCCCCAATCGGCCGTCTTCGACGAGGCCGAAAACCGCCTCCACGCCCAGAAGGCGATCATGGCGTCGGTGATGTAGGGGAGAAGTACGCGCCTGCGCATCCTAAGGCAAGCCATAAAGCAACCTACAACGTAATCCATAACGCAACCCATAAGGTAATCCATAAAGCAAGCCATAAAGTAAACCTTAAATCTCAAGGCTAGTGTAAACGAGAACACCGAATAAAACTGACACGGATACCGTGAGAGGAGATCGAACCATGTCCAAAAAAATCGTCCTGGCCTACTCGGGCGGCCTCGATACATCGATCATCATCCCTTGGTTGAAAGAGAACTACGGCTACGAAGTCATCGCCATGGCCGCCGACCTGGGCCAAGGGGAAGAACTGGCCCCCTTGAACGAAAAGGCGATCAAGACGGGCGCCACCAAGCTCTACATCGAAGATGTGAAGGAAGAATTCGTCACCGGCTTCATCTGGCCGACCCTGAAAGCCGGCGCCGTCTATGAAGGCAAATACCTCCTGGGCACTTCCTTCGCCCGTCCCCTCATCGCCAAGCGCCTCGTCGAAATCGCCCGCGCCGAAGGGGCCGAAGCCATCGCCCACGGCGCCACCGGCAAAGGCAACGACCAAGTCCGCTTTGAACTGACCGTCAAGGCCCTGGCCCCCGACCTCAAGATCGTCGCCCCCTGGCGCGAATGGGACATCCGCTCCCGCGAAGACGCCATCGATTACGCCAACGCCCGCAACATCCCCGTGCCCGTCAAAAAAGACCGTCCCTACTCGATGGACCGCAACCTCTGGCACCTGAGCCACGAAGGGGCCGACCTGGAAAGCCCCTGGAACGAACCCCAGAACGACCTCTTCCTGATCTGCACCGCACCCGAACAAGCGCCGGACAAGCCGGAGTACGTGGAAATCGAGTTTGAAAAGGGCATCCCCGTCAAACTGAACGGCGAGGCCCTCGGTCCCGTCGAAATGATCGAAAAACTGAACGTCATCGCCGCCGCCCATGGCGTGGGCATCTGTGACATGGTGGAAAACCGCCTCGTCGGCATGAAGTCCCGCGGCGTCTACGAAACCCCGGCCGGCACTGTCCTCTACGCCGCCCACCGCGAACTGGAATACCTCTGCCTCGACCGGGCCACCATGCACTACAAAGAGCAGGTCGCCCTCCGTTACGCCGAACTCGTCTATGACGGCGTCTGGTACCACCCCCTCAGAGAAGCCCTCGACGCCTTCGTCAACGTGACCCAGGAAACCGTCACCGGCGTCGTGCGCATGAAGCTCTACAAGGGCAGCGCCACCCCGGCCGGCGCCAAGTCCCCCTACTCCCTCTACAACGAGGAATTCTCCACCTTCGGCCGCGACGAAGTCTACAACCAGAAGGATGCCGAAGGCTTCATCAACCTCTTTGGCCTTCCGCTGAAAGTGCGGGCGATCATGGAGCAGAAGGCGGGGCTGCGGGGGTAAGCTGGAGAGCAAATGTAAAAGTGGTCAGAAACAAATGGAGCATATCTCGGTAATCATACAAACAGGCCAGGGGACGGAGCGGTTCTCTGGCCTGTTTGATAGCGGTGCAGGTGTTCAGTCTGAAACCCATATTATAAAAAAAAGGGTTTTCAAGGCTATCAAGGGGCGCCATTAAGTATTTCAAACGTCATACTTTCTAGTACCCAATTTCCGTTTTCTCGAATTAAGTTATAGGTTCCTTCGTGTTCTTGTTCTGCGTATGTTTCAGGTTCAAAAGAGCCATCACTATTAATAATCGCCATTTTCATCCAGGCAGTATATATCGCATTAACTTTAGCAGTATCTTCTTGAATATCAATACTCTTAAATATAAGATTTTTGACTCCTCCATCCGTATGTCTAAAGTTATTTACCACCTGATCTTCTACAGCCCATTTAAATTGCTTTTTTCTAGTTTTGTTTAGCTCGTTATTTTTAGAGATTAATTTGTCTGCTTGTTCATCAATAGCATTGTGAATATTAGTTTTGTCATCCGACTTTAATTTTTGGTCTTTTTGTTTTACTTTGGGGATTTTGGGTGCATACTGATATTCCAGGTTTTCGGCAACTGCATTTTTTACTGATTTAATATCAGAATCCCGCTCAATACTAATAGAACCTAACAAGAGTGATATAGTAATAATGCTTATTATCGAAAATATGAATGCCAAATGTCTTGAACTAATCAACTTCATCCCGACCCTTCTTTAATTAACTTGATATGCAAAGACAGAAGTCGTTGCCAGTCAGTATTGTGTGGCCTCAGATGCCAAATTACCCCAAGTTTATCCTTGGAATGGTAATCTGCCCTGTTTCCTGTATATGAAGAATAATAATTATCTGTACCGCTCCATGTTTGTATAGCGGCATGACTTACTCCTAAACCGTTACCAAAATCATAGAAAAATACCGTTGTCTTTGACGTAGAAAGCACAAAACTAGAGTTAGAGTCGGATGGAATAGTAAGATAATTTACCCATCCCCAGCCACCTATTTGAGTTGCTTTTCCTGTGCTTAACAAGTAGTTTCTTAAATCAGTAGATACAGTCCAACTTTTTGAGTTGTTCCATCCGTATAATGTTTCCTTTTCCATAAACCATACGTTTGGAGTGGTTTTGTCCATAGGCATTCCGCCAGCATATAAGGCCTGAGAAACAAAGTTTGTGCAATCTTGGGTATAGGAAGGCCATGCAGTATTACAACTTGTAGCCCATTGGTCAGCATATCGAGCAGCACTTTCTCCATTTATAGCATATGCAGGGTAAGAGAAACAAAATATTATAAGTATTGAACACAAAGAAAATATTTTCTTTAACATTAAAACATTCCCCTTTCTAACTGAACTTTAGTTTGTAAAAATTTGGATTAAAACATTTGCTGTTTGTGGCTGATCTAAACGATTTTTCCTATCTTTTGGGCGAAGGCGGGATAGAAAAATTACCACCTCCTCAATGTTTCAAAAAATGTAAATTATGGAAACTATTTTCTATCTTATCGTGGGGAAATTTGATTGTCAATATTAAAATAAAAAGAACCCGAACCCCGTTTTCGATTCCATAGCACGACCGCAACCTCTGGCAATTACGCCGTGAAGAGGTTGACCTGGCCCCCTTTGAACGAACCCCAGAACGACCTCTTCCTGATCTGCACCGCGCCCGAACAAGCGCCGGACAAGCCGGAGTACGTGGAAATCGAGTTTGAAAAGGGCATCCCCGTTAAACTGAACGGCGAGGCCCTCGGCCCCGTCGAAATGATCGAAAAACTGAACGTCATCGCCGCCCATGGCGTGGGCATCTGCGACATGGTGGAAAACCGCCTCGTCGGCATGAAGTCCCGCGGCGTCTACGAAACCCCGGCCGGCACCGTCCTCTACGCCGCCCACCGCGAACTGGAGTACCTCTGCCTCGACCGGGCCACCATGCACTACAAGGAGCAGGTCGCTCTCCGTTACGCCGAACTCGTTTATGATGGCGTCTGGTACCACCCCCTCAGAGAAGCCCTCGACGCTTTCGTGAACGTGACCCAAGAAACCGTCACCGGCGTCGTGCGCATGAAGCTCTACAAAGGCAGTGCCACCCCCGCCGGCGCCAAGTCCCCCTACTCCCTCTATAACGAGGAATTCTCCACCTTCGGTCGCGATGACGTCTACAACCAAAAAGACGCCGAAGGCTTCATCAACCTCTTTGGCCTTCCGCTGAAAGTGCGGGCGATCATGGAGCAGAAGGCGGGGCTGCGGGGGTAAGCTGGAGAGCTTGCGCTCAATGGTGTTATTCGCAACGGGATAAGAACGGGTAGTTTTGTAAATCACGTATGTTTATAATAAAAACAGGCTAGGGAATCTCTCCTTAGCCTGTTTTTCTATCGTTAGCTCTGGCAATTACGGTTTTGCTTAGGCATAAGCAGGAATTGTGGAAGAATCTATAGAAGGGATAAAAAACTTAGTCGGGGTTCCATTTCGTCGTTTAGATATCATAGGAATGGCCCGGCTTATCGATAACCTATGTAATTTTGAGTGAATCGGTCAAACGATAGAGAAGCATGTACAGCGGGAACACTACGCCAGCAAGGTCTTCCTAATAGCGGCGAATCGGCGATCTTCTCGCGAGCGACGCAGGTCGGTAGAAAACCCTGGTGTCGCTCGATCCGATGAAATCAAGGGTTTGCGAGGGTCAAGGCGGTGAAAAGACAATGAATTGTGGGCTAAAATCGGACTCGCTCGCGAAAGTGGCCCGGAAGGCTTGTGGGATAAGGGCTAGAAGGGCGCGCAGTCTCAGAAGACGATAATTCCCGCAGGGAATTGAAATAGATCGTAGTAACTTCCAGAAGGGATAGATAACCACGTAGGTCTCAGAAGACGATAATTCCCGCAGGGAATTGAAATTATCGAAGAGGCAGGGCGCAGAATCGCTCTAGCCGTGTCTCAGAAGACGATAATTCCCGCAGGGAATTGAAATGCCCACTGTGTCCCATGACAGTCGCCTCCTCTTTCTGTCTCAGAAGACGATAATTCCCGCAGGGAATTGAAATCATTCGGTGTGCGCAGTCAGAATAACGAGATTAAGTTTGCGTCTCAGAAGACGATAATTCCCGCAGGGAATTGAAATTCGCTGTCACGATGGCCCGAAGTAGCTGATGCGCTTCGTCTCAGAAGACGATAATTCCCGCAGGGAATTGAAATAGGAATTGGGAGGTGTTCCGATTGACGAACTAGTCAAGTCTCAGAAGACGATAATTCCCGCAGGGAATTGAAATGATACCGGCAGTCACACCCCAACACAGCCCGGTTCACCAAGGTCTCAGAAGACGATAATTCCCGCAGGGAATTGAAATACGTAGGAAATTGCCCCTGCGTTGCAGTACCGGTGGTGTCTCAGAAGACGATAATTCCCGCAGGGAATTGAAATTTTTTAAACGTTGATTTGCCATGTTGCGGCCGAGTTTGTCTCAGAAGACGATAATTCCCGCAGGGAATTGAAATGCTGTCTTGCGAAGGGCCAGGGCGACAGCTTGATCCTGTCTCAGAAGACGATAATTCCCGCAGGGAATTGAAATCCATGCCGGGTCTAGCACCAGCCACCCAGTAATCACCGAGTCTCAGAAGACGATAATTCCCGCAGTGAATTGAAATCCTGTGGCGCCCGTCCCGGATGTGACGCCGGTGAACGTCTCAGAAGACGATAATTCCCGCAGGGAATTGAAATTTTTTGTTGTATTCACCATCCCAATTTACAAAGTCTTCTCCGTCTCAGAAGACGATAATTCCCGCAGGGAATTGAAATGCCCTTGGCTTATAATCAGCAGCCCGCCGCATCAATGGGTCTCAGAAGACGATAATTCCCGCAGGGAATTGAAATGTCGGCGCTGGCCAACCCATGAAAGACATGGTGGATTGTCTCAGAAGACGATAATTCCCGCAGGGAATTAAATTCCACTCAAGACAATCCCGACATTCTTCACAAACCGTGTCTCAGAAGACGATAATTCCTGTAGGGAATTGAAATGCGGACTCATGTTTACCGCAGGGATTCGAAATGAATAAGGATGGATGGGATTCGTCAGGTGTGCCTAACGGTGACAGGAAGCAATAATTCCTGCGGGTACATGCTATCTTTAACAGGCTTAGTGTAAGGGTAAGTTAGATTTAACTAAACATGATATACTTGAAACAGCCGAACAGTTTAAATGCCTTAAGGGGGGCTTTCCATGAACGATAACAAGTTCCAAAGCCTCGTGCTTCAGGCGCTACGGGATTTAAAAGATGGGCAGCAGCGTCTTAAAAGCGAAATACGCGGTGAAATAAATTCACTCAAGCAAGAAATGAGTCGTCGATTTGATCGCCTGGAACGGAGCCAGGAAAATAATATAAAGGGGATGCTCAAAACGATAAATCGTAAGATAGACGATGTGCAGGAAGACCAACGGTCTACTACTGCCATTATTGGGACATGAAGTAAAATTACGCTCCCTTTCCCGACGGCGTGTGTGAAGTGTGGAGAAGGTGGCAGTCATCCACCATCCGATTCCTGTTTTGGCGACGGCGATTCACGATCAAGAGGAAAACCCTTCGCCATCATCCACGTTTCCTCATTCAACGTCAGAGGGGTTAGGCTGGAGAGGTTGTACTCAAATAGCTAGATAAACCTCGGCATAAGTTTTTGTAGGAGCGCACAGTTTTTTCTATAGCTGGTTCCGGAATTTAGAGTTTTTGAATGGATGTAGGCAGGAATTATGGAAGAAATTACAGAATGGATGAAAAGCATGATCAGCGATACTGTTCATCCTCGGCACATGGATCATCTGCACATTCGTGCGATAGCTCGGACGGTGACCGCTGTAAATTTGCGTGAGTGGAGCGAATCGATAGGGACGCATATTCAGCGGGAATGCTATGGCAACGAAGTCTTCCCGTTAGAGGTCCATTAGAGATCTCCTCGCGAGCGACGCAGGTCGGCAGAAAACCCCGGTGTCGCTCGATCCGATAAAATCAAGGGTTAGCTGGGGTTAGTCAGGTGGAAAAGCAGTGAATGAAGAGAGAAAAACGGACTCGCTCGCGAAGGGGGTTGGGAAGGCTTGCGGGATAAGGGCTAGAAAGCCCCGCAGTATCAGGAACCGATAATTCCCGTAGGGAATTGAAATTTGTAAAGCGTAAACATTTCGGCGGCGTGGTCTAGTATCAGGAACCGATAATTCCCGTAGGGAATTGAAATTCGGTGGTGAAACGCGCGCGAATTTGAGACAATTTCTCCGTATCAGGAACCGATAATTCCCGTAGGGAATTGAAATACGATCACGTGCCACCAGCCGGAGAGGAAAACGCTGCGTATCAGGAACCGATAATTCCCGTAGGGAATTGAAATGATAGCAGTAACCTTCTGCTAAACAAAAGGGCACTAACGTATCAGGAACCGATAATTCCCGTAGGGAATTGAAATTTCATCCTCTTGAGGTCGGCGGCGAACATCATCAGGCTGTATCAGGAACCGATAATTCCCGTAGGGAATTGAAATACTACTTTGGCGGCGTCTCCGTAGACATCCGAAAGTATCAGGAACCGATAATTCCCGTAGGGAATTGAAATGCCTTGATAAGGTGCTGTCAGATCAGGTTTTGAAGAACAGGTATCAGGAACCGATAATTCCCGTAGGGAATTGAAATGCCACCCCCGGAAACTCCGACCACTCCCGTCCATGTATCAGGAACCGATAATTCCCGTAGGGAATTGAAATCTCGTACTTGGGCAATATCTCCCGCAGCCCTTCTTGTATCAGGAACCGATAATTCCCGTAGGGAATTGAAATGCAATTTAAGACCATGCTGAAGGATATTATGGCTAAAAGTATCAGGAACCGATAATTCCCGTAGGGAATTGAAATTGGCACGTGAAAAAGATCTTGCCTTCGTTGCTGCCGGTATCAGGAACCGATAATTCCCGTAGGGAATTGAAATTAAGGCACAATATCCGCGCACCCATGCACCCGGCACAGGGTATCAGGAACCGATAATTCCCGTAGGGAATTGAAATAACACTGCCCGCCCGGTCGACTGCACCGCACCGCTTCGAGTATCAGGAACCGATAATTCCTGTAGGGAATTGAAATGTGGCCACAAAGATTTTGTTGAACAGTTGAGCGACGTAGTATCAGGAACCGATAATTCCCGTAGGGAATTGAAATGTACCGAACGAATAGTTAGGTGGAGAAGGAGGAGCAGGGTATCAGGAACCGATAATTCCCGTAGGGAATTGAAATCCCGCGCCTTGCAGGCCTCCTCCCACTGCTTCACCGTATCAGGAACCGATAATTCCCGTAGGGAATTGAAATTCAACAAACTGAATAATGTCATTAAACGCAAAGTGTCTGTACCAGAAAACGATAATTCCCGTAGGGAATTGAAATACGAGGTTGGAATTGCGGGCTTCGTTGATGATTGAGTACCAAAAAACGATAATTCCCGTAGGGAAATAAAATTTGTTAAGTGTAAATTGATAAGCGATGTCGTTGTTTCGTATCAGGAAATCGACAATTCCCGTAGGGATTTAAAATCGCAAGATATTTAACCCCAAAGTGTGCACCCTATACATTGACAACATAAAGGACATATCTAAACTTCCATGAAACACTTAAATACAAGAAGGAAGATGTAACCCCTGCAATGTTGCTCAGCATAACAGAAAAGCCATTTGCTTTAATAGCGAATACTTTCAATTCAGCGCGACATATTAAGGTGTATAAAAATCAATAAATAGTATCTTTTAGTAAATTGCAAGTTTAGGAGGCAAAATTCATGCCACAAGTTAACATAGGAAACATAGTTACTTTAGATGTAGCAAAAAAAGAGGAACTACCAAAATTTAAAAGAGACTTACAGGAAGCGTTTGCGGTATCAGTGGTTGAAACATTTGGTTCTGACTTAGATGAACCCATTCCTTCTGATAAAGATATAGAAGAATCGTTCAATGCCGCTGGAGCTGTTATCTATCATATACTCTCAAATGGAAAAAAGGCAGGCGGTGCTGTACTTATTATCGATGAAATGACACAGCATAACTCGTTAGCTCTTTTTTTCATATCCGTAAACGAACACGGTCATGGCATTGGCTATAAAGCTTGGAAGGCCATTGAAGAAAAGTATCCCGAAACCAAAGTTTGGAAAACTCATACACCATACTTTGAAAAACGCAATATCCATTTTTATGTGAATAAATGTGGATTTCAAATTGTTGAATATTTCAATAAACATCACCCTGATCCACATACACCAGATGATAAAGACGTACCAGGAGGGGAAGATTTTTTTAGATTTGAAAAGGTCATGAAGCGATAAATTCCAATTTGCAGCCCATTTTCGACACGCCAAAGTGTTCCACCAACGTACTAAATTTAATTCCAATCGCTGATTTTATTAAGAAATAAGATGTATTCACTGGAATCAATTCGAATAGAAACAAGGCTACCCGTGTTTTCTTATCGATTGCCGTTGATGGTTCTTGGAGGTGCAAGATGTCGGAACAGGAAAACGTAAGTGTATCCAAGAAGCGGAACAGCGTTTCCGAATCAAGGGTAACCAGGACCAATCCGGCAAGGACGAGCGCTCCCTCAGCGCCCACCGTCCTGGGCGCGAGGGCGTTTCCGGAACCATTGAGTCCTGCGGAGATTATGCAGCTCCAACGTGTTATCGGTAACCGGGCAGTGATGCAGCTTTTAGAGAGTAAAGACAAAATGAATCAACGACATACGAACGAAGATGAAAAAACAAATACAGAAGAGTCTCGAAACCATAAACTAGCCGAGACTATCCAGAGAAGAGAAAATAACACAGGAATGCCCGATAACCTGAAGTCCGGCGTGGAGAGCTTGTCTGGCCTTAGCTTAAGTGACGTAAAGGTTCATTATAATTCATCGAATCCGGCTAAGGTTGGGGCGTTGGCGTACACACAGGGAAAGGATATTCATGTCGCGCCGGGGCAGGAGAGGCATTTGCCCCATGAAGCCTGGCATGCGGTTCAGCAGAAGCAGGGTAGAGTAGCGCCTACCCTGAGGATGAACCAAACCGTGCAGATAAATGATGACAAAACGCTCGAAGCTGAAGCGGATGTCATGGGCGCAAGAGCCCTGCAGATGAACCGGGCCGAACATAACGAGACCAGTCTTCAGGGAAAAGCGGATTCGGCTTTTGAACAGAACAGGAGTTCGCCACCTGATCCCCAATCCGGCATTATCCAACGCATGCTGGTTGGCTGTGAGCTGGAAACCATGGTGCCTATCTACGAGAATGGAACACGCCCGGATCATGTGGATGGTTACAAAGAACAAAACACGACCTACACCCATCAGAATGTGGATGGCGGGCTGAGCAAGCCATTGGGAGAGGGCTTTGCGGTTCATGTCGATAGCTCTTCTCTGGCCCACAGAGCGGCGCTTAACCTGCTCAACAAGGGATCGCGCATGCATATCGCAGAACTTGTGGCCAAACCGGTGTCAAGCAGGGAAGCGCTGCTAGCCAACCTGCAGATCGCCAAAAACTACCTCTCTGTGTTTGAGGGCACGCGAGAAATCACAGGCGCCCATTACAGCATGGGATGGCCCACACCCGCCGGCGATTGCTTGAGTAAGGAGGCAATAACCGTCCCGCGCGACACATTGGAAGATAGTTTCGCCAAGGATTACGCGTCAACCAAGAGTCAGCTTTATAGCGTAAGCACGCAGCTCACCTTCCAGGGAACTCCGGATAAGCTGGCGGAAATCTCCAATCTGGATACGCGTGAGTATGTGGCCGGTAAAACCGTAGTGGAAGTGCCAAAGAAATACGGGAAAGGGATGGATAAGAGAATCAGAGATGTTAAGAAGGAGGATGTCATCGTCAATCGCGCCAGTATGGCAGAAGCCCTGGGGATGTCCGGGCGTCTCGGAGAAAGCTTAGTTGCAAGAGCGATCGACGTGACGGTGAAGATTTTCAAGGATGCCCTTAGTTTTCTGCAAAAGCCGCAGTTGGGGACGGTCAAAAACGCCGTCAGTTACCTGATCCGCTCCGATCTCGGACGGATGTTTGTCGATCAGCCCCCCGAGGCTCGAAATGGGTTCGCGACGAACATTGCAGAGGCCATTCAAACGCTCACCCCGGAAAGGCTGGCTATTCCCCCCAAGCTGCTTGAAACGATCTATGACACCGAAAAAAACGCGATCAAGCTGCATGATCAATCCTTCAAACTGCTGAAAGGATTGCAAGGGGAAGAACTGTCTGGGGAGTTGGAGCATGTAAACAAAAGCTTGACGAAAAGCATCAAGGACTTTGCGACAGAAGATACCGGCTATTACTATTGGCCATGGGCGGCGGCGATGGAGTGGCTGGCCAATGAGGTCAAGGGCGCGGTTCAATCGGAGGCCCATGATGTGACCGGTCCATTGCATGGGCTGCAGAATCTGGGGTTGCTGGCGGAACGAGATCACGGCGAAGAACTGCATGAGCGCCAAGCGACCGGGCAAGTTGCCGCCGATTGGGCGCAAAGACCGAACGATTATGAGTGGCCCGAGGAAGAAGGCGCTACAACAGCGACACAACCCCCATCCACGAATCCGGGCGTTGTCTTTGAAGATCGCACATCGCTTCAAATCGATATCAGCGGGAGTACACTTCCCGCCGAGATTGTCGAATCCCTCAATCGAGTTGGGTTTTAATCGGGGGCAAGATCGCGCGAAAAAGGAGATGTCCCATTGCTTCTCAATGCAACGCTCGAACTGGAAGCACCGCCGCAGACAACCATCCCGGAAGAAGGCGGAGAAAAACTGCACGGCCTGTTTTTTGATCTGCTAAAAAGCGTCGATCCCGACCTGGCGACATCGATCCACGATCAGGAGGGAAAGCCCTTTGCCATCTCGACGCTGCGCAGCCTGGCCCGGCGTTCCTCCCCGACCACGCCTTCCGAAACTCCGGTCTCCGCCGCAGAACGATCAGGACAAAAGAACGCCCGTCGCTGGCGATTCACCATTCGTTCCCTCGATCGGCGGCTGAGCGAGGTCATCGACCAGGCGGCAACGGCCTGGGAGGGGAGGGCGGTTCGGATCGGGAACACGCCGCTGGCGATCCGCGCCATCGGGATCACGAAAAAAACCTATGAGCAGTTGTACACGGAAACGGAATGTCACAACCCCATCCATGTTCGTTTTCTCACGCCCACAAGCTTTCGACAGCGGGGCACGCAGGTGGTGCTGCCGATCCCCGAATTGGTCTTCGGCAGCCTCCTTCGCCGCTGGAACCAGTACAGCCCTATGCCTTTTCCCGAATCCTTAGCCGAAGAATTTGCGGCGATCCGCATCCGCAAACACAACATCCGCACCGAACTTTACCGGTTTGACCGGTATAAAATCATCGGCTTTGCCGGCGATGTGGTCTTCGAGTTCGCCACGACCAATCCGGTCACCCCCATCCTCTTCAATGCGCTGGCGCGCTTTGCCGAATACAGCGGCGTCGGCTACAAAAGCACGATGGGCATGGGCGAGACGCGGATCATCCAGTCGACCTCTGAACGGACACGACGGAACATGCTGCCGGTGACCTGCTGCGGTGACCGCCTTTCGGTAACGCCGGTTTCTCCCGCCGCGAACTGAAGAGGGAATTCCCACCGGGAATATGCAGCAGGCGAAACACTGGCGTTGCCATGGGAGAAAGCATGGGTCTGTAAGGCGTTTACTTCAGCGTGTATGGCGTTACAGCCGAAACACTGGCGTTGCCATGAGAGAAAGCATGGGAGAAAGCCGTCGAGCAGAAAAAAGAAATGCCCCAAGGATCGGCCGATTCGACAGGCAATCATCCGGTGAAGACGGTGTATGCAACGCCCTCGGAATTGGCAAACTGAGAATAGGGAGTTTTTTCGTATTCAATTCCGCTCCCCGAGTTTGCATGAAAGAGGCCAACGCCAGTGGATATGGATACCCGCGAATACCTCCCCATCTCGGCCGTGGCGGAGGTATTGTTTTGTCCGCGAAACTTTTTCTACCGCGCCGTAGAAGGGGCGGAGGAGACCAACCATCACATGCTCGAAGGCCGCTTCCAGGATGAGCGCCGCAACGAGCGCCGCACCCGCAGTGAGGACGGGCGGGTGCAGACGCGGCAGGTCTCTTTGTCTTCCGATGCGCTGGGACTGCGCGGCGTTTTGGATGTGCTGGAAGCCGCCGAAGGGGAGCTCTATCCTGTCGAGTTTAAAAAAGGAAGGGCCGAGCACCGCCTCAACGATGACGTGCAGGTGTGCCTGCAAGGCCTGCTGTTGGAGGAGGCGACCGGTCGGGACGTGGCCTACGGCTATGTCTATTATGTGGCATCGGCCGAACGGCGACAGGTGTTTTTGGATGAGTCGCTGCGAGAAACCGCCCTGCAAGCCCTGGCGGCGGCCCGGGCGATCCGGGAGGCCGGAGAGCCGCCCCCCTTGGCCGCTGTGCCAGAGGCGAAATGCCAGGGCTGCGCCCTGGCCGAGCGTTGCATGCCGGAGGAAAGCGCTTTTTTGACAGGGGCGCAGGCCGCCCCTCGGCGCCCGACGCCCGGCAGCAACCTGGGCCGGACGCTCTATCTCGATGTGCCGGGAGCCGCTTTGCGAAAGCGCCAGGGGCGGCTGATCATCGAGGCCGACGGCCAAACGCTGAAGGATGTGCCCCTTTCGGCGGTCGATCAGGTGGTGATCAGCCAGGCCGCATCGCTGTCCAGCGCCGCCCTGTCGGCCCTGAGCGATCTGGGGATCCCCCTCTACCTCATGGGGCATGGACGGGTGCGCAGCTGGTTGCAGCCGAGTTGGAACAAAAATGTGCCCTTGCGGCGCGCTCAGTATCGCTTTGTCGAATCGGACACGCAGTCGCTGGCGGTGGCGCGGGAGATCGTGCGCGGCAAAATCCTCAACCAGCGGACTTTTTTGCAGCGGGGCAACCGGGAGCGAAAAATCGATCGGATCCAAGGGGTGGTCGAGCGGCTCGACGGATTGGCCGCCGCCGCCAAAGAGGCCGAAGACAAAGACAGCCTGCGCGGCCTCGAGGGGCTGGCGGGCCGGTTGTATTTTTCGGGCTTTGCCCAACTGTTGCGGGCGGGAGAGGGGTTTGATTTCGCCTCGCGCAACCGCCGGCCGCCCCGTGACCCCGTCAACGCCTTGTTGAGCTACGCCTATTCGCTGCTGACCAAAGACTGCATCAACGCGATCATCCGGGCCGGCCTGGATCCTTACCTGGGCCTGTATCACTGTGAGCGCTACGGCCGTCCCGCCCTGGCCTTGGATCTGATGGAGGAGTTTCGAGCCATCGTGGCAGACTCGGTGGTGCTGAATGTGATCAACCGGGGCATCATCAAGGCGGACGAGTTTGAACCGGTCTTCGATGGCATCCAACTGAAAGACGGCGGGCGCAAACGCTTTTTCGGCGCCTACCAGACGCGCATCCGCGAGGAAGCCGTGCATCCTGTTTTCGGCTATCGGGTCAACTACCTGCGGCTGATGGAGATCCAGGCGCGCTATCTGGGTAAGGTGATGCAAGGGGAATGGCTGACGTATGAGGCCTTCCGGGCCAGGTGAATCGGGGTGGAGTGATCAATGGTGGAGCATTACGTGGTGACTTACGACATTGCCGATGACAAGCGGCGATCGAAGGTGTTCAAAACATTGAAAGATTATGGGACCCATGTGCAAGAGAGCGTCTTCGAGGTGGTGCTGATGACGGAGGATTATGTGGAACTGCGGCACAAATTGCTCCGGCGCATCCACCGCGATGAGGACAGCGTGATCTTTTACCGCCAATGCCGCGCCTGTGAACACGATGTGGAGCGGTTGGGGCGGAAGGTGGAATTGGTCGGGATCGGGGATATCGTGTTGTAAAGGGGGATGGACTGGAAGGGGTTGGTGTGGTAGTTTTATTATGGGGATAGCTGTTCAGCGTCAATGGTGACGCGAGGTCATGGTGCCGCTACTTGGATTTTCCCGCGCGAGCGACGCAGGTCGGCAGAAATGCCGGGAGTGTCTCGATCCGATGAGATCAAGGGTTGGATGGGTTTTGAGAGGGGAGAAGGCGATGAAAAGGGGGACGTTTTTGGCGTCGCTCGCAAAGGGGGGCTGGAGGGCTTGTGGGAGAAGGGCTGAAAGGGGGCGCAGTAACAGGAAACGATAATTCCCGTAGGGAATTGAAATGGGCCGCTGGGACACGGATCGGCGCTCATCCGCCCGGTAACAGGAAACGATAATTCCCGTAGGGAATTGAAATGCTCCTCGTCGACCTTTGCGTACTCGGCAATCAGTAACAGGAAACGATAATTCCCGTAGGGAATTGAAATGGCTGAAGCCCGTTTCATGACAACGCCATTGTGTGTAACAGGAAACGATAATTCCCGTAGGGAATTGAAATGCATTTTCAGTGTTACCCGAAAATGCCTTGCCATTCCGTAACAGGAAACGATAATTCCCGTAGGGAATTGAAATGGTTTGACAGGCAAGGTTACGAATTCCCCATAAGGTAACAGGAAACGATAATTCCCGTAGGGAATTGAAATAACGGTGCAGGAGTCGAAAAATGCGCCAGGGTCATCGGGTAACAGGAAACGATAATTCCCGTAGGGAATTGAAATTTTTCGTTTGCCATGGTGACGTTTTCACCTGACCCTTGTAACAGGAAATGATAATTCCCGTAGGGAATTGAAATAAAGAGAGTGGAAATTTTTATCCAATATCTCAGTGCGGTACAGGAACCGATAATTCCCGTTGAGGATGTTACGGGACGCACCCGAAGCAAAGGTAAAGAACAATCAACCCTCGTCAAAAATTCGACGAGGGTTGTAAATTTTAGAAGGAAATGTATGCATTTTGTAGAATAATCAGAAACATAATCTGGTTTCCCCATAAAGACAACAAACTGAAACGAATCCCCTGTCTTGCATTAATCAAGGAAGGAGGATTTTATTATGGACAAAAAAACATATCAGACGATTCTCCTTGCTGGTCTCTTACACGACATCGGTAAGTTTTTGCAGAGAAGTGGATATCCAAAACCGAGTAACGGTGGGAGACACCCTCATTATTCTGCCGATTTTATTAAAAAACACTCGGAACGGCTCACTCCCTATGCCGACCCTAAGTTATTGACAGAGCTCGTCCAACGCCATCATGAATCAGACAAATACCCTGCCGACTTACAGGTGAAAAATGCTACTGAGGCGATACAGCCATTGGCCCAATTGATCAGCCGTGCAGACAATTATTCGTCTTACGAGCGGGGAGAATGGGCGGGACAGGGGCAAGACTACCGGACTGTTCCCCTCGCATCGGTGTTAAGTCGCGTTTCTCTTGAGCGTCAACTGGCGGAAATGACCTACTATGATGTTGGCCTGTTTTCACCGGAACAAGCGTTTCCCCGTCCAGAAAGGAAAAACGATTTAATCAAATTAACCCATCATCGTGAGTGCTTTGAGCATGCGTTTATCCAAATCTTTAACAATGGTAAAAAAACCTTTCAGACGATTTACACCCATCTGTTAAACCTAATGCAGGTTTACGCATGGTGCATCCCTAGCAACACTCTTGAAGATATCCCCGACGTTTCCCTTTTCGACCATTTGAAGACCACCAGTGCCATTGCCGCCTGTTTATATCAATATCACCAGGAAAAGGGCTTTATTAAAGCCTCTATCATGGACAACGAGAAAGAAAAGTTCCTCCTCGTCGTCGGTGACCTGTCGGGGATTCAGAAGTATATCTTTGATATCGCCCACGGAGGGAGCGGTGGCGTTTCCAAGCGTTTACGGGCGCGCTCTTTCTTGCTTTCCGTCCTCTCTGACGCAGTGAGTCAGCAAATCCTGCAAACGTTTGATTTACCGCAAGCAAACATTCTTATGACATCTGGCGGCAAGTTTTACGTGCTCTTGCCACAATTGGCTGATGTTGGTGAGAGACTTCAACGGTTGCAAGCAACAGTGGAGCAGGAACTCTTCCAACGCTTTCATGGCGTTGTTACGGTCAACTTGGCATGGACTTCTCTTTCCGGCAAGGAGTTCAAGCATTTTGGTAACGTGTTGCACCGGTTGGCTGGTTTACTGCAAGAAAAGAAAGCAAGACCTCTCCAAACAGTCCTTACTGCTGAGCAGGTTTGGCAGACTGAGCAGTTTGTCCACAAGTTGCAGGTAAAAGGATCCGGACAGGTGCTCTGCGACGGTTGCCAAAAGGCATTTGCGGAAGAGTCTGGCGCTGAAGAGAATTTTTGCTCCGCTTGCGCTGAGGACCTAAAAATGGGTAGTTCTTTAACCAAGGCTAGATACATCGCCTTCAGTAGCGGATTAAAGCAACATTTCAATGAGTTTCAACTGCTCAACGGGATCGTCCTATCGCTGCATGAACATCCCGATACTATCGGCCTATCAAATCCTTTTTTGGTGCAGAAGTTGAATTCCCCAACCATTCAGGAATTGGGCGAATGGCCTGCACTCAGCCGTTATTACGCCAACTATGTCCCCGTCAATGAAGCACATTCCACGATCAGCTTTGACGAGTTAGCGAAAATGTCGAAAGGAAAGCCCTACATTGGGTATCTCAAGGCTGATGTGGATCAACTCGGCGCTGTGGTTGTCTTCGGGTTGATGGAAGAGGGCCATAACTGGAACAGCGTTTCCCGGATTACCACCCTAAGCCGGATGCTGGACTTATTCTTTGCGGGATGGGTTGAAAAGACCCTGCGGGAGCGATATCCACAGTGCTATACCGTCTTCTCCGGAGGAGATGACCTCTTTTTGGTTGGCCCTTGGTCAGATTTGACTTGGTTTGCCAAAGAGCTGCGTCAAGAATTCAGTCGCTTCTGCGGCAATAACCCGAACCTAACCCTATCGGCAGGCTTGGTGACAAGCCGTCCAAAAGTGCCCATCGCTCGCATGGCTGATCAGGCGGAATGGGCCTTGGAAAAGGCAAAAGAAATCGTCTTACCGGGACAAGCTATCGGTCGAAATCAATTCTGCGCCTTTGACACCGTCTTCAAATGGGAACATGGAAAGCTACTGTTTCACCATGCCGATTGCATGATTCGCTGGATCGAAGGCAATATTGTTTCCCTATCTTCCATCCGAAACCTGCAAACCTATAGCCGCTATTTTCAGGATTTCCTATGGAACCGAAAAATGAAGACGGAAGGTTTGCGTTATATCCCTCTTCTAGCCTACGACATCGGCCGCAACTATTCCGATTCGTATCATCCAGAGCAACAAATGGTCAAGGCATGGTTGGAGACGCTGTTTGACTATCAGAAGAATAACCCCGTGCTGCATTATCTTGACTTCATCTTGGGCTATGCCATCATGGCGACAAGAAAGGAGAGCGCTTGAACATGGAACGGCCCTCTGGGTTTCGAGGAGGCCAGGGTGGCGGCAGACCCCCTGCGCCGGAACTTCGGTTACCGGAAGATTATCTGATCCATGGATATTTTGATGCCAATAGCAACCTGCGGGAAGTACTGATCATCGCGCATGCGAAGGCATGCGCCGGGGTTTTCGGGCATTACGCCAATGGACGAAAACGCCTGAAGAACAGTCAGTTGCGCCGCTTTTTCAACCATGCCCGCGCCCTAGAAATGAAATTAATCCAGATGGGAGAAGATCATTTTCCCGCCATCCGCCTGGATATTTTGAAATTGCTCCCGATGGCCCTCTATGCCAATAGCCGTGAAAAAGTTCCTGACCGGTTTGTCACCTTCATGGAAAAGAACGTAGAGCGGATCCACACCATTAGAGACTTCCGCGAAGGGTTTTTGCCGCATTTTGAAGCGGTGGTGGCCTATTTCTACTACATGTATCCGAAGGAGTGATTTGTTCATGAAACTAGAGAGGATTGCGGTCATTCGGGGCGTCATCCTTTGCAAATCAGGCTTGCGGATCGGCGGTTCGAACGATGAAATTGAAATCGGCGGTGTTGAGCTGCCCGTCATCAAACACCCCTGGACACGGGAGCCCTACATACCCGGCAGCAGTCTAAAAGGGAAGATGCGTTCCGGCTTGGAAAAAAAGCTGGGGAGATATGATGTGCAAGCGGGAGAGCCCTGCGGCTGCGGAAGTTCCAACTGCCCTGTCTGTGTCATATTCGGAACCCATAAGAGCAAATCCACCAGTGCCGCCGGACCGACACGGATCATCGTTAGAGACTGCCCCTTTACGGAAAAACAGCAGGAGTTATATAACGAAATGCTCACCAAAGGTCAACCTTTTTTGGAAACCAAAACGGAAAACATGATCGATCGAAACTCTGGCAAAGCAAAACACCCCAGACCGGTGGAGCGTGTGCCGGCTGGGGCGGAGTTTCAAATGGAGATTGCGCTGCAGTTTTACAACATGGATTTGGGCAGGGAAGAAACGCTCATCAATCATGTAAAACAAGCCCTCTTGATGGTCCAAAACACCTATCTCGGCGGATTTGGCAGCCGTGGTTCTGGTCAGGTAGAATTCAAGGATTTGACCTTGGATGGACAAGCCTTTATGTTGAATGACTAGGGGATGAGGGTATGCGTACTTATGTGGCGCGATTGATGCCGGAAAGCAGCGTCATATCTCCTTGGCATTCGGATACCTTGTTTGGACAGATCTGCTGGATGATTCGTCTTTGCGAGAGCGAGGCCGTACTCAACGATTTTCTGGATGAATACCGGGCTGGAACTGCCCCTTTCGTCATCAGCAGCGGTTTTCCAAACGATCTTTTGCCCAAGCCTATGCTTTGGATGCGCCAGCCATCGACCGGAGACGTATCTAAAAAAGAGGGTATCACACAGGCCCGCGAGGGTAAGCGGCTTCGGGCGATAGAATTTCTGAATGAAACGGAGTTTCTGCGCGTGATCCGGGGTGAGGCCATTGATCACCTCTCCGACTCGAAAGTTCCGGGTAAAGCCATGGAAGTGTTTCATAATCAGATTAACCGGCTGACCGATACCACCGCAGGAAGCGGTCAACTGTACAGTCGAGATGAAACCTTTTATGAAAAGGAAAGCGACATCAGCATCTATCTAAAGATAAACGAAACCTGGGTGGCGCCGCTCAAACGGTGGCTGGAGTTGTTAGGGCAAACCGGATTCGGCAAGCGCCGGAGTGTTGGCAAGGGCTTTTTCCGGCTGAAGGAATTTGAGCCCTATGATAAATTCGACAACGTGCCCAACCCCAACGCGGTTATCTATCTTTCCAACTGTGTTCCGGCGACGGATGATCCTGTCGATGGCAGGTACCGTCTGGCGCAAAAGTATGGAAAGCTGGGCAATGCCTATGCCGCTTGCGACAACCCATTTAAACACCCCTTTATCTACCTCCAGCCTGGGGCTGCCTTCCGTATCAGTGGTGTTGTCAAACCCTATTACGGTCGAATGATCGCCAACATCGCGCCCGCGAAAAAAGAAGTGGTTCAGTACGGGCTGGCCTTTGCCGTGCCCGCTGTGTTTCGATAGGGAGGCAGGATAATGAGAATCCTGCTTTCCTGTGTTGGCAACCGTGATCCGTTGAATCGGGAAGATAACAGCGAGGGGCCACTGGTTACTATTTTCGCAGAGACCCATCCCGATGTGGTGTTTTTGTTCCCTACGGATCGCCAACCGGAAAACCGTGAGGGAACGATTAACCATATTGATACAGTTGTGGCCCACTTACAATCAATCGCCGAAGTGCGGGGTATGCATATAGAGACGCGGATTTATCCGTTATCTGTGGAAGACCCTACGGATTACCATGCGCTCCTGCTTGAGATGAGGCGCGTAGTAGCATTGGCTCAGTCGGAAGTGCACGCTGAAAATCCGGAGTACATCGTCAATATATCTTCTGGAACGCCGCAGATGCAAAGTTGTTGGCTGTTGCTCTTGAACAGCGGCAATCTTGTTGCAGAACCGTTTCAAAGCATAGCCCCAAAATACGCAACTCAGAGAACGAGGGTTGTTGATACCACTTTCTTGGAAGAGGAGAACATTATTCAGCGAGTTCGTGAACTGACCCGCCTTTTTTCTTACGGATTTGCAGCCCAGGAATTATCCCGGTTGACACAATTCGCCCGGTATCATGAACGGAGTCGGCATGCCAGCTATTTGTCCATTCTTTTGGAAGCTTATCACGCATGGGACTTGTTGTTGTACGAAGAAGCGCAGTCAAAGCTCGATACTTGCCTTGTTGATGTAGAGAAATATCCGGACTTAGCGAATTATGCAGACCTCATTCGACAGCAGAAACGAACGCTTTCTATTTTAGTCAATTGTCAGAAACGAAAACAGCATCAACGTTCTCCTGAATACGGCCGGGATGAAATGTTCACCCTCTTAACTGACCTGTATCACAGCATGATGAGGCGTCATGAGGAAAGACGGTACGGAGACGCCCTTGCCCGTTTTTGGCGCATTTATGAAGAAGCCATCTTTTACGGGCTTAAGGCGAAGGGGATTGACCCAGTTTCCTTCCGCAATAGCCCGGATAAGCGTAGACTCCAATTGATTAGGCAAAAGTTGCCGAACCTAAGGGACGATAAATTACAACTGATGGATGCGGAAAGGGTTTTACTGGCTATTAGCGTTGACTTCAAACAAAGGCTGGAGAGTGTGCGGATTCGTAGAGCCGGTGGGAATACGTTGGTGTTGAAGGATGCGCTTGATTACTTGCGAGTTCTCCGTAATGAATCTAGCGTTGCTCATGGATTACGCTTTGTCAATTTTGAAGACAGTGAATTAGCTACCAAGAGTCTTTTAGAAGTACTCGCTGTATTTTTTCATCCTAGAATGCAGCGGGAGTCCATCCAAACGGAGATTAGTGAGTATTCATTCGGTTTGTTAAAGATGAGGACATTTCTGGAGGAGATACTCACACGTTTGCGATAAGAGTTCACAATGTATACGTAGTGCCCCATCAGGCAACATTAGTCTGCAAAACAAAAAGGAATTAAATTACGTTTAAAGATGGCCGGGACAGTTGGTTGACAATAACAGGAAACGATAATTCCCGTAAGAAATTGATTTGTTTTGCAAAAGTCCGTATTACTCTGAATTTCCTAGAGCTATACGGGCTTTCGCGTTTAATTAAGTCCATTACACTTTTTTTGTGTTTAGAAAAGAAAACACACATCCCAGTAAAATAATTAGTGGAAATATGTTGAATCCAGAGGAATGAATCCTGGATTGTAGAATAAACCAATAACGCATTCAAATGGTTTTAACAAATCCAACATGACGGATAAAAACATCCAGGGAGGGAGGAACCATGAATAGGTTTGAGGCTACCTACAGAATAACAACACCGATGTTTATAGCAGGAGCTGACATAGATACGGCGGAACTCCGACCCCCATCCGTTAAGGGAGCATTACGCTTCTGGTTCCGGGGGTTGGCGCTTTCAAATTCAAACTTTTGGCAGGATATTAAGTACAGAGAAGCTAGGCTTTTTGGCAGTACTGACTTTGGACAAGCCGGATTTCTGATGAAGCTTAGTTTTGAGACGGATACAGAAGATAACACAGAAAAACGGGGTACGACTTGGTCCCATGGAGTGGGCATAAGATATCTGGGTTATGGTTTGAACCAGCCAAAACAAGGAGGCAGTAACAGCCGTCCGTACTTAAAGGAAGGGATTGTTTTCACAGTCACCCTACTGATAAAGAAAAATAAAACAGAAAACAAGAACGTGTCAGACGAAGATATCCAATTGATTCGCAAGTCTTTGATCGCTCTGGGCCTCTTTGGAGGTCTGGGTTCCCGCTCGCGTCGGGGATTTGGTTCCCTAAGCCTGGAAAAGCTCTTACACAATGATGAGAGCGTTTGGCAACCACCAACCAACGAACACGAACTCAAAGCAAGAATTCTAGAAATCCTTCCGAGTGCTAAACTGTCATCGGTATTACCTGAATATACTGCCTTTTCTCGACATAGTCGCATTTTCATTGTAAAAAATGATTTAGATGTAAAACATAATTCAGATGTGAAAAATGATTCAGGCTCACTTAAACTCTTAAATTACATAGGCAAAAAATTGATGGATTATCGTAGCAATCGCCTAAGTGGGCCAAGCAAAACTGGTTCTGCTGTCGGCGGGAAACCGGTCCGGCGTTTTATAGCTGACTGTCAATGTGTATTGAGGGGAGATAAACCCCCTGAGCGTGTGGCTTTTGGCTTGCCGCATAATTATTGGTTTCCTAAGAGTGAGTATAAAGTAGATGTAAACGCCGAAAGACACGATCGCCGGGCAAGCCCGCTCTTCATCCACATACACCGATTGACCGCCAAGTTGTATGTGGCTGTCGTCATATTAATGCCGGCTCGTTTTCTCCCGGACGATGAAAAAATAAAAATCAATGATAAGGCTGTTCCACTCAGCCCCGATGTAGAGCGTTATCAAGTAGTGCGGGATTTTATGGATCGGTTTCCTGACCGGCTAGAGGTGATCGAACAATGAGAAAACAAGGGCGGCAACTGCACTTTACCCTGGGTCCCGTTCAAGGGTTTGTGGCTCAGGCAAGGCGCACAAAAGACCTATGGAGCGGTTCTTTTTTGCTCTCTTACCTGGCGGGACAAGCAATGTATGCTGTTATCAAGGCCGGGGGCGCCATCCTCTTCCCCAGTGTTCAGGATCAAGACCGCATTACCGATCCCCTGTTGAGCGCTATTGCGGCCTTTGAAGAGAAATCGGCAACGATTGAGGGTTGCAGCATTGGATCTATTCCGAACCGTTTTAAGGCGGAGATCCCTCCGGATTTTTCACCTCTTCAGTGCGAGGAAGCGGTTTTAGCCGCCTGGAGAAGGCTGGCTCAAGCTGTTTGGGACAGCTATGTATGTGAAGCGGCGCGATCCGGAAAAGAAACAGAAGCCATCTGGAAAAGGCAAGTGGAACACTTCTGGGATATGGCTTGGGTGGTAAGTGAAGAAGACGGCAATGATCTGCTTGATCGGAGAAAGAACTGGCGCAGCCACGTGCCGCCGCCGGAAGAAGGCGACAAATGCATCAGCATGGGCAATTGGCAGGAGATCTCTGGATTTGTCCGATGCAGTGAAAGACACGCTCAAGACCATTTCTGGGCCGAAATAAAGGAAAAGGTATCGGATCTCAACCTGCGTTCCGACGAACGCTTGTGTGCCATCGCTATGATCAAACGCATGTTTCCGGAAGTTGCAGTGCAGGCCATCGGCTGGCCCGTTCCGCTGACATATCCCTCCACGACCTATTTGGCCGCCGTTCACTGGATGGAAGACATCATGAAAACCCAACCGCAACAAGCAACCGAGTTTGCGACAGCGGCAACACGGAAGGGATTGACCGTGTCCTCCGACAAATTGCCTGGGAACATCGACTGTCTCAGGCGACTCGTCGATGCCAATCCCCGGTTGCGCGGTTTTGCTGCCCTAAACGGAAATCACTTCTTCGAGGACACCTTGTTGAATGACCGCCTTTGGTCTGACGGCACAAGGATGCAACGATTCGAGTTGCGCACAGGGCTAGTTGAACTGTATAAGCAAAACGAAGGCGACAGTAAACCGAACCCCTATTATGCTGTGTTGCTGATGGACGGCGATTCCCTCGGCGGTCTGTTGCAGGGTGAAGGGCAGGGCAAAGAGACGGCAACCGTGATCAGCCGCGCCTTGGCTCGATTTAGCAGTAATGTAGAGGCTACCGTGAGACGGCATAACGGTGTTTTGCTCTACGCCGGAGGTGACGATGTGCTTGCATTGTTGCCCCTGGAGGATGCCCTGGGCGCAGCCGTGGAATTGCGTCAAAGGTACCTCGCAGCCTTTCGAGAAACGGCATTTCCTGACCATAAAACCACTATCTCCGCCAGCATCGTCTATGCCCATTGCAATGCAGCGCTGAAGACGGTGCTGAACCGGGCCCATTATATGCTCGATGAAGTAGCCAAAGAAGAGACCGGACGAGATAGCCTGGCCGTCAATGTCTGGCGTGCCAGCGGTCCCGGCATTCAATGGTCTGCGCCTTGGACGCAGATTGTGACAGGCCCCAAAAACCTCATAGACGATATGGTTGAACAGTTTGTCGGACAGGCAGGCGCGGACCGGCATTTCAATAGCGCCTTCTTTTACAACATGCAAGAACGATACGAGGAGCTATTCAATCAAACCACTGGAGATGATGCGTTTAAGGCAGCGGATCAAGCAAAAATACTGGCGGCGGAGTACCTGAAAAACCGGGATCGTGAGGCTAAGGATATTAAAATCGATGAACTTATGGAACGGATGGACACTTTATTGAAAATCTGTCGGCGCTTTCGCCGCAGGGTAAGCAAGGATGCGAGTGAGCCGCCGGAAATTGTGTACAGTGGTTTCTCGGCTGACGGGGCGCTTTTGGTGCGCTTCCTGGCGGAAAAGGGGGTGTGCCGGTGAGTTCGACAAAACTGTGGGTGCTCCAAGCACTGGATACCCTCTTTTTCAGAGATGGAAGTCCCTTCAACGCTGGCGAGGGCGGTTTCACCAGTGTATCCAGCACGTTTCCACCCATGATGAGCACGCTCCAGGGGGCGGTACGAACCGCCTTGGCCTATGGACAGGGATGGAGGCCAGAACATGGTGCAAGCTTTCCTAGGCAGTTGGGAGATCATCAAGACATCGGTGAACTGGTGCTTCGTGGACCCTATGTGCAGTGGCGCAATCGAACGCTCTTTCCGGTACCGCTTTCGCTGATGCGAAGCAAAGACGGTCAGACAGTCCAGTACACCCGCTTAGAGCCTGGAAAAGAATCGATTCACTGTGATCTGGGACATAAGCGTCTGCCGCAGCCTGTAACCCGGCTGAGGGGGGCAAAGGTCTTGGAGCAAGCCTATATAGACCGGGAAGGCCTGAGTTCTTTGCTGTCTGAAGCGTACCCGACAGATGGACAGATCAAAGAAGCGGGAGAATTGTGGCATTCCGAATACAGGGTTGGCATCGAGAGAGACAAAGATACTCGAACAGCTGTGGACAGGAAACTGTATAACGCGGTTCATGTGCGCCCGGGCAAAGAAGTCGCGGTGACCCTTTTGGTGTCCGGAATTCCCGATGAATGGCATGCGCAGGTTGCCCCTGTTTTTTCTTTAGGCGGGGAAGGGCGGTTGGTTCACGTAACCATCATGGACGAGCGAGAATTGTTACCGTCGATGCCGGAACTGGAGATAAAGAACGGTCTCGTGAGATTTACAATCATGCTGGTGACGCCGGCAAAATTTGCAGATGTCGCCGCGACAAGGGATGCGATCATCAACGGACCGCCGGGAGTTCCCGGATGTTGCATTGCCGGTTGTATCGGTAAGGTTCGGCAGGTGGGAGGCTGGAATCTGAAAAACAAGAAACCGCGCCCCCTGGAGCCGTTCTTGCCGGCAGGAAGCATCTGGTTTTATGAGGCTCAGGCAGAAGAAGTGGCCCTAATTACAGCATTGCACGGCCAACTGGTGGGGGAAAAAACGAACTACGGTTATGGACAGGTCGTTGTTGGAAAGTGGGGGGGATCGGTGTGAAAAACGCGATCATGGGCCTATTGGCCGAGACCAGTTTACATCCTGGCGCCGAACAGAGCACAGGCGTTATCGATCTGCCGGTGGCGAGGGAGGTCGCAACCGGGTACCCGGTGCTGGTGGGTTCCAGTCTGAAGGGCGCGCTACGGAATGCGGTGGCGAATCAACGAATCCCGGATGCGAAAGCCGTCGAAGAATTATTTGGAACAGGGGAATGCGCTGGCTCGATGGCGGTGACCGATGCCAGGTTGCTGCTGTTGCCGGTGCGCTCTTTGACTAGTCACTATAAATGGGTCACCTGTCCCTATCTGTTGGAACGGTTTCAACGGGATCAGGGGCTAGCGGGTCTAGGGTCATCCTTCGCTATTCCGCAGCCGGCAAATTCTGAGGCTATTTTATATAAAGGGACTTCCCAAACGCCGTTGCTGTTAGAAGAGTTTTCTTTTAAGGTCAATGAAGCGGAGCAGGAGATTTCTGCCATTGCCGACGCGCTTGCTCCCTTGATCAAACATCCGTCAGTGCAGGAGCGGTTAAAGAGCCAACTGGTCGTAATCAGTGATGATGAGTTTCATCATTTTGCCCTGTATGGATTGCAAGTCAACGCCCGCAACCAGTTGGAGACGGATACGAAAAAAAGCAACAACCTCTGGTATGAAGAGACACTGCCCCCAGACACTCTGCTGTACACCCTGCTTCTATCTCGTCAAGAACAAAGGCTCGAACGGCTGAAAGAGATCTTTGATGACCACCCCTATCTACAAGTGGGCGGCAATGAAACCATAGGTCAAGGCTGGTGCGCCGTATCCTGGTTGAGCTAGGAGGATGGAAATGAGAGAGAACATGCAGAAAATGGAGCAAAGTAACGGGGGAGAATCGGGAATCGCACCTGCAGAAACAAATAGGACATACATACAGAGGATGGCCGTAGATGCCTTTAAGAAAGTAAAAAATCTGGAGGAATCATCATCAGAAAACAAGGACACGAAGGACAAATACGCCTCCTATGCAACCAGCCTACCGGTCACAATTATCACCAACGGGTTGGGTCAGGCGGCGGCGACCTTATTGGCGGCAGCAAAAGCAGACGTAAAAGAAGCCAACAATGTCCAGAAGGCTAACATGAAACTATATAAAGACCTAGAGCATTGGTTGTGCCGGGATGATTCGATGGCCCCTTATTATACGCCCCAGGATGAAACGCCCGATCTGATGAGAAAAATCGTTGAAAGTGACCGCAACACCTATATGCGCGCCCAGGCCGAAGCCCTCGCCTGGTTGCAATGGTTGAAAAAATTCGCCACGGCCTACCTGAAGCAACGGGGGTGAGAACGGATGTTACCCTTGTATAACGGCGTTGAAGCGCCGGAAGCATACACAGTCGGTATGAATGCCGGCCTTTGGTATGATAAGTTTTGCAACCAATGGACTGTTGAATATAGAAAAGTCCAATATTGGTCGATGAAATCGAACAGCGCAAATAAAAACCCGAAGGTCAACTGGATTAAGACCGTTGCTCAAAAGAGTGAAGGCGGCGTTGGGAATGCGAAACAGATCAAGGAAGCAATCGAACGCCAATTGACCTTGGTGGATAGTTTGAGCGGTTGTTGGCAAGTGATGCAAACCGAATGGCGTTTTGTAACCGGGTTGGGCCGCAATCACCCTGTTGAAAACGGTTTTGCTTGGCACAGCACATTAGGGGTTCCTTTTTTGCCTGGTTCCTCCGTAAAAGGTCTCGTGCGTGCTTGGGCGGATTCTTGGCAGAAACAAGAAAACAGCGAGCAAAATGAGCGAATCTTTGGTCAAGTCGGGTCGGCAGGAAGTGTCATCTTTTTTGATGCCCTTCCGTTAAAAACGGTGAAGTTGCAATGCGATGTGATGACGCCCCACTATACGGATTACTACCAAGACACGAGCGGAAAGAAGAGCCCGGCGGACTGGTACAGCCCCAACCCGATCCCGTTTCTCACTGTCACCAAAGAGCAACCTTTTTTGTTTGCAGTGGCGCCCCGTTTTCCGAAAAATGAAGATAGCCGAAACGATGCAGGGCAGGTCATCCACTGGCTTACGGAGGCCCTTGAGTGGATCGGAGCTGGCGCCAAGACCGCCGCGGGCTACGGCAGGTTTATTCACGATGATAAGAAGGACAGAGAATGGAATATATGGCTGAAGGCGCGGCAAGAGAAAGCGAAACAGGCTAAGCAACAAGAAGCGCGTGCCCAAATGAGTCCGGTGCGTCGGGAGATGGAGGACGATGGCTACTCTGGAAATGTAGATTTGTTTATGGCTGCTCTAACGAAAAAGTGGCTCTCCCGCCTTGATGAGGAACCACAGGAAAAAACCAGGCAGGAGATAGCGATTCTTCTGGCAGAGTGGTATCAGGTCAACAAGCCTGACCAATGGAAAAAGCCTAAGGGTAAAAATGAAGAAAAGGTAAAAAAAATAAAAAAATACCGGCTGAAGGATTGATACTGAACGGACAAGTGATTACTTGATCGTCTTCGTGGAAGTCGTGGCCACCGACGGCCCGATCAGCCAGCAGCGAAAAGAGGCGCTCCAGCAAATCGCCGTCGATGCCGGATTCAAGACGCGCGACTTGGCCTTTGTCACCGCTTTTGAAGACCGGCAGGGCGACCCAGCCGCAGGCGGATGCCTGTGCTGGCCTTGAATACATACGCATGGTTCATGGCGGAGCCGGATAATATCGTCGTGTTGAAGAAGGGGTATGAGACGAAGTTGGCCGATTTGAGGAAAACGGCGAGGCAATCGCTGTAACAACAACAGGAAATGGGCAGGGACATAGAGTAGGCCTTAACAGCGATTATTGGTGACTAATCCTCCATTCTCTTTACTTCAACAAGGTATTTATGAACTTTATCTAATACGAGAACGCTTGGTATGCTAAAGCCGATTAAGCTGGTGATCGTCACAAAAGGCAGACCCAGCGTGCTGCCGATGCTATATCCCACGATGCCGCCTAATATCGAGAAAAACAGTAATGGCATAGTACCCCCTCCTTTACGCTACAAAACGACATCAAAAAACTGGATCACTGGTTGTCCCTATCTTTTTTAGCACACTTAAAAGAACAGCCGATCATGCTTAACTTTAATCAGTTAGGCGTGTTCGGCTGTTCTTGCAGAAACCCGGTTGTTGAGTAAAGTTAATCGCCTTCACGTTCATTCAACAGCATTTCCCTTTCTGTTCCCATTAGCAATTCCTGCAATGAAACGATATTGCGGTTCGAAAAATAGGTTAGTATAAAAACCGGTCTCTGATAAAAGCTGCGTTTCCCGTTGGTTTTGTATTTTCCTATGAAAAAAGATAGGATCAAATTTTTTCGCGGCTTTTTTCTTGTCTTTGTCATTGTTTTCGGCTTTTTGTTCGTTGCCATTCATAAAATCTGCGCAGGCCATTGTTTCGATTTCACCGTCATCCCGAACGATGACTTTATATTCATATAAGGTTGCGTTCTCAAACCCTACCGGAGTCGCTGCCTGCCTGATTTTTCCCAGCATCTTTTCCGCATAGCCCGGATCGTTTTTCATCTTTTCCAATACCTTTGGCGATACAATGATATTATGGTCAAACCCAGATGAAGAGATCGGCTGTCTCTTCCACTCTTCATAATACTTTTGAACATCACTACTGGTCATGGATTTTACCGTAACCTTTGTTCCGGGATAACAGGTTCCGATTTCATTAATATAGAGATTGGTATCGGCTTTTTTAAAATCTTCGAGTTGTGCCGCAAATAAAGTGGTATTCGCTTTTTTTGTAGATGTAGAACTGAGGGTATTTATCAATGAGGAATATGACGCATCCAAGTTGGGAATCATATTTCTTCCTCCTGGTAAATTTTGTTTATACATTTATTATATCAATAGATTGATATTTTTGTCAACGTAAGTGGCTTCACAATGATCACAAATAGGGATTCTCCACTTCGGTTTTGGCTTTACACCAAGAATGAATGTTGAATGAGAAAGCCCCGCTCTCATCGTAAAGAGCGGGGTAAAACCAATTATTTTAACCTGAGAATGGTTGCCCGTTTCTAACAACCTTAATAGGGCATTTCGAAGTGCATGCCGTCGACGTCACTGCCGGAAAAGTTGCCGCCCCAGTTGAATCCCGCCGGTTTAAATGCCTTTTCCCATAGCGTTTTGTTATCGCTGGTGGGCTTGCTGCCTTGGGGGTTTGCGGACGCGTTGATGTCGATGGCGATCCCCCAGGAATGTTCGCTTAAGGGTTTGCTCGCATCCCAGCTGATGTGACGGGGCACCCAGGTGCCGTCAAGGGTTTTTACTTTTTTCAGCAACGCAGGATCGTTTTTGATTGTCGTAAAGGCTTTGACGAGGGCATCCTTCGCGTTTTTATGTATGCTTACCGTTTTGTTCACGCCGGGCAGTGAGACGGATACGATGTTGCTCTTGCTCCAGGATGGATCGATTTCGATCCTGCCGCCGCTCGCTTCCTTGTACTTGAACTGACCGAATTTGCCGTGGGTCGGGCTGGTTTTCGGGTACGGGTCTGCCGCATAGGCGAAGGCTGGCGCCAGGGAGCAAAGGAGCATCGTGAGGATCAAAACGACCGATTTTACCTTGAGTTTCATAAAATCCCTCCAAGCATTTTGTCGCAACCATTCTCGTCAAATTATATGCTTCAAAAAGGTGATATATTACAGGTTTTAGATGTCATTTTGATGTTCGATATAAGACATAAACATGTTTTGAATGGCGGGTAAAGGGAGTATTCAAAAGAAGCATCAAAAGAAATGTTCAAAAGAAGTATTTAAAAAAGGTGTTCAACACTGGCGGACAATGAAAAAAGGATGCCGGGGACCACAAGTCCACCGGCATCCTTTTGCCTTTCGATAAGCGCTCTATGCACTCGCTAGAGAATCCCGAAGAAATCCAGAGCCCTATCAAGGGAGAAACCGTGTCGAGATTCATCGGGAAACTTTAATCGATCACTTCTTTAATAAAAATCGTCAATTCCTTCGTCATGTCGTATTCCTTAAAATCCACCTCATTGCCCAGCCGTTTTTGGAAGACGCGAACGACTGGACGGGCGGGGGAGGCTGTTTGCCGGACGACGACGCCCGTCTCGTTTGTCGTCAACAGGACGGTGCAGCCGTTCGGGTACAGGGCGATGTGACGGACGAAGGAGGAGACCACATTGTGGTCAAACTTCCGGCCCGATTGGGCGATCACCACTTCATAGGCCTGGTGTGGCAACAGCGTTTTTCCGGCTTTTCCGGAGATCAGGTTGTCGAAAAAATCGGCGACAGCCAGGATCCGGGAGTACAGGTGAATCTGGTCGCCCTTGCGCTGGCAGGGAAAGCCGGATCCATCGAGCATCTCATGATGCTGGTAGGTCATGATGGCCGAGGGGATGCTGATACCGGGCAGTTTTCGCATCACCGCCAAGCCAACGACGGTGTGTTTGCGAAAGAGCTCCGCCTCTTTTGCCGTGATGGTGGTGATCGGTTTGCGGAGGAGTTCCGGCTCGATGATGGTAAAGCCGATATCATGAAGGAGACAGCCGATGGCCAATTCGTCCAGTTGCTTCCGGCTCAGGTTCATGCCGAGGCCGCATAGGGTCGACATCACGGTGGTCGTGATGGAATGGGTGAAGAGAAAGTCCGATTTCTCCCGCATATCGGCGAGGTGAACCATCACTTCCGTTTTGCCCACCAGTTCGGTCACGATTTCCCGGACCACGCCGATATAGCGGGTGGAGTCGAACTTTTTGCTGATCCGGTTCAATTCATCATTGCTCAAGGTCATGAGCCCGTCTGTTTTGATCGGGATCGTGTCGGTGATGTCATCGAGGATTTGAATCGCCGCGTTGCGCGTCTGATCGGTCAGCGGCTCGTCGATGGATACGTCAGCTAGTGAGGCATCTTGAATATAGACTTTGGAAATGCCCAGATTCCTCAACCGGGTGATATAGCTGCCGGTGAGCGACACGTCTTTGCTGAGCAGGATCCGGCCGTCGCTGGCATAAATATTTTTCGCTAAAACATCGCCGATTTTTAGATTACTAACTGATGTAATCCGCATGCTTTCACCTAATTAGCATTTTATAAATAACTGTAGCCTTTGCTCTGGCAAAGGGGAATAGACCCAAAGTCCTAATTGCAGTCCACTTCCAGCCCGCGCTCCTCCACATACCGCTTCCCAAACTGGCACATGGCTTCGAGCACTGGTTGCAGGTTTCGACCCGAATCGGACAGGGAATACTCTACTTTCGGAGGAACCTCGGCGTAGACCTTTCGCGTGATCAAACCGTCTTCTTCGAGGCTGCGCAACTGCTGGGTCAACATTTTTTGCGTCGCCTGGGGGATGAGCCGTTTCAATTCGCTGAAACGCAACGTCTGATCGACGAGATGCCACAGGATCAACGCCTTATACCGGCCGCCGATCAGTTCAATGGCCACTTCCATGGTGCTTTTCAACGTGTTGTTCTTGAATCGAATCATCGTTCTCCTCCGTATATCCGTACCGCATCATAGTATCTAAATGGAAACTACATAACTAAATAGTACGTACTTGTGCTGAAGATGACTATCCAATACGATTATACTATGAACAGCGACCTGTGGAGTCATCATGGCTTCAAAATTATTGCCCAAGAAAGGACGATATCCATGAGTTTTCTCGAAACAGCCAAGAAGCGCTATTCCTGTCGCAAATTCCTTCCGAAGCCGGTGGAACCGGAGAAACTGGCAGCGCTGTTGGAAGCCGCCCGAATCGCGCCGACAGGCGCCAACAAACAGCCCTTTAAGCTGCTCGTCCTTCAAGAGGCCGCCGGGTTGGAGAAACTAAAAAAGGCGGCCAATATTTACGGCGCGCCACTCGCCATCGTCGTCTGCGGCGATCATCGCAACGTCTGGGTTCGTCCTTTTGATCAAAAAGACATCGTCGATATCGATACGAGCATCGTCACCGATCACATGATGCTGCAGGCAACAGAACTGGGGTTGGATAGCGTCTGGATCTGCTATTTCAACCCCACGGTGCTGCGTGAGGAATTTCAGATCCCCGCCGACTATGAAGCGATCAGCATCCTCGCCCTCGGGTATTCCGCTCAGGAAGCCCTTTCGCCAGACCGGCATGATACGGCCCGCAAACCGTTGGAAGAACTGGTGTGTTACGAAGAATTCAAATAGGCGATGATGAAGACAGTTCGCCTGGTCACGGATCGATAAAGCAAAAAGCAGCCCGCTCGTAAAAACGGCGGGCTGCTTTCTTGTATTTCCGTCGATGGTCGTCGGTTAGAACAGTTGGTCGAGCCGTTCCCGCAGCGTCTTCAGCATACCCTGCCGTGTGGCGTCGTCCACAGTGGGTACTGCGCCGAAGAAGAGGTGATCCACCGGCTCAATGCCGCAAAAACCGAAGATGCTGGTATCGGTCGTCAATTTGACGGCCCCAGTCATACCGATGGAATCGTAATAATCGGTTGTGTTTCCTTGCGTGTTGATGATCAGCCCGTTTTTCCCGGCGAGCAGGCCCACTGGGACTCCTTCATCGTTGTACCTGTACGCAAATCCATAGGAAAAGACGCGATCGATGTATCCTTTCAAAATCGCCGGCATGCCGGACCACCAGATCGGATAGATCATCGTAATCACATCGGCCTTTTGAATATGATCGTGCTCGACCTCCACGTCCGCTGGTTTCCGGCCCGATTGGAAAACTTCGAAATCCGTCCCCTTTAGGATCGGATCAAAATTCAGCTTGTAGAGATCGCGCACCACAACCCGGTGGCCCTTGCCCTCCAGCGATGTCACGGTCGTCTCCAAGATCGCGGCGTTGAAGCTTTTGGGGTTGGGGTGGGCAAAGAGAATCAAATGGTTCATCAAGAGTCCTCCTCTACCTGTCTTCCCGAAAAGGTCGAAATCGACGGTATCGATCTCGCCAGGTTTGGTCAACCCTTAGCGTTGCCCGTCATGGCGTCCAATAACCGGTGACACTGTCTCGCACTCAGGCGTCACTGCGACGAGGCTGAACAGCGCGCCTGTTCAGGCATCCCTGTTAGTCGACGACCTCTTTGATGAAGACCGTCAACTCCTTCAGCATATCGTACTCCTTGAAATCCACCTCGTCGCCCGTTCGCTTCCGGAAGACGCGCACCACCGGGCGGGCCGGAGAGGAGGTTTGGCGGACGACGATGCCCGTTTCATTCGTTGTCAGCAGGACCGTGCTGCCGTTCGGATAGAGGGCGATATGGCGCACAAAGGAAGCGACCACGTTATGGTCAAACTTCGTTCCCGATTGGGCCAAGACCACTTCGTAGGCCTGGTGGGGCAACAGCGTCTTTCCCGCCTTGCCGGTGATCAGGTTGTCGAAGAAGTCGGCGACAGCCAGGATGCGCGAGTAAAGATGAATCTGATCGCCCCGCAGCCGGTTGGGAAAACCGGTTCCGTCCATCAATTCATGATGCTGGCCCGCCACATAGGCCGATGGCAGGCTGATGCCGGGCAGTTTTTTCATGATCGCCAGGCCGACGGCGGCATGCTTGCGAAAGAGGGCCGCCTCATCGGCGGTGATGACGTTGATCGGTTTGCGAAGCAACGCCGGATCAATGATCGTGAAGCCGATGTCATGGAGCAGGCAGCCGGTCGCCAGTTCGTCCAGTTGTTTGCGGCTCAATCCCATGCCGAGGCCGCACAGGGTGGACAGCACCGTCGTCGTCACGGAATGGCTGAAGAGGAAGTCAGACCGCTCTCGCATATCGGCGAGGTGGACCATGACATCCATTTTGCCGATCAGTTCACTGACGATCTCTTTGACCACAGCGATGTATCGCGCGGAATTGAATTTGCTGCTGACCCGATCGAGTTCATCGTTGCTGAGCGTCAGCAGGCCCTCTTTTTTAACCGGAATCGTGTCGGTGATATCTTCGAGGATCTGAATGGCGGCGTTTCGCGTCCGGTCGGTCAGGGGCTCGTCAACGGTCACGTCGGCCAGTAGCTTGTCTTCAATATAGACCTTGGAAACACCCAGGTTGATCATGCGGGCGATGTACCCGCTTGTCAGCGCCACCCCTTGGCTGAGCAGAACCCGGCCGTCACTGGCATAGATCGGTTTGGCGAGAACATCGCCCACTTTGAGTGTGTTCACTGATGTTATCCGCATGCCATCACCCGAAAAAAAGATTCTTTAGATAACTGTAGCCCTCACAGGGAGAAAGGGGAATAGACCCGGGGTCCCAATTTCGGGTGTGGCTGGGGATATTTGGGCGATTGAGAGAACAGTTTATAAATGGTAAAATAAGTATAGGAAAAAGAGTAAAGAGAGGGGCGTATATGCAGAAATCTAAGTCGTTACCGATTACAGAAGCGCGGCTCTGTTTTATTAACATCTTTACCATTCCCATTCCGTTTTATCGAGAAGGGAGCTTGTTTCACTTAGATTTCTTACCTTCTAGCCCATCTGAACATATCAGTGAAGCGATAATTAGAAGTTCACTCGACAGAAATGGAATTTATTATGAGCGTGATCATCTCATCGCCCAGGAGATCACAAGAAAGACGGATGATCCCAATCGATATAGTTGTTGGATATGTGATCATTCTATAGAGAAATGGATGGAAAATGCAGTATATGCATATAAAAGCTTAATTAAAAAAGAAAATAAGGAAATGAAAATTGAAAAAACAGATACAGTCTTGTCTGTGCTGAAAAACCAGCGGATCGCAATTGTTTTTTTGAACATTTCATTAGAGAACACAAATGCCGACGAACTAATTTTTATTCAACAATATTATAGTGCTCATAGGATGAATGCTGTCTCGAATATATATCGGGCATTGACTGGGAATGAACCGATTAAAGATAAGATATACTACAGCGTAATCTGCGAAATTCTAGACGTTGATGATGAACAGAAGGTTCCCGCTAAACTGGTAACTAAATACCCGCAATTGTTTTATGGAATCCTCACGAGTGATGAGGGCTGGAGAAATGTTCCCGAATCATGCGCTGAAAATCGACTAAGAAATTGTTGGAGCACGAGAGAGTACCTGCGGGTGCATGCGCTGGGTAAACGCGTACTTTCGTTCAAGATGCATCATTTGGATTGTTTTGCGAAAGCGCAAGAGTACGAACTCAACTTCAAAACGGCAATCGGCGCCGAGAGGCATCCCATGAAAGAAGGCCCGAGCGTAACCCTGGCAGGTTTGGATCATGGGCCATTATTGGTGCTTGAACTTGCTTCAAAAACCTACTACCTACTTCGTGAAGTACATAAACAATTCACAAATTTTCTTCTCATCGATCCCGCGTTGATCAAATTGCCGCGAATGTTGTGGTTGTACTGGGGAAACCACAACAGGATATATTCGAATATAGAAAGACTAATATCGCAGGATGGCATTGCAGAGCTGGACTCGCTGAACAGCACCATTCGGACATCCATGCATTTGCCGGAAGAATATGAGCGTTTAAAAGCAAAACTAAATCAAGTGGAAAAAACCTTTTCGTCGAAGTCGGGGATGGTGTTTAGTTTCTTTGCGATTGTCCTGTCTCTTTTTTCTCTGATGAAAATCTTTATCTTTAAATAAACCGCACAGAAAAAAGCCCTTGCTGTTAATCAAGCAGGGGCTTTTTTCTATAGTACCTGTCCCTACGCCAAAATCGCCATCCCCGCCGGCGGCAGATCGATCCGCACCGCCCCCTGTCCATGCTGGAGGCTCACTTTTTCCACCTGGTCTTTGGGCGGGTTTTTGAGTTCCCCATCGCTCCAATCGCTCCGGTACAGGTAGGTCAAGGCGCTTCCCGCCGGATGCAGGATGGGATCGACCAACACCCAGGCGCCGCGGCCTTCCGTGCCATGGGTGTTGAGCGCCACAAGCACCTCCCGGTCAAAGAGGATCCTTGACCAGGCCACCAATTCCCCGCGACCGCGAAGGGCAAAGGGATCATCAAACAGGGACGTCTCCCGCAGGTACTGGCGGCCGCGACGCAGGGTCAGGCCGATGGCGTCGCGGCGGTTGCGCACCCGGGCGATGGCGGCGATCCGCAGGTAGGTGGGGTGATCGACATTGAAAAAATGGCAGCCCTTCGTCTCAAAGGCGCCGAATTCGCCGCCAAACATGGCCTCCCGGATGTAACGGTCTTCGCCGCCCCACGGTTCCAGCGTAGGATCATGACGGTCCTGGGTGCCGTCAAAAGCCTGCTCTGTTCCATAGTAGATGCAAGGAATGCCCAGGGTGGTCAACTGCACGCCCACCGCATGGGCCACCTGGGAAAACCACTCGGGAATGTCGTTGTGGGCGGCAAAGCGGTGCTTGCCCTCACGCCCCACCATATCATGATCGTCCAAGATGTTCACATGGTAGCGGCCGGTCTCCCGGTGGCCCCCCAGGATGTCGTGACCGCCATACTGCCGGAAGTAATCGGCCGCGTCGCTGAGTCCCTTGACCATGCCGGCCAGCCGGCGTGTCGGTTCGCCGATGTCCAGGGCGGCGTCGATGTTGCGACCGAAGATATCCAGATAATCGCGGGCCATCTCCTCGCCGCCGGTCACCTCACCCAATAGGAGAAAGTTTTCCTTGCCGATCGATTCGGCGTATTCGCGGATGGCGCCGCAGAAGTTGCGGGAGGCGTCCCAGGGGACATGTTTGACCGTATCGATCCGGAAGCCGTCACAGTCGCTCAGGGCGATCCAGTAGCGGTACACCCGGATGATCAGATCCAGTGTGGCCGGTTTCAGGTTCAGATCCTTCAGGTCAAAGAAATCTCCCCGGCGAAACTGCACATCGGGGCTCAGCTTGTCCTCCCACGGTTCGGCGTCCCATTGGCCGATGGAACCGGCCCGCGTGTAGACGTCGATGTTCTGAAATTCCTCCGGCCAGACACCGTCATCCATACCGGCGATCTGCGGCACGCTCTGCCCTGTTGCGGAGCGCCACCCATGTGTCGGATAGGGCGGCGCGTAGCGGTAGGAGCGCCGCTCCACAGGTTGGCCCTGATCATCTTTGTAAAAAAAGTTGTTGCCGCTGTGGTTGTAGATGATGTCGAGCAGCACATACATTTTCCGGTCATGAGCAGCGTCCACCAGATCGCGCAGGTCCTGGCGTGTGCCGAAGCGGGGGTCCACGTCGAGAAAATTTTGAATGCCATAGCCATGGTAGGTTTGCAGATCCGGCCGCTGGCGCCAGATCGGTCCCAGCCACAAGGTGGTGACACCGAGGGATTGCAGGTAGTCGAGTTTACTGGCGATGCCGCGCAGGGTGCCTCCCTGGAACCGCTGTCCCGCCGCCATCCAGGCGCCCTTGTCGGGCGCGCGGTGCTGATCGGGAGCGCCGAAGTCAAAGAGCGGGCGACGGCTTTCGTTCCCGTCGCTGAACCGGTCAGGCAACAGGAAGTAGACGATCTGATCTCGCCAGGTGGGCGGACTGGGATGCACCCGTCCGCGCGGCTTGAGATCGGTTTCTTTGATCGAGTGGGGGAGTGACGATTCGATGGATACCGGCGTGGTGTCCCTAGACATGTGATCATCCTCCTGTGATTCGCCGAGCGTAAAAATGGGTGGCCCCATTGATCCCGAGCCCATGGGTAGTGTGTCTCCTGACGGCGGTTTCATGAACAACCGGGGGAAATAGCCCCCTGACGTTCCAAGCAAGGGCGGGAGATTGGTCACCGTCTGCGCAAGGTGACGCCGCTGCGCATCCACTTTTGGGTGCTGCGCGACTGCCTGTCGCCATGCCGGACACCCTTTTCACCGCCCTTCAAAAGGAACAGGGAAAAGACGAAAAAGGGGATCGCCATGAAGTTGATGAGGCTGATATAGATGAAGTCATTCAGCAAGGAGAAGAGGAAAAAGAGATCGCCTGTCAACAACGTCGACAGGAAAAAGGTGATCAGACCGAACAGATAAACGAGATGTTTTGTCGGCAAGCCGATCATTTCCAGTGTTTTCAAAAGCGCAAATAGCGAGATGATGAATTTGGTCAGCCATCCGGCGATCACCTGGAACATGACAAACAACTCACCGGACTCCAAAAAAGGGTACTGCCGGATCGCCTGTGTTTGTAGCAGTTTCGGAAACCACATGACATTGTGGCGTTCGATATCAAAGGTGGTCAGCGTGCCTGTCATCGAAACAACCTGCATCTGAAAGAGGAGCAAGAGGCCGATGATGATGCCGCGGGTCATCTTTTTTCTGTCGGCAATGTCGATGAGATAGGGAAAAAAGATCGCCACCGCGCCGTAGGCGCCCAGCAGCTTTATTGTGGCTAAGAGGAAGGGCGCGGATACCCCCTCGGCCATGATCGGCAGCAGGTATTTGTATTTTTTATAGCTGCTCGTCAAGAACAACAGGTTGACGCCGGACAGAAACACCAAAAAGATCGTGATCAACGTGACCGTCAGCACCGCCGCATAGCCCCGGCTCGCAGCGTAGACGCCGACCGTCAAAAACCAGATCAGGAGAAACCACAGGGGTGTTTCTTCCATAAAGTTGGTTCGCATGGCGCTGGCCTCGATCGCCGAAGATTCCACCAGTGTCAGGAAGATGGTCGCTCCAAACAGCGCCAGCGCCAGATTCCCGAGGGGCTTGCCCAGAGCGCTGCGGTAGATCACCCCGATGTCATAGGTCTTTGTCTGACGGCAGACCCACAGGATATAGGTGACATAGACGAGGGTAATGAAAGAGGCCACAATCAAAGCGATCCAGGTGTCTCGGCCGGCATGCTGCGTAAAAATAATCGGATAGGTTTTGATCGACACAACGCCCAGTCCGAGGATGAAGAAGATGGAGTGCCAGGAAGTCAACATCGCCCATAGCCACCCTTGCCGTCATCACCGCCCCGATACGCCCTAAAGGTGAGGCGCTACCGGAATTATTCTCTCGTAGTGGAGATACTATCCCTTGTGGAAGCGACGCGGCGACAAGATAAAGACACGGCGACGACAACAAGGCGACAACATGACGATAATACGACAACAACAAGGTGACCAAATGACGACAACGGACTACCTGAATTATATTCAGGACAAGCTGCAAAACAGCTTTGATATCAAGCACAAACAGGTGGTGGTATCGGGGGCCACGATGCACCTCTTTTTTGCCGACACCATGGCCAACTTGGGGGCCATCAGCGAATACATCGTGTTCCCACTCCTGGCCATGAGCCGGGCGCCGCTCAGTGTGGATGAGGTGAAAGGCCAAGTCCTGTTCGCGGGCGTTGTCGGCGATGTGCAATCCCCGGAAGATGCGGTCATGCATATTCTCTCCGGCAATGTTGTCCTGCTCTTTGACGGTTTCGCGGAGGCGCTCTTTTGCGATACCCGGAAGATCGCCACACGGGCTGTTGAAACATCGACGAATGAGCCCGTCATCCGAGGCTCAAAAGAGTCCTTCAACGAAGAGCTCATGGACAATGTGTCCTTGCTGCGAAAGCGAATCAAAACGCCAGATTTCGTGCTTGAGGTCTTCCAGGTGGGGAAACAGTCCAATACGCCGGTGGTGCTGGCCTACATCAAGGGGCTTGCTCCCCCCAGGCTGATCGCAACCATGCGCAAGAAGTTAACCGCCATGGAGATCGAGTATTTGACCGACCCCAGCTTTATTGAGGAACAGATCAAGCACAAATGGACCATGTTCGATACGGTCGGTTTTACGGAACGGCCGGACTCGGTGACGGCGAAACTCTTTGAAGGCAAGATCGTCATTCTCGTGGAAGGCAGTTCCAGCGCGATCACCGCCCCCTACTTTTTTGTGGAACACTTTCACGCCCCTGACGATTACTATTTGAACAAGTACATGGTCAATTTCCACCGGCTGCTTCGCTTCTTCGCCTACTTGGTGGCGGTCTTATTGCCGGGGTTCTATATCGCCCTCGTCACCTATCACCACTCGCTGATTCCCATCCGCTTTGTGATCCGCATGTCTTCCTCTAGGGTGGGGGTGCCCTTCCCGACGGTGATGGAACTGCTTTTAATGATGGCGTTTTTTGAGTTCTCCCGAGAGGCCGGCAAGCGGCTGCCGCCGACGATCGGCCAACCGCTCAGCATCGTATCGGCCTTGATCCTCGGGGAAGCGGCCATCGGCGCCGGGCTCACATCGGAGATCACCATCGTCATCACCGGCATTTTCGCCACCGCTTCCTATCTCAATCCAAAACTGAACGGCTCTGTGACGATAGGTGCCGTCATCTTTATCTTCTCCTCCACGATACTGGGGTTGCATGGCTTTTGGATCTGTGCGGTCCTGCTCATTGCGCACCTGGGCTCCCTATCCAGTTGCGGCTATCCCTATCTCTATCCCATCGGAACGGTGAAAAAGCTGAATCTATCCTCACAGGATGTGGTGCTGCGAGGGGATCTCCGGCACATCTCCTACCGCCTGTTGCGGTAATGGTTCGGAGGGGGCTGTCGATGAGAAAGGCGCGACCTGCCGCTGACCGGGTGGCGAGGCCATGAGCAGGCTGTTGCTGCTGTTGATCGGTGTTAGCGCGACACTTGCGGGGTGTTTCAGCTATCAGGATATCGATAAAGTGCTCTTTACGAGCGCCGTCCTGGTCGATGTGGCGGAAGACGGTTCGCCGATCCTGTACTTTGAAGCTTTTCACCCGCAGCGAGGGTCGACGAAAGAAACGCAGGTGATGCAACGGCTGATTTTTAAAACCCAGGCCAAAACGGTCGGCGAAGCCATCAATCAACTGAGTGAATCGTCGGCCCTGCGGGTGAATTTTACTCAGAACCGGACGCTGCTCTTTACCCGGCGGGCGGCTGAGCGGGGATTAGAAACCTTCATCGATAGCTTTGATCGCCGCGAAGAGTTTCTGGTGCGCACCAATGTGCTGATTTATGATGGCGACCCCGAGGCGCTGATGAATGTCAAACTAAAAGGCGAACAGCATGTGGGTATCTATCTCTACGAACTATTGCGCACGGCGAAAACCGTCTCTTCCAAGACGCTGGACACGAACATCCGCGAGTTTTTGACCCAAAGCCTCATTGGCGACCATCTGACCATGTTGCCGCTGATCACCGTGAAGCGTCACCTGAACGAGGACAAAGTCTCTGTCGAGGGGATCGCCCTGCTCCAAGACTACCGCCTGAAGGACACGATCTCCACGGATGAGACCTTATACCTGAACTTTTTGCGCGACGAGATCCGGCGCGCCATTATCAGCGTGCCTCATCCGACGGTGCAGGATAAGCACGTTACCTTACTGCTCACCAAAAGCGATACGACGCAACAGGTGAGCCCATCCGCAACGTCTCTTTCCGTCTGGAAACGCATCTCCTGTCAAGCCCTGATCCGGGAGACAGAGGTGCGCACCGCCTTTACCAACGAACAATTGAGCACCCTGGAAAAGAACGTGGAAGATCTCATCGCGTCCCGGTGCAAAGCCCTCTACGAGCGTGAGAAACAACGGGGCATCGATATCATCGGCGCCAGAGAATTGGCGTTCCGGTATTGTCCGGGCGATAACCGTCGCCAGGATTCTGGAGCGGTGCTCACTGTCGAGGCCAAAGTGACGATCAGGGGGTCGACAGACACGAAGGGGTTTGGTCTTGACTTTCCCGAGAAGTGAACCGGTTTTTCGATGCAGCGCCGAATGAGAGCCGAATCCGTCAGCCGGATGGCGGCTTTTTTTTTATGGGAATAAATCATTTGCGATCCCATATATAATAAGTGACCCGATGAACAGGTTGAACACTGTTCACCGGCAACGGCTCCCATGAGTCGGTAACGGTGTAGGACTTTTCCGGTTGCGGTGGACATACATTTGCTTCACCTTGATCCGGCTTGCCGATTTGGTTGCCAATCCATTGGAGATCATGGGAGGGACGCCCGTGGGAAAGAGGATGCAATGGAGCGCGCTGAGGCTTTTGCCCATTGCTTTGTTGTCGCTGACTCTGTTGCTTGCGTCGTTCATTGTGGGATGCGCCCAGATTGGCGGTAAAAACACCTCTGGCAGCGGCTTGGCTGAGCCGGTCACCCTGATCATCGCCTTTCCGGCCGGCGGTTCAAGCGATATCCAGGCCAAAATCGTCGAAAAGTACTGGTCAAAGTATTTTAACCGGCCCATGGCCATCGAGTACAAGACCGGCGCCGGCGGGCAGGTCGGCTTCACGGCCATCGCCCAAGGGCGTCCCGACGGCTCTGTCATCGGCGGCGTCAACGTGCCCCACATCCTCCTGCAATCGCTCGGCGCCAAGGCGACATTTAAGAAGGATGACTTCATCCATATCGCCCAGGTGGTCAATGACCCGCAGTTGCTCATCGTCAGTAAAACCAGCCCGATCCGCAGTCTGAACGAATTGATTGATGAAGCGAAGCGAAAAAAGGGGCAGATGACCGTCGGCGTCGTCGGCTTCCTTTCCGGTCACCATCTGGCGCTGCTCAAGATGCAGGATCTTGTTGGCCTGTCGTTCACGGCCGTGCCCTTCGAAGGGGCTGCTGATCAGACCAAGGCGCTGGCAGAGGGGAAGGTGGACGCGATCATCGGCAACCTCAATGATGTCATGCGCGGCATGGAGAAGTTCCGCATGCTCGCCATCGCCTCGGAGAAACGCCACTCTGTGATCCGCAATGTGCCCACCTTCAAGGAACTCGGCTATGATTTCACCTCCGATATCCGCCGTGGATTTTCCGTGCCCGCCGGAACCGATCCGGAGACGGTGGCGCGGCTGCGTGAGGGATTCCGGAAAATCTGCCAGGACGCCGGCTACCAGGAAGACATGGAGAAGATCGGGCAACCGGCCGAGTACCTCTCCGGCGAGGATTTTACCGCCTACTGTGACCGGTATTTTGTTGAAGCCAAGGGATTGATTGAGAAATACGGCTTGAACAACACCCCGTAGAAAAACAGGGTCGAGGGTCGACCGACCTGGCAGGTGAGCGACATGTGGCAGGCGGAGATGGCCTCAAGCGTTGCGTGTTTTCTGTTGGCCGTCGCCGCCGTCGTATCGGCTGCGGCGATGCCCCGGGGCGCTGTTGGCGCCGGCATGGCGCCGGGTGTCTTGCCCTTGTGGATCGGGCTGTTGCTCGCCTTCTTATCCCTTTTGCTGACGGCTCGCGCCCTCAAAGATTATTTTGCCAGCAGAGGACGAATCGGGCAGCAGGAGTGGGGCAGAGAGAGGCAATGGCAACAGGGCGGCGGCCTTGCATCGCAAACGCAACATCATGAGGGACAGGAACTGGCAGCGACAGAGCGGGAAATGCAGGATCGCGAAACAAAGGACCACGAAACGAAGGGCCGGGGAACAAAGGGCAACGATACAAAGGATAACGAAAAAAGGGATCAGGAAACGCAGGCGCAGGAAGCGACTTATCCAAATACTTCGGATTCGGAGATGCGGGGGCCGATCGTATCGCACGGAGAATTTCTGGCCGTGGCAGAACTTTTTCTTCTCGTCGCCGTATACGTGCTCGCCATGGATGTCCTCGGGTTTGGCAGCGCAACCGTTGGCATGGTGACCCTGCTCACCCGCCGTCTGGGACGGTATGCCTGGTGGCGGTGTGTGCTCTATGGCGCTTTGCTCGGCGCCACTACTGTCCTCGTTTTTCGTGAACTGCTTGCGTTGCCCTTGCCGGTCGGATGGAGCGGGTTCTGATCTTGGCCTATCGGTAGCGAGGAGGCGATGCCGTTGGAATACATGACGCCGCTGATCCACGGTTTTGCCGATGCCCTGACGCCGGTCAATTTGTTTTTCGCCTTCCTCGGCTGCCTGCTGGGGACGCTTGTCGGCGTGTTGCCGGGATTGGGTCCCACATCGGGCATCGCCATGTTGTTGCCGTTGACGCTCATCCTCGATCCCGCCCCGGCCATCATCATGCTCTGCGGGATCTACTACGGCGCCATGTACGGCGGTTCCACCACGGCTATTCTCGTCAACATCCCCGGCGAGGTCGCGTCGGTGCCCACGGCCATGGACGGATACGCCTTGGCCCGCCAGGGGCGGGCGGGCCCGGCCCTGGCCATCGCCGCCATCTCCTCCTTTGTTGCCGGTACGTTGAGCCTGATCGGCCTCACCTTTTTCGCTCCCACCTTCGCCGGTTGGGCGCTTCGCTTTGGCCCGCCCGAATACGTGGCCCTGATGTGCCTGGCCCTCAGCGTCGTTGTCAACCTGACGGGGCGTTCCTTTGTCAAAGGGCTGATCTCGGCGCTTCTCGGGTTTTTGGTGGCCATGGTCGGGATGGACCCGATCACCGGTGTTTCACGGTTTACCTTCGGCCAGGTGGACCTCATGTCTGGCATTGATTTCATCAGTGTCGTCATCGGCCTTTTCGCCGTTGCCGAAATCCTCTCCAATGTAGAAAACCCAACCGTTAAAGTGTACGGAAAAAAGCTGACGGGTCTCATGCCCACTTGGGCTGATATCCGCGAGACCCTGCCAGCGATGCTCCGTTCCACCGTCATCGGTTTTTTTCTGGGGCTGTTGCCGGGGTGCAGTCCCGCCGTGACCGCTTTTGTCGCCTATGACGCTGAAAAGCGCTTGGCCAAAAAACCGGAAGAATTCGGTCAAGGCAGCCTCTCGGGGGTGGCCGCTCCGGAAGGCGCCAACAACGCCACCACCAGCGGCGGCTTCGTTCCGCTCTTTTCCTTCGGCATTCCCTCCGGACCCGCCCTGGCGGTTCTCCTCGGCGGGTTCATGATGTACGGTTTGCAGCCGGGACCCACCCTGTTTGAAAAGAACGCCGACCTCGTCTGGGCGATCATCGCCTCCATGTACATCGGCAATGTCATCCTCGTCGTGCTCAACCTGCCCTTGGTCGGGATTTGGGCGCGCCTGGTGCGGGTTCCCTACCCCTTGCTGGCGCCGGTCGTTCTGGTCTGTTCCTTCATCGGCGCCTACAGCGTCCGCGAGAAACTGCTCGATGTCTGGATCGCCCTCTTCTTTGGTCTCCTCGGCTGGTGGATGCGCAAGATCGACATGCCTGCCGCGCCGCTCATCCTGACGACCGTTCTCGCTGGCATGCTGGAAACGTCGCTCAAACAGACTCTCAGCATGGGAGAGGGGAGTCTGACCATCCTCTTGCAGCGGCCGATCAGTCTGTCTCTGCTGCTGCTGGCCCTGGGACTCACGTCGCTGTCCCTCTATGGTCGCTTCCGCAATAGCGGCCGTGGCGGACCACCGGCGATCACTGAGGACGGTTGACCCTTTCTTGGGAATGGAGGGAAATTCGATGATGCCTTCAATGCCACGCAAGCTGGCCGCCATCGCCCTCTTACTGGCCTTTCTCCTGATGGTGGGCGGCTGCGCCAAAGGGACAACTCAGACAGGCGCCGGCGCTCCCGGCGACTATCCGACCAAGCCCGTGTCCCTGGTCATCGCCTTTACTGCCGGCGGTTCCAGTGACGTTCAGGCGCGCATCGTCGAAAAGTACTGGAAGAAACAATTCAACCAGCCCATCGCCTTTGAGTACAAGGTGGGCGCAGGCGGACAGGTTGGCTTCACCGAGATCGCCCGGGCCCGCCCCGACGGGTACACGATCGGCGGGATCAATGCGCCCCATTTTATCCTTCAATCGCTCAGCCCGCAGGCCACCTTTAAGAAGGATGACTTCATCCACATCGCCCAGGTGGTCAACGATCCCCAGATGCTCATCGTCAATAAGGCAAGCCGTGTGGATGATCTCGATGGATTCATCACCGAGGCGAAGAAACGAGAAGGAAAGCTAACCGTCGGCATCGTCGGCACCTTCACCGGTCACCATATGGCGCTGTTGAAGATGCAGGATGTCCTCGGCATCACCGTCACACCGGTGCCTTTTCAGGGGTCGGCCGATCAGAATGTGGCTCTCTTGGGCGGTCATGTGGACGCCATCATCGGCAACCTGAATGATATGATGCGCAGTCTCGACAAGCTGCGCCCCCTGGCCATCGCCGCCGAAAAACGGCACGACATGGTCAAAGAGGCGCCTACCTTCAAGGAGTTGGGCTACCCCTTTGTTTCCGATATACGACGGGGCTTCTCTGTGCCGGCCGGAACCGATCCGGCGATCGTCAAAAAGCTTCGTGACGGTTTCCGAAACATTTGCAAGGATCCGGAGTATCTGAAAGATATGGAACGGATCGGTCAGCCGGCGGAGTATCTCTCTGGCGAAGAATTTGCGGCTTACTGCGACCAGTACGATGACGATGCGAAGAAGCTGATCGAACAATACGGTTTGAACCGGGGCAGTTGAGGAGCGCGAAAAAAATCTTGGTACGTTAACGGGCAGGGGATTCTATGCGGCTGGGGGGCGATACCCCTGGCTTTTTTGTGTGGAATCGAAATCGGGTATCGAACAGAGAGCGTCGACCAATGACCAATGAACAACGATCAATGAACAACGACCATCGAATATCGAATATCGAATATCGAATATCGGAAATCGAGCATCGAGCAAAGGGAAAGGGCAAAGGGAGGGGCAGATAAGGCAGGATAGTGCAAGTGCTATTGAAAAAATATAGATATATCGCTAAAATTTAGATGTAATCTTATGCCAAGATGACGTTGTGTTTTCTTGTTTGAGTCCGTGAGGAGGGGATAGGTGTGGACAATGTGGGTGACGTGGATAAGCCGGCTTCTGTGAATAATGGGGATAATGTGTGGAACGTGGGTAATGTGAGCAATGTGAATGATGTGAGAACTGTGGATAATGTGGATAAAAGGGGTGATTTTCCTTTTGTAAGGAATGTCCTTCACTTCCTGGTGGTGATCCTGTCGCTCATGACCAGCGCGAACGTGGAATCCCACTGGCGAGAACAGGTGGCGTCAGGCGCAGGGGGACGACTGGAAGGGGCGCTGCTCACCTGTGCCATGTATCTGTTGAGCGGTGTCGCTTTAGGCCTGGATCACCTGTACCGGCAAGCGCAAAGACAGGGCCGTTGGAGAATGGATGGCATGCGCCTGCTCGGATTCGCCGCACCTCTACTGGTGATTTCCCTATGGGTTGTCTGGTTTTATGGCGCCCTTTCCTTCGGTACATCGTTTTACGGATGGATCCATGATCATTTGGTTCATGGAAAGCCGCAGTTTATCGTGCTAATATCGTTGATCCTCGGCTATGGGTTGGCCACAAGCCTTCGCAAAGGAGCGTAACAGAGGGGGATAGGGCGCGGAAGCCGGAGAAGTGTGAATGCAGAGAACACGGACGGACCTTGTAAACGAGTATAAGGGGCACCTCCTGCAATGGGCGGGGTGGATGCGTCATAGGCGATAAATCTGTTACAATGATGGCTGGGAATGTCGAAAGAAGGGAACGGTCACTGTTGTTGTTTTATCTCGCCATTGGACTCACCATCATCGCCAACATTGCCTACCATCTATTCTTGAAAATTACGCCGCAGAACAGTAATCCTGTTGTGGCCTTGGCAACGACCTATCTGACCGCGATGACCGCTTGTATACTCCTGTTCCCCTTTTTCAGCCAGGAGGGGGGACTCATGGAATCGCTGCGCAAGGTAAACTGGACGAGCATCGCCCTGGGACTCTCCATCGTTGGACTGGAGATGGGCTTTTTGATCGCCTACCGCGCCGGCGGCAACATCAGCGTCGCCCCCGTTATCTCCAATACCGCTGTTGCCTTGTTGATCATCCCGATCGGGGTGTTGTTCTTCAGCGAGGCCCTGACGGCGAAAAAAGTGCTCGGCATCGCCCTTTGTCTGGTGGGGTTATACTTTATCAATCAGGCGGATACGCCTGTGTAGCCAGGCTGTTTGAAAACATCCCAATGCATTCGTAATTTACGTCGGACACTTGCCAAAAGGCATCAGGGATGCTTTGGGCACGAAGCACCGGAAGCGGCATGCCGGAATAAACAGGGCATTGGAATGAAAAAACGAGGGAGTCGGATCATGGATCCAACTCCCTCGTTTTGTTCGATTTACGTTCAATTCATGCTTGCATTGGATTCCGCCTACTCCAACATCGACCCCGTCTGCACATACCGTGCGTGGAAGGAGAGGGCCTTTTCAATGATGTGAGGCGTGTGGCCGCCACGAGCGACGGCTTCCTCGTAGTAGGCCTGCAACAGGGGGCGGTAGGAGGGGTGCGAGCAGTTATCGATGATCCGTTTGGCCCGCTCCCGGGGAGAGAGGCCGCGCAGGTCAGCCAGGCCCTGTTCGGTGACGATGATGTCCACGTCGTGTTCCGTGTGGTCCACATGGGAGCACATGGGCACGATGCTGGAGATCTTGCCGTTTTTAGCGTAGGACTTGGTGCAGAAGAAGGTGAGGCGAGCGTTGCGGGCGAAGTCGCCGGAGCCGCCGATGCCGTTCATCATCTGGGTGCCCATCACATGGGTCGAGTTGACATGGCCGTAGATGTCTACCTCCAGGGCCGTGTTGATGGCGATCAGGCCGAGGCGGCGGATCAGGCCGGGGTTATTGGAGATTTCCTGCGGACGCAGGACCAGTTTATCGCGGTATTTGTCCAGGTTTTCCATGACAAACTCGTTGGTTTTCGGTGAGAGGGTGAAGGAGCAGCCGGAGGCCATCTTGATCTTGCCGGCGTCGAGCAGTTGAAAGACCGAGTCTTGCAGGACTTCCGAATAGACCTCCAGGTCACGGAATTCCGAGTTGAGGAAGCCATGAAAAACGGCGTTGGCGACAGAGCCGACACCCGATTGCAGCGGCGCCAGGTTCGGGCCGAGCCGACCGGCGGCCACTTCGTCCTTGAGGAAGTTGAGCAGGTGCTGGGCCATCTGTTCCGTTTCTTCGTCCGGGGGGACGATGGCCGAGCTGACATCGGGTTGGTTGGTGATGACGATGCCGCGGATCTTGGCGGGGTCGACAGCGATGGCCGTCGTGCCGACGCGCTGGCCCGCTTCGGTCAGAGGAATCGGCTGACGGTGACCTTGATGGCCGGGGTCATACACGTCGTGGAGGCCTTCCAGCGCCAGGGGCTGGGCCATATTCAATTCAATGATGACCTCTTTGGCCTGAGCAACGAAGATGTGCGAGTTGCCCACAGAGGTGGTGGGGACGATGTACCCCTCTTCGGTGATGGCGATCGCTTCAATCAGCGCCACGTCGACGGGCGGAATGGCCCCAGAGCGGAGCAGTTCCGCCGTATGGGAGAGGTGTTGGTCGATATAGCAGACGTCACCGTTGTTGAGGGCGGCGCGCATGCGCTTTTCAGATTGGTAGGGGAGGCGGATGTTCACAATTCCCGATTCGGCCAGGACGCCGTCGATCTTGGAGTTTATGGACGCCCCCGTATAGACGTTGACTTTGAACGGCTTTCCGAGTTTTTTCGCACGCTCGACCAAAGCCAAGGGGATCACTTTAACGTCGCCAGCGGCGGTAAATCCGCTCATGCCGAGAGTCATCCCGTCCTCAATCCAGGACGCCGCTTCTTCTGCAGTTACGACGCGATCTTGCAGTGCGGCATAGCGCAAGCGTTGGGAAAGCATTCAAAATCCTCCTATATGTATTCTATAAAAATGAAGAACCAAGCAGGAGAATATCACGAAAAGTTTGCGCTTTTCAGCCATTTTTGCGCAAGCGAGAATTTGAAGGGGTAAACGAGAATAAACGTCGTCCGATGTGAAAGACCAGCCCTTCAAAAGCCCATGAGGCGGCGAAAATGGCTGGCGTACCGTTGGCTGACAGGGATTTGCGTCTTGCGCTTCGTCTTGAGAGAGAGGAGAAAGGTGGAGTGGAAGTCGGGCAAGATCTCAGTGATTTTGTCCACGTTGACGATGTAAGCCCGGTGGCAACGGATGTACTGGTTTCGCGGCAACAACCATTCCAGTTCAAAGAGGGTGTGTTTGTTCGTGAACTGGTCGTCATCGGTGAAGATGCGGGTGCGCCCGTTTTCTGAGTCGATGTAGGTGATCTCTTCGAGGGGGATGGGGATCCACTTCTCGTCGGTCTTGCCGATGAGGAATTTATGGCGGGGCAGTTTGACGATCTCGTTGGCCAAAAAGGGCGGGATCACCGCCGTCAGGCAGGATTTCTCCAATCCCAGTTCGTGCAAGGGGGTGCTGATGGCAAAATAGGGAACGCCATAGAGGTCTTCCTCCATGTACATAGAGATAGGCCCGCCGGCATTGAGGGCCTGCATGGTCGCGCTGCCTGCTTTGATCGGATCGCCCGGTTTGATTTTTAGATCGACCGTCGAACTGGGCAGATAGTAGACAAACCGAGTGTCTTCTGATATGGCGATGGAGACATCCCAGGGTAGGATACGGCTGATGGTTTTTACAATGCCCGACAGGTTTTCAAAGGGAATGTCCACAGCGCTCACCCCCTTTCGCGTCCACGTTCCCCTGCGCGTTCTTTACGCTGTTCTCACTGTGGAAAAGACATCCGTTCCATGAGCCCATTTCGCGGTTATATGCGCAGATACGCAGCTATATAATTGGAAGATTAAGAATTAGAATATTAAAAAAACGTGACGCGCCCCGGGATCGGGGCGGCAGTGGGGGATGGGAGATGGAAGATGGAAGATGATCAAACGCCGAAGATCCCCTGCAAGTAGGTTCGTATGTTTGTCCGGATTGGCATGAAATAGACGTTAGTTTTGGTTTGCGCCATGTATGCCAAGACTTCTCGGGCAAAGTTGATATTCCATTCAAAGGTGGGCTGAAATCCTGCCGGAAAGACGACATGGTTCTTTGTTTCCCAGTAGCAGGCTGACTTTTCTGTTGTCACCGGAGATATGCCCCAAAAAACCTGTTGTCCTTCGAGCATTTCTCCGTAGATCTCTATAAAGCGAAGATCAAAAAATGGCTGTGTGAAGAATCCGTCAGCGCCGGCATCAATCTTCCGTTTGATATAGTCGTATTCCTGCCGCAAGCTGTACCGATAGGGATCGATCGCCGCATAGACCTTCATGGCTGGCAGTTCTCGCTTAAACCGGCGGATCACATCAATGCTGGTCGTGGGATATACCTTCCGGGACATGTCATGGGGCGGATCACCCGTGACAATCAGAACTTCTGAAATCCCATCGCGCTGCAACTGTTCTGCCATTTGGAGAGGCGCATCGGGATTCAGATCGATGGCTCGAATGTGGGGGATAGCCGTGGAAAAGTAGCGCTTCGCACAGGTGCAGGCGTCCCAACTGCGCAGGGGAAAACGCAGCAAATCGGGGATATTGATTCCCATGATCTGAGGGAACTCTTGTTGAACCATCTCGAGTTCCGAGATGAGCGCATCTTCGGAGCGAGGAACGAGTTCGATGGTAACGCGTGTCATGGGCAGACCTCCAGCGGATTTAATAATTGAAGGCACCGGGCTGTTAATCCAGTTTAACCTATAAAATAAATGACGTGCAAGAAGAAACAAGTTATCGATGTAATATTTAAGAATGCAGATTGGAGTCTTCACAGAAGTTATTTGCTTAAAAATAATCGTTAGGCGGCAATAACCGACAAATTTCAACATTAGAACTGTAGTACAATTTAAAGCCAAAGAAGATTTTAATTATTTTCCACGATAATCCATATATTCGAGTGAAAGTAGAGTATCTAGTCTCCTCAAGGAGTTTGTACATGATCGAAATAGCAAGGTTTCGAGCCATAAAATAGTCCATTCGCGGTTGGATAATAGGAAACCATATGGGGTGTATGGAATGATTGATCAACATAAAATACTAGCGTTTTTTCTTGTTTCTATCCCCGAGAGTTTAGCTGCGAACTTTTTAGCATCTCAATTATTGAGTATATTAAACAATAAAAAGGCAATAAAACGGGTTACTCTTCTCTCTATAATTGAAGCTGTTGTAACATGGGGATTGTATGCAATTGAGATACCAGTATCCATAAGAATATTTATTAATTATGCGGGTTTTGTCACTCTTTCTTTTTATCTGCTTAATCTTAAATTACCCACTGCAATAAGTCTCAATATGATAATATTATCTTCGATAATTGTAATTCAAACTAGTTTCATTGCAGTTGTATCTAGTTTATACTCTGCGCTTCTAGGCACAAAACTAAATTTTGTCGACCATACATTGGAAATAGGTTTCTTTAGCACGTTGTTTCTCGCTCTATTGGCAATAATATCATTTAATAAGAAATTTGTTCTATGGAATGAAGATGGATTGTCCGCCTTGATAAAAAAATACGGTCGTATTTTAGTAATAGTGTTTATTCAATTACTGCTATTGGGCTACATAAGTTTTTCGGTATTTTACGATGCATTTGAACCTGGTAATAATGTTGATATTAGCTCGATTGTCTGGCTCTTTAGTTCCGGTTTTTTAATATCTGAAATATTTCTAATAAGATATTTAATAAGGCATGTCCTAATAGGGACACTGCAAGAAGTTAATGATACATATTTACAACAGGTAAACGATCTTTTTCTTGCGTTCAGAGCTCAACGGCATGACTTTTCAAATCATTTACATACATTAAACTTATTGATAATAACGAATAATATGGAGAAAGCTTCAGGCTATATGAAAGGATTAGTAAAAGAGGCAGTAGATTTAAATACTGTTCTTAGAATAGCCGATCCCGTTATAGCCGCGGTTGTAAGAGTAAAACTTGCACAAGCAGAACAAAAGGGAATCAGATTAGTATTAAATATACTTCATGATTTATCTGGTTTAAAAATCAAATCTTATCAAATGGTTAAAATACTGGGGAATATAATTGATAATGCATTTGATGCGGTTGAAGAGTTTTGCTCGGAAAAAAAAGAAGTATACTTAGAAACAAATAAAACAAAAGGTAAAATCCGCATATTGGTTAGCAATCCAAATACACAAATGAGTAATACAAAGGTGGAAGATATATTTAAATCTGGTTTCACAACTAAAAAATCTCATTCTGGAATTGGGCTTACGGTTTGTAAAAAGATTATCGAGGAGCAAAATGGAGAAATCAATGCTTATGAAGAGAATGGCGACTTTATAATCGAGATTACACTACCGTTGTGAGTTAGGAGAAAGTTAAAATGAAAAAAATAGCTGCTAAAATGGGAAGTTGGCTGGCAATAGAAAGTGGTTATACAACGAGAGAGCAGATATTATCCTATGGACTCGAATACATAATAGGTTTAACGATTAATATTGGTAGCATTGTTGTCTTAGCTTATTTTTTCAATGTAATAGGAGAAGCGGTATCATTTCTTATCACATTTAATCTACTTAGGCTTTTTTCTGGTGGAACACATAGCATTAATTTTTGGTACTGTACTTTGACAGGGATGGTTTCTGTAATTGGCTTCTCAATATTATCAATTCAATCACAGTGGATATATCAGAGTATTCCAATATCGGTGCTCGTTGTATCGATTATTACAGTCATAATGTTCTTATATGCGCCGAGCAGTGTTGTTTTTAAAGAAGAAGGTGGTAAAACCCGATTTCGAATTCTACGAATAGGGTCGTTATTGTTTTCGGTAATTTGGTTTTTGTTTATTAACATATCTACATTTAGTCCAAATATAGTACAAGCATCCGCCTATGGTCTCATTTGGCAGGCTGTATCAATAACCCCTTTTGGCTTTTCGCTGATCAAAAAGATAGACAACATCCTTAATTCTTTGAGGGGAGGTGAAAAGTAAATGTTAAATTGGTTAAAGAGGAACGCATTGTCTTTTTCTGTTGTCGTCTTAACAATTATTGCCACGGCAAGTATTAAGCCTGCATGTATAGCTATTGGGTATCAACCTGAACCACCAAAAGAATTGTTAAATAAAGATTAAAGCAGACTCTACAATACTGAGGTAAGTAGGTGATCCTATGCCGATCCGCGTTGCCATCGCGGAAGACGAGCAAATCGTCTGTGATCACCTTGCGGCAATCGTGTCTGCCCAGGAAGGATTTGAAGTCATTGCAACCTGTGGCAATGGAGATGAACTTCTGGGGATCGTTCAAACGAGCGCTCCCCAGATTGTCCTTCTTGACATCGAAATGCCTGGCAAGGATGGTTTTGAAGTAGCCCAAGAGTTGTCCAAACAAAACCCGGATATCGCGTTGATCTTCGTAACGGGGCACACGAATTTCTCCGTGGAGGCTTTCGAGGTCAAAGCCTTTGATTACGTGCTCAAACCGTTTACGGAAGATCGGGTCATCTCGTCGTTGAAGCGCGTCGGCAAGATTGTGACGGCCCTTAAAACCAAAGCTGACGACGATAAGTCGCGCCTTACGATTAAGAACGGCGGTAAGACGGTCGTCATCGATGTGAACACCATTACCTTCATTGAAAAACTGAAGGATGTCAAACGGCTTGTCTTCAATACCGATATGGAGCGGCACGAATTGCGGCAGACGCTTGAGGAAGTGCTATCCCTGTTGCCGTCGCAATTTTTCCGCTGTCATAAATCTTTTATCATCAACCTTGATCGCGTCGAAGCGGTCCGTCCCAATGGTGTGAATAGCTATATGGCCTACATCGATCAAGGCAAGATAGAAATCCCCGTGGGCAAAAACCACTATGCTGAGATGCTGGAGCGCATCGGCGCCAAACGAGATCGCAATGCCGCGAAGGCGGAAATAAATAAGCGAAGCCTGAAAAGCTCCGCTGAAGCGCTATAGAGAAACGCCATAAGAAAAACCGCGATAATGCGATAACGTTTGTCTGACTTGCCGTGGCAATCATTCAAATAATGTAGCCTACATAAAAGAATGTGTCACTCAGGCAAAATCGATTTTTCCCGGTTCCATTTGTTCAATGGCTGCCAGGGTTTCTATGCGCATGCCTTTGGCTCGTAATGCGGCGCCGCCTTGCTGAAAAAGTTTTTCAATGACGATACCAGCCCCAGCCAGGCGTGCGCCGGACTGATCGACGATGTCCACTAGGCCCTTTAGCGCTTCTCCGTGGGCGAGAAAATCATCGATGATCAGGACAACATCATCAGCCGGCAAGAACTTTTTGGACACTGTGATGGTTACCGTCTCTTGCCGGGTGAAGGAATAGATCTGCGAAGCGTATACAGCGCTTTGGGTGCTGGCTTTTTTCTTTTTGGCGAAGACGACTGGCACGTTGAGCGATAGCGCCACTGCTGAAGCGACGGCGATACCAGAGGCTTCTACCGTAAGCACCCGGGTGATGCCTTCGCCGGCAAAGCGCTCAGCCAGTTCTTTCCCCATCCGAAGGATGAAGGCCGGGTCGATCTGGTGATTTAGAAAGGTATCCACCTTGAGGATGTGGGTGCCGATCACTTCTCCCTCTGCCATGATGCGGTCTTTCAATTCCTGCATTGTCAACTCTCCCGTGTACTGCAGATTTTGTGTCGCGGCCCAATGGATCGGGCATCGCGAACCTGTTACTAGCCATGACGATAATGCTCAGGATACCATAAAAACAGACCTGTGACGATATCGATTCCAATCGGTAGCGATCGGGAACCGGATAAAATAGATATAACGGACTCACCCGTTGCCCAAGCGGCCTCAGCTTGGGCTATGGCGCGTTGGACACCTCGCAATTTTTAAAATCCTTTCGACGACGACCCTAATGGAAGTAAAATGGTGGTAAGATAGATTTAACGAGGTGCTGTTGGAAAAAGGGTAGGAAATAATGGTGCGCTGGCGAATAAATAAATCATCATTCTGTTCATCTGGAGTGACCAAATTGAAAGGCAAACCTGTGATGCCGAGGATAACTTCAGCACCATCAGCACCATTAGCACATCCAGTACACCCAATGCCCACAGCCTCAGCACCCTCAGTACCGCCAGCATCTCCCGATCCTCCGGCGCCTCCGAAAACCCCATCACCGCAAAAAAATAAAGCGTTTTCGAGGTCAGCTTGGCGTCACATCATCGCCATCGGTGTTGTGGCTGTGTTCTTGACGAACGGTTGCAGCGCCCCTACACCGTCGACGCCAAGTAAAGCGGAGACGCCTGCGCCTGCTGAATCTTCGTCAACGACGACCCCGTCTACGACAGCATCGCCGGCGGGAGGGGAGTCCGCAGCCACGCCGGCAACGGACACGCCCGTTGCCGTACCATTGACGGCAAACCAGGCGACGACGCCATCCGCCGCCTCGGAGAGGGACACCGTCCCATCTGGCGCGACAGTCTCGGAGGAAAACAGGAAGAAAGCCGTCGAATTGTACGAGAAAGGTTACTACACCTTTGATGTTGAGCAGGGTCCCAACCGGCTGAATAAAGCCATCGCGCTGTACGATCAGGCCTTGGAACTTGATCCGAACTGCTACCAGGCCTATACGGGCAAGGGGATCGCTGTGGCCTTTCGGGGAAACCTTGATGAAGCGTTGCGCTTGCTCGATCGCGCCATCGCGCTGCGGGCCGATTACGGTTTCGCCTACTACAACCGGGGCCTCGCCTTGAAGTTCCATGGCCGTTTTGATGACGCCCTCATCTGGTTTGACCGCTCGCTGGCCTACGACCCCGATAACGCCTGGGCCTACTTCGGCAAGGCCGCCATCTATGACGCCCAAGGCAATACCCAGGCCTGCCTGGACAACCTGGCGAAAGCGATTGACATCATGCCCTACTGCAAGGTGACAGCCAAGGAAAAGACCGATGAGGACTTCAGCCATGTCAAAAATCTGCCCGAATTCAACAGGTTGATTGCTGAGTGATAAAATCGCCGGGTGATAATCGTCGCCGAGTGGTCGTGATCGCTGAGTAATCATGATCGCCCAGCGAGGCGAACTTCAAGAAACCCGACAGGATTTGCTGTTGAAATAAATGATCTCGGATCATCGACAAGGCCATGCCAACCGGATAGGCGAGATGGAACGACAAGGGAAGGATTATTACGAGAAGCAGGGTGGGAAAAGAAATGGACGCGGAAACAGTGAATAGGGACATCGCAAAAGAAAACCAACAGGGTATACAGCAGAACGACATCTCTGCAAGAGGCGACCATACGGATGGAGCGTCAAACGGGGAGTGGCATGAGGGGCGCAAGCTCTTTCGAACACTGCAATCCTTTTATGAGTGCGCCATGAGCACCGTTTCGCGGATCAGCCAGCGAACCGACTTGACCTTTACCCAGTTGCAGATCATGAATCACATCCATTTTCGCGGTTTAGCCCTTCAAAAAGAGATGCGCAAACAGTTTCACCTGACCCAGGGGGCGCTCTCGACAGCCCTGAAGGACCTGGAAAAGCGGGAATTGATCAGCCGCACCCAAAGTCCTGTGGACCAGCGTGAATGGGTGATCGCTCTTTCGCCGCAAGGAGAAAGGTTGCTCGCCGAGATCGGCCAACCCCTGTACAACCAACTGAGTGAATTGGTGGAAAAGCATCCTCAGCAAGTGAAGCAACTGATCGACTCAGTGGAGTGGTTTACAGAGACCTTTTCGTTGGAAGAGGTGTAAAAAAGATAAGAAAAAGGCCCTTGACAAGAGCGGTCAAGGGCCTATCGTCATGCAGATAAATCACAGATCGCACTGGCTGGTGCAGGAACTGCAGCTGGAGTTGCAACTGGACGTGGCGAGAAATCCCGGCTCGTCATCGCTGTCATCGTAGTCGATGCGCAGCCCTCGGAGATAATCCTTGCTCATGTCGTCGGCCACGAACTGGATCCCTGCTGCTTCGATGATGACATCGCCGCGTTTGGTTTCAAATTCAAGGCCCAGGTCGTAGGCCGAGTGTTCCCGGCTGAGGGCAAAAATACGAACGTATTTCGCTTTGTTTTCTTCCAGAAGCTCGATCAGTTTTTGACGCCCTTTTTCGGTCACCGTGATCACGGGAACCACCTCCATCTTGAATTTTACCCCCCGCGACCCAGGAAGATCAACCGAACCCATCAAAAAACCCGGATGTATTCGAACACCCGGGTTTCAAAAATACGAATATGCATGATGCCGAATGAATCCACAGAGAATCCCGAAAGAGAGAGCCCGTACAAACCAGCAAGTCACCTGTTATGCATGGGCGAAGGCCGCTAAACCTGATGCCACGAGTACGACGAGCATCATGGAGATCAAATCCCATTCATGTGACGTCATTCTCGATTCATTCGTGTAGGTTTTCATCGGCTTCACCTCGCTTCGTTTCTGAAGTATACTTATTAGACAACGTCTGGGGCAAAAAAGTTCCTTCACAAAAGCCCTGGAGAGCCCTTTTCTTGCGAAAATTTTTTGGAATAAGATGCCGGGCGATGCCCCGGCTGGCAATGGATGAGGAGGCAGCACAAGTGTCCAAAAAACTGTGGGGCGGCCGTTTCCAAAAAGGGACAGACAAGGTCGTCGAGGATTTCCATTCGTCCATCTCTTTTGACCAGCGCCTGTACCGGCAGGACATTCGCGGGTCCATGGCCCATGCCCGCATGCTCGGGCAGCAGGGTATCATCGCCGAGAGCGACGCCCGGGCCATCATCGCCGGATTGGAAGGCATTTTGAAGGACATCGAAGCGGGCCGCATCGAGTTCGACGTGGCCGCCGAAGACATCCACATGAATATCGAGAAAATCCTGACCGAACGCGTCGGTGATATCGGCAAAAAGCTGCACACCGCCCGCAGCCGCAATGACCAGGTGGCCCTGGACATTCGCCTCTACCTCCGCGACGAGATCGCCGAAACGCGAGCGCTCCTCGCCAAGCTGATCACCACCCTGCTCGACACGGCTGAGGCAAATGTGGACACGATCATGCCGGGCTACACACACCTGCAGAAGGCCCAGCCGATCACCCTGGCCCACCACCTGCTGGCTTATGTGCAGATGTTTGACCGCGACCTTGACCGGTTGGCCGACTGCGCCCGCCGCCTTAACCGTTCCCCCTTGGGTTCTGGCGCGTTGGCCGGCACGACCTTCCCCTTGGATCGCCTGGCCGTCGCGACCGAACTCGGCTTTGACGGGATCACCGAAAACAGCCTTGACGGCGTCTCAGATCGTGATTTCGCCATCGAGTTCTGCGCCGCCGCTTCGTTGACGATGATGCACCTCTCGCGCTTTTGCGAAGAGATCATCCTCTGGAGCAGCCAGGAGTTCGCCTTCATCGAGCTCGATGACGCCTACTCCACGGGCAGTTCCATGATGCCCCAGAAGAAAAACCCCGACGTGGCCGAACTGATCCGCGGCAAGACGGGCCGCGTCTATGGCGACCTGATGGCCTTGCTCACGGTCATGAAATCCCTCCCGCTGGCCTATAACAAGGACATGCAGGAGGACAAGGAAAGCCTCTTTGACGCCGTCGACACCGTCAAGGGCTGCCTGACCGTCTTCACACCCATGATCGCCACCATGCGCGTCCGCCGGGAGACGATGAAGAACGGCGCCCGGGGCGGCTTCACCAACGCCACCGATGTGGCCGACTACCTGGCCAAAAAAGGCGTCTCCTTCCGGGAAGCCCATGAGATTGTCGGCAAGATGGTCCTCCTCTGCGTGCAAAAGGGCGTGGCCCTCGACGATCTCACCTTTGAGGACTTTCGCGCCTGCTCCGACGCCTTTGGCGAGGACATCTACGAGGCCATCTCCGTGGAGCGCTGTGTGGCCGATCGCAAGGTGCCCGGCGGCCCGGCGCCGGAAGCCGTAAAGGAAGCCATAGCGCAAGCGCGGCGGCGGTTGAACGAGCAATAGCGGACAAACCTTCGCCAATTCGTAAAAATAGTGATTGAAGCCGGATAATATCCGTGATATGGTAAAAGTGTTGGATTTGAACCCGACACACTATGGGGGGTGAACTTAGGTGGCCTACAAAATCTCTGATGCTTGCGTCGCCTGTGGCGCTTGCAAAGATGCGTGCCCCGTAGAAGCAATCATGGAAGGCGATGTCTATTCGATCGCTGATTCCTGCATTGATTGCGGTACTTGTGCTGACACTTGCCCAGCCGGCGCTATCAGCGAGGGTTAAGACAGAATTTCTCGCTGGGTGTGGTGTGTTTCTAGATGACCATAGGGATTGAGGAAGGCAGGTGAAAAGAACAATGGCTTTCAAAATCACCGATGCTTGCACCGCTTGCGGCGCTTGCATGGATGGCTGCTGCGTTGGCGCCATCGTCGAAGGTAAAAAGTACTCCATCACCAGCGACTGCGTGGACTGCGGCGTTTGCGCCGACAAGTGCCCCCAAGACGCTATCATTCCCGGCTAATCGAACATAGCCCCGAAAGCGTCCCTTGACTTGCCGTCAGGGGGCGCTTTTTTGTTTGCCCTGGAGCGATGTGTTCTGCACAGGGGCGACCCATTCGCCGGACGTCTCAGATTTTTCAAAAAGAAAGGAATTCCTGAATTGATCACGAATATAAACCATTCAAGTTTGCCGTCGTCTTCGACGGCGCGGAACGAAACGACAGCAAAAAGGCGGCCACAGTAGTTTGACGGTATGACAGGCAGGCAGGCCGCCGGATGATTGCAGCAGAACGGGAGGATGGAAGGCAATGCGGCAATGGCGCATGCACGCAGGTTCTGTCGCTCTTTTGCCGGAAGGCAAAACAGGGCGGACAGCAGGGGCTTTCTTTGACTTTTTTTCGGACAGTCGAAAGGCCGAACCCGCTGACGGAATGTCAGTGAGGAGAGCGGGCTTTTTGGCTGTCCCTTTGCTTCCCTATGCGGGTTGCTTTGCGACGCCTTTTCCCCAGGAGGTGATCGCATGATCTGGAACCGTGAGATGGAGTGCATCGACCGGGAGTCGCTCCGGCAGTTGCAGTTGGGGCGGCTGCGAGAAACGCTGCATCGCGTCTATGACAAGGTGCCCTTTTACCGCCAGCGCTTCGACGCGGCGGGCGTTCGCCCCGACGATCTGCAGACCTTGGAGGATATCGGCAAGTTTCCCTTTACCACGAAAACAGACCTGCGCGATCAGTATCCCTTTGGGCTCTTTGCCGTTCCCAAAAAGGAACTGGTTCGCCTGCACGCCTCGTCAGGCACGACAGGCAAGCCGGTTGTCGGCGGCTACACCTGGGGCGACCTGGAACGCTGGACGGAACAGGTGGCGCGCATCGCCGCCATGGCCGGTGTGACGAGTGACGATACGGCCCAGATCGCCTTTACCTACGGGCTTTTCACGGGGGGATTCGGCCTCCACTACGGCCTGGAAAAGGTGGGCTGCGCCATTGTGCCCGCCTCAGGCGGCAACACACAGCGACAGATCATGCTCATGCAGGACTTTGAGACGTCTGTGCTGGTCTGCACCCCCAGCTATGCCCTGCACATGGCGGAAGAGGCGCGAGCCATGGGCATTGACCCGACCCAATTGCCGCTGCGCGTCGGACTCTTCGGATCAGAGCCCTGGTCTGAGGGGATGCGCCGGGAGATTCAAAACGCCTGGGGCATCCGGGCCTTTGACAACTACGGCCTCACCGAATTGGGCGGGCCTGGCGTCGCCGGCGAGTGCCTCCATGCCGATGGCTTGCATATTTTAGAAGACTGCTTCCTGGCCGAGGTCATCGACCCCGAGACGGGTGAACCTGTCGCCGACGGGTGTGAGGGGGAACTCGTCTTTACCACCCTGACCAAAGAGGGTTTCCCTGTCATCCGGTACCGGACGAAGGACATCAGTTGCCTGGACCGGCGCCCATGCCCTTGCGGGCGGACACTGACACGCATGCGCCGAGTCACCGGTCGCACCGATGATATGTTGATCGTCCGCGGCGTCAACGTTTTTCCCTCCCAGATCGAGAGCGTGCTGATGGAAATCAGCGGTGTGGCGCCCCACTACCTGCTGGTGGTCGACCGCCAGGGCTACCTCGATACGCTGGAGGTCCAGGTGGAGTTGGCCGAGGAGCGATTCGTCGACAATTACCGTGAACTGGAGGCGCTGACAACCGCCATCCGGGAACGGCTGAAGAGCGTCCTATCTGTCAGCGCCAAGGTGCGCCTCGTCGAGCCCCGCTCCCTGGAGCGCAGCCCCGGCAAGGCCAAGCGCGTCCTTGACCGGCGACCGAAGGACTGACCAGTGAACGACAAAAACGCGTGATATCGCAGCGATAAAGGGGGACTTTTGTTGAAGACGCTTTTGACCGGCAATGAAGCCATCGCCCGCGGCGCTTACGAATACGGCGTGTCTGTGGCGGCGGCCTACCCCGGAACGCCCAGTACCGAGATTCTTGAAAACATCGCCAAGTATCCTGAGATCTACTGCCAGTGGTCTCCCAACGAAAAGGTGGCCATGGAAGTCGGCGTGGGCGCCGCCATTGCCGGCGCCCGCACCATCGTGACGATGAAGCATGTGGGCGTCAACGTCGCCGCCGATCCCCTCTTCACGGCGGCCTACACAGGCGTGCGCGGCGGCCTCGTCCTCGTGTCGGCCGACGACCCGGGCATGCACTCGTCCCAGAACGAGCAGGACAACCGCAACTACGCGCCGTTCGCCAAAATCCCCATGTTGGAACCCTCCGATTCCCAGGAAGCGAAGGATATGGTCAAGCTGGCCCTGGACATGTCGGAGCGCTTCGATACGCCGGTGCTGCTGCGCATCACCACCCGCATCGCTCACTCCCAGAGCCTGGTCGAGTTGGGTGAACCGATCGAACGGACCGTCCAACCCTACAGCAAGGACGCCAAAAAATACGTCATGATCCCGGCCTACGCGAGAACGCGGCGGCTCTTTATCGAAGAGCGGGACAAGCAACTGGGCGAGTTCACTGAGACGGTGGACGTCAACCGGATCGAGATGGCCGATCCCTCCTTTGGCATCATCACCTCCGGCGTGGCCTACCAGTATGTCCGGGAAGCCTTTCCCGACGCCTCGCTCCTTCGCCTCGGCATGACCCATCCGCTGCCGAAACAAAAGATCGCCGAATTCGCCGCTGCCGTCGATGTGCTCTTTGTGGTCGAAGAACTCGACCCCTATCTGGAAGATCGCATCCGGGCCTTGGGCATCGATGTCATCGGCAAGGCGTTCTTGCCGGCCTATGGCGAGCTATCGGTCTCCCTCGTGAAGACGCGGCTCATGGCGGCCCTCGGTATGACAAGTGAGGCCGCTTACGACAGTGCGAACGACGTCGCCAGCGACGCGGCCGCCACATCGGACTGCGCCAGCGCGGACAGCTGCGCCGCCTGTGCCAACGTCGCCGCTGAGGCCTGCCAAACGGCTCAACCGATCCAATCCGCCCAACCGGATGAACAGAGCAACGCGGTCATCGCGACGGCGGAACCCTTTGACGCCCCTGTCCGCCCGCCGGTCATGTGTCCCGGCTGCCCCCACCGGGGTGTCTTCTATACCCTGCGCCAGCTCCGCCTGGTCGTCTCTGGCGACATCGGCTGCTATACCCTCGGCACCATGGCGCCTTTGGAGGCCATCGACACCTGCATCTGCATGGGCGCTTCCATTTCCGGCGCGCTGGGGATGGAAAAAGCCAACCCCGACCTGGCCCGCCGCCTCGTCTCCGTCATCGGCGACTCGACCTTCCTCCACTCCGGTGTCACCGGTCTGATGGACATCGTCTACAATGGCGGCACCTCGACTGTGATCATCCTGGACAACTCGATCACCGCCATGACAGGTCACCAGCACAACCCGTCGACAGGCAAGACGCTGATGGGCAAGGACGCTCCCGTTGTCGACTTTGTCGCCCTGGCCAAGGCCCTCGGCGTCAGACGCGTCGTCGAGGTCGATCCCCTCGACCTGGATCGCCTCAAGGCCGTCATTAAGGAAGAGGTGGCAGCCCCCGAGCCGTCTGTCATCATCACCCGCCGTCCCTGCGCCCTGATCGTCAAAAATACGGAAACACCGCTCGAGTGTGTCGGCTGCAAAGGCTGCAAAGCCTGCCTGCGCCTCGGTTGCCCCGCTCTTTCCCTCGACAAGGGCACCCGCAAGGTTGTCGTCAACAGCGCCCTTTGCACCGGCTGCGGCCTTTGCGCCCAACTGTGCCTCTTTAACGCCCTGCGAAAGGCGGGTGAATAAGATGAAAACGGGAATGAACATCCTTCTCGTCGGCGTGGGCGGCCAGGGCACCATCCTCGCTTCCAAGATCCTCAGCCATGTAGCCCTGGCCCAGGGCTGGGATGTCAAGATGTCCGAGATTCACGGCATGGCCCAGCGCGGCGGTTCCGTCGTCACCCAGGTCCGCCTCGGGGAAAAGGTCCATTCGCCGATCATCGAGCCCGGTGAGGCCGATGTCATCGTAGCCTTTGAAAAACTGGAAGCCTTCCGCTGGACCCACATGCTGCGCCCCGGCGGCGCCATGATCGTCAACGATCAGAAAATCGAGCCCCTGCCGGTCCTGATCGGCGCAGCCGCCTATCCGGAAGAGATCATCGAATCCATCGGCCAGCGCGTCGGACGCTTGACCGTCGTCCCCGCCCTGGATTTGGCGACGAAACTCGGCAACCCGAAGGCGGCCAACGTGGTCCTTATGGGTGTCCTCGCCTCGGTCATGGACATCCCCCGCGAGACCTGGGAGGCGGCGCTTGAAGCCCGCGTGCCCGCCCGTTTCCTGGAACTCAACCAGCGGGCCTTTGCGGCGGGATTTGAGACAAAATAAGCAGACAAACTACAAGCAGCGAAAGAAGAAAAGGCCGGCGGTGAGAGCACCGCCGGCCTTTTCCATGCAGGGGATTTCCGGTTTCGTAGGCGCGCCTTGTTTCGACCTGCGAAGGGACGGACTGGCTGCGCTGTGCCTTCAACTGCGCATGATCACTCTTTTCCCGCATACATTGGAGTGCGATGCGAAGCTTCGCCGCTCGAACGATGAGAAGGGGAGGGAGCGCTTTGGAAGAAAGGGTGACAGGCAACCGCCGGCCCAGAACAGAGCAGCGCCTCGACGCTGTCGCGTCTTGGGAACAGCTTTACCGAACGCGGCGTCTCCAGGAGGTGGAACGGGTCGTCGCCTTGGCCATGGAGCGCGAAGGGCGCATTTTTCGGCGCGACCACCTCGAGTCGGTCGCCTTTGTCCTGGAACAGGCCAGCCAGTGGGAACAGCCGCCCCACATACAGGAACTCTTTGACGAGTACCTGCACCGGGCGTTGCTGATGGTTGGCGATTCGCCCACCGTTGCCCCGTTGAAGACGGCCCTGACCCAGCACCTTGGCTGCGCCCCCGCCACCGATTCGGAAGTGAACGCCCTTGTGGCCGGCTACAACCGCGAGGCGGCCGTCGCCTATGCGAATCGCTATTACAAAAACCACAACCCCCGCTATCCCGATTTCAACAGCCGTCCCGGCCGCGGCGGCAACTGCGCCAACTTCATCTCCCAGTGCCTCTATGCCGGCGGGATGCCCTGGGTGCTCGGGCCGCCGGAGCGCTTCACCTGGACACGCTACTGGTGGTGCAAACCCGGCGCCACCGACCGCGACGGTGATCAAAGGATCACGCTGAGTTGGAAGGTGACCGTCGCCTTTCGCAACCACTGGTCCGGACGGGTGGCCCGCTTTTCCACCCACAGCGCCGCCGCCATGCTGAACGACTGGAGCCGGTGGTTCAATCGGCTGCGGCTCGGCGATTTCATTCAGTTGGCCTACGCCAACGGCGCCCCCTACCACACCCTCATCTTAGTCGCCAAGGTAGGCAACGACATCGCCCTCGCCTCCCAGAGCGATGACGCCAATGACCAGTCCATGCGCGGCATCCTGGAGAGCGTGCAGAAAAAAGGGGAGCGCGTGCTCGTGTACGAGATGGGAGACTAAAAGAACGGGGCAGTCAGAACAGGGCGGTCAAACACAGTGAAGAGCGATGGCTGTTCACTTTTTTGTTAAATCAAGATTATGATGAGTGAATTAGCAGGAGATTATCGAATTTTGTCGAATAGCGCAAGTAATTTTTGGAACAATATTGGTCTGACAACCAGACACCGACGTATGTATACTTTGACTTTTTGCCATATGTGGAATAGTATAGGGTACGATGGAGAAGGACCACGCGCGATGCCATGCGCCGCCAATCGTCAGGAACGCTGGGTGCGATAGCGCTGCAGCACGGGAGTGAGGAACAGTTTTGAATAAGGAAGAACAGTTTGCAGGCAAGACGCTGATGGCGATTCTGGCGCACCCCGATGACGAATCCTTCGGGATGGGCGGAACCTTGGCGCGTTACAAAGCCCTGGGGGCCCGGACGGTGCTCGTCTGCGCGACCCGCGGCGAAGCGGGCAAATGCGGCGATCCGCCGCTCTGCGAGCCGGCCGACCTGGGCAGCGTGCGCGAGGAGGAGACCCGCCGGGCTTGCGCCGTCCTGCAGGTGGACGAACTGCATTTTCTCGATTACCGCGATCAGGATACGAACATCGCTCCGCCGGCGGAGATCGTCGATAAAATCGTGGCCCTGATTTGGCGATATCAGCCCGACAGCATTGTGACCTTTGGCCCCGATGGCCTGTCTGGGCACAAAGACCACACCACCATGGGCCACTATGCGACGATGGCTTATCTGCTCAGCGGCAGCAAAGCCCAGTTCTATTTTCTCTGTCTTCATCCCGGCATCGTCGCCCGGATGGGGCGGGGGTTTGCCCGTCCCAGCGAGCAGATCCATACGGCCGTGCCGGTGCGGGACTACCTGCAGCAGAAGCGCGACGCCGTCTTTTGCCACCAAACGCAGATCGGATCGATCCGGCGCATCGGTTATCTCAGCGAGCCTTCCCCCATCGACGATCCGGATTTGGATCAACTGCGTTCCTTTGAGTACTATCATCAAGTCTTCCCCTTGCGGCCGCTCCGGCAGGCCGGCGAGGCGATGACGCAGGAACTTTTCTAGCACAAAAAAGGAATGCGTAGCGCGCAGAAAGAATGTTTGTCTGTTGGACAAACACCATTAGGGAGGGTCGGATTCAATATGGCAGAGTACAAATACGCAAAGGTTCCGGCGACAGGGGAGACCATCGGCTTCGCCGAAGGGAAACTGCAAGTGCCGGATCAGCCCATCATCCCTTTCATCGAAGGCGACGGCACCGGTCCCGATATCTGGCGCGCCTCGCAGGCCGTCTTTGACGCCGCTGTGGAAAAAGCCTACGGCGGCCAAAAGCGCATCGCCTGGATGGAGGTCTATGCCGGCGAAAAGGCCAAAAACAACGTTGACACCTGGCTGCCCGACGAAACCGTTGAAGCCTTCAAAGAGTTCCGCGTCGGCATCAAGGGTCCCCTGACGACGCCTGTCGGCGGCGGCTTTCGTTCGCTGAACGTCACCCTGCGTCAGGTCATGGACCTCTACGCCTGCGTCCGCCCGGTGCGCTACTTCAACGGCGTGCCGAGCCCTGTCAAGGCGCCGGAAAAGGTTGACATGGTCATCTTCCGGGAAAACACGGAAGACGTCTATGCCGGTCTTGAATGGAAGGCCGGTTCGGCGGAAGCCCAGAAGGCCGCCGAGTTCTTCCGCAACGAATTGGGCGTCAAGATCCTCAGAGAGGGCACCGCCCTCGGCTTAAAACCCATGTCCGAGTTCGGCTGCAAGCGCCTGATCCGCAAAGCCATCCAATACGCCATCGACAACAAGCGCAAGAGTGTCACCCTCGTCCACAAGGGCAACATCATGAAATTCACCGAAGGCGCCTTCAAGGACTGGGGCTACGAACTGGCGGCAGCCGAGTTCGCCGAACTAACCATCACTGAGGCGGCGCTCTGGGACAATTACGGCGGCAACGTCCCCGAAGGCAAGATCGTCATCAAGGACCGCATCGCCGATAACATGTTCCAGCAGATCCTGCTCCGCCCTGACGAATACGATGTCATCGCCACGACCAACCTCAACGGCGACTACCTCTCCGACGCCTTGGCCGCACAGGTCGGCGGTCTGGGGATGGCGCCCGGCGGCAACCTCTCCGACGCCTACGCCGTCTTCGAAGCCACCCACGGCACGGCGCCCAAGTATGCCGGACTGGATAAAGTCAACCCCGGATCGGTCATCCTATCCGGTGTAATGATGCTCGAACACCTCGGTTGGCAAGAAGCGGCCGACCGGATCGTCAAGGGCCTCCAAAAGGCCATCGAGGACAAAGTTGTCACCTATGACCTGGCCCGTCAGATCGCCGGCGCCAGGGAAGTGAAGGCGTCAGAATTCGCCCAGGCGGTCATCGAACGGATGTAAGCGCGACGGGCGAGAAAAACATACATGGCTGGATCAGCCAGGAAGGGGAATCATTTAGGTATGGCACGCAAGAAGATTACCATCATCGGTGCAGGCAACGTCGGCGCCACCGCCGCCCACTGGGCAGCTTCCAAAGAACTGGGGGACATCGTGCTCCTTGACATCATGGAAGGGATCCCCCAAGGCAAAGGTCTTGACCTGATGGAAGCCTCCCCCGTCGAAGGGTTTGACTGCAACATCCTCGGCACCAACAACTACGCCGACACGGCCAACTCCGACGTCATCGTCATCACCGCCGGTATCGCCCGCAAACCGGGCATGAGCCGTGACGACCTGATCGCCACCAACACCAAAATCGTCGCCGATTGCGCCAAGAAAGCGGCCGAGCAATCGCCCAATTCGATCATCATCATCGTCTCCAACCCCCTCGACGCCATGACCTACGTGGCGCAAAAAGCCTCCGGCTTCCCGACCAACCGCGTCTTCGGCATGTCCGGCATCCTGGACGCCGCCCGCTTCAAGACCTTCATCGCCATGGAGATGGGCTGCTCTGTCAAGGACGTATCGACCATCCTCCTCGGCGGCCATGGCGACGACATGGTGCCCCTGCCCAGCTACACCTTTATCGGCGGCATCCCCATCCGGCAACTGCTGCCCGAAGAAAAGATTCAGGCCATGGTTGACCGCGCCCGCAAAGGCGGCGCTGAGATCGTGGGCTACCTGAAGACCGGCTCGGCCTACTATGCTCCCTCCGCCTCGGTTATCCAGATGGTCGGAGCCATCCTGAAAGACCAGAAGCGCGTCCTGCCTGTCGCCGCCTACCTGAACGGCGAATATGGCTATGAAGGCATCTACACCAGCGTGCCCGTCATGCTCGGCGCCAACGGTGTGGAAAAGGTCTTCGAGATCGAACTGACCGATGAGGAGAAACTGCTCCTGGCGAAGTCCGTCGATTCCGTGAAGAGCCTGATCAAAGTCACGGGTATGTAACCGTTGGGGTGTAAACCCCGCGATTGTTACGGCGCCAACTGAATAGACTCCGGAATGGATTGACGTAACGCTTTCGACAGAAATGGACCAGTTCCGGGATAGGAACTGGTCCATTTTTCTCGTTGTTTCTTGTTATGATCGTCTTTCGAATTCACTATCACTTTGGATTTCCTAGGTTGTCCAGAATGCCGGAATTGTGAGATTCTTCGCGGCGACAGGGGCGCCTATCGCCGATTGTGGAAACGCTTTCATCCTGCTGGGGATCTCTTATGCGCCCACTTCCTCGCCCACAGCTTCGCTTTGACTGCCGGGATGCACGCCGATCTCGCAGCAGGCGTCCCCCAAGGCTTGGCACGATAGGGACGCCAAGACGGCCGGCTCGAAGAGCGTCTCCCAGACACCGCTCAGGATGGCGCGGTGCAGGGGACAGGTCAGGTGATGGCGACGCTCCGCCGATTCCCGGAAGGGACAATTGCGCAGGCGGATGATCGCGCCGGTTTCGTTGCGCGTGACGGCAGAGATCGCCAGCGATTCGATGGTGAGCATCGCGTCGAAGGCGCCCTCCGGGCTCGCGTTGCCATGGGTCGCGCCAGCGGCGTTGCCGGTGGAAGCGGAACTGCTGCCGGCGGAACTGTTTGACTGGAGCCCTTGCGCCAGCCGCACCCCGTGGGCGCGCCCCACCTTGTTCAACGCCGCCATACCGGCGGCCCCGACTTCGTCGAGGGCATCCAGCGTGAGGTCGCAGAGCAACTGGTACTCGCGGGGCGGAAAGTGGAGTGTAATCGCCTTTTTGCGCAGGGAATAAACCCGCCCCGGCCGTCCTGGCATGGACTGGTGATCCCAACCCGATTCGAGCAGCCCGATCTCTTCCAACTTCGACAGATGCAAACGGGCGACGTTCGGGTGAATGGAGAATTCCTGGGCGATCTCCTTGACCGTGCAGGTCGCGTTTGGGTGGTTGACAATATATTGATAGATAGAGAAACGAGTTCTGTCGGCAAAAACAGAACTGACCTTTTGAGCATCCTCGAACACAGCATCACCTCATCCGTTATGGCTTTAACCCCGATCCATCGTCAGAAATTCGCCTGCGATAGCTTATATTATTACCATTTTTATTATAAGAGACATATCTATCCGCCGAAAGGCGACAGATACATTTTTCGCAGACGCTTTTAGGGGTATGCGGGTCAATGGTCGGACTTGAAAAAAGTGCCGCTGGCGACAAACTTTTTCCATACCCTATTATTGCTTGATACAAAGAGAAAATCATAGTATGATCATGCTAGATAGAGAAGTATTTTAATACAAATTACTTGTAATAACCTTCACGAGTGTACTAAAGAGACGAGGTCGTGTAAAGGAGTGCCCGCCATGAGTACAAAGGATCACGGCTTTTACAACATCAAAGCAGTGGAGAAGATGACCGGCGTAGCCGCCGGGACCCTTCGCGTGTGGGAACACCGGTATCAGGTCATCCAGCCGGATCGCAACAAGGCGGGATACCGGGTGTACTCCCAAGAGGACGTGCAGACCATCCAGTGGTTGGCCCAGCAGGTCAAAAACGGCGTGACCATCGGACAGGCCGTCAAGATGCTGCACCAGCACGATGTCCTGCGTCCCATCAGCCCGCTGGTGGACACCGGCAAAGATGCCCTCGGTGAACTCCATCGTCGCATCGTCCTGGCCCTTGACGATTATGACGAGCAAAAGGCGAGCGCCGCCATGGAGGAGGCCTTGAGTCTCTTCAGCATGGAGCGCGTCGCTGTGGAACTGATCCTGCCCATCCTGCAGGAACTGGGTGAACGCTGGGCGCGCCGCGAGCTTTCCGTCGCCCACGAGCACTTTGCCTCCAACTTCTTCCGTGCCCGCTTGGCCGCCATGCTCTGCGCCCTGCCGGCCAACCGCGACCTGCCCCTTGTCCTGGCCGCTTGCGTCTCCGGCGAGCACCATGACCTGGGCCTGCTGATCTTCTCGATCTACCTGCGCCGTCGTGGGTTCCGCGTCATCTACCTGGGTCAGGATCTGCCCACCGATGACCTCTACGAGGTGGTCGGTGAACTGCGCCCGCGCATTGTCTCCCTCTCCGTCGGATCGCGGTTGCTGGTGCCCGAAGTGCTCCTGATTCACGATCAACTCAAAGACATGTCCAAACGGGGCGCCTTCCCGATGCGCGTTTGCATCGGCGGACGCGGCCTCGATTACGACATGGAAGCGCAGGAACACTTAAAAGGCGCCTATGTGGCCGGGTCCATTGAGTCCTGGGACAATTGGCTCCGGGCCCTTGACTGATAGGAGTAAACCACCATCTCAGATGAACGAGAAAAGCGCTGCAGGGGTAAAACCCAGTGGCGTTTTTTTTCGCGAATAGGGAGTGCTGTTGAGAACGAGGCAGGAGAGTGGAGGTAAGAATGTTTGAAAATAAAAACAATAATGATATAATGTGGAGTGTAGGCGACGCTGGAGGTGAATCAGTCTGTGAACGGACGGAGCCAGCCGTTGATTCTCGTCATTATACCAGATAGCGAGTGAGGAAGTGCGTCAGGGTGGTCGAAGGACCACCCTGTTTCTCGTAATGGGTGAAGTCACACGCCGTCTTCTGCTGGTCGATGGCATTCGGCGCGCCAACCTGTGGGCGTTTGTCGCAGATAGACACTGACGTTGATCGAATCTCTTCCATTATCCGAGGGGGCGCCGGCGCCGTTTTCGCTCTGATAGGCCTCGGTGGTGCCCGACACAACGGCTGTGTCCGCCGATGGGTGAGAAACGGTGACATCCTTCGCCAGAAAAAGCAGAGAGGGACCTTCGGAGTAAAAGCCCCAGGGGAGTTCAGGCATGGCGCGAGATCCTTCCTCCCAGACCGTGTCGATGGACTCTGACGTCCAGTAGGGTGCCAACAGACGCGACAAATCGTTTTTGGCGGCGATGGAAACGGGGGTCAGCCCCTGGTGACGAAGCCAGTCCGGATTTTGGACGAAGAGGGCCGTTGCCATTTGCTTGTCCGCTTCCAGGGCGAAGGTGATCAGCCGGTGGTCGTCCCAGTCGGCGGTATCCACTTCAATGGATGGAGAGGGAGCGTTTTGGGCAGGCGAACGTGGCAGCGACTCCGCCGGAAGGGGCCCTCTGTCTGAAACAGCGCTTCCGGCAGTCGGCGACAGGGACAGGAAAAGGAAAGCAAGCAATAAGAGCGGTAGTAAGTGAAGACGCCCCACATGATTTTCCTCCTTTTTCCATTTAAAAGGTATATATTCCTGACCACGCTGAATTATGCCGGTTGGGCCTGTATTGTTGGGAAACTGAAGCATTTCATGAATTGCGGAGTGAATATATTCATTTTCTTAATAGGGGTATTCTACTTGTCACCTTGTAAAAGCTTCGGTTATGATATGACAAAGCGATGTAGAGTTCTAGCAGTCGCGCTTTTTTAGTCAAGCGAACAGAGAAGCAGTTTTTTCTGTTCGCTTTCGGTTTTTTCTGAAAAATTGGAAAATCAGGGGTGAAAGTTAATGGCAAAAGAGGAAACTTATTACCAGTACCTGGAGCGCCGCGGCGTCAGCCGGCGGGACTTCCTCAAGTTTTGCACGGTCATGGCGGCTTCTCTCGGATTGAGCGCCGGATCGGTTCCCAAAATTGCCGAGGCCTTAGAGACGAAGAAACGTATCCCCGTTATCTGGCGTCATTTGGTCGAATGCACCTGCTGCACCGAATCGTTCATCCGCTCTCACCACCCCATTGCCGCTGATATCCTGCTGAACATGATCTCCCTCGACTATGACGAGACCCTGATGGTCGCTGCGGGCGAGCGAGCCGAAGAGGCTGCCCGCAAAAGCATGGAAGAGAACAAGGGCAACTACATCCTGGCCGTCGAGGGGGCCGTCTCGACGAAAGATGGCGGCATCTACTGCGTCCTGGGGGGCCGATCCTCCGTTGAGATCCTCAAAGAAGAAGCCAAGAACGCCAAGGCGATCATCGCTTGGGGTTCCTGCGCCGTCAACGGCTGCATCGCCGCCGCCAACCCCAACCCTTCCGGCTCCGTTCCGGTGCAGGAGATCATCAAGGACAAACCCATCATCAACGTGCCGGGCTGCCCCCCCATCGCCGAGGTGATGGCTGGCGTGATCACCCACCTGCTCACCTTCGATCGCCTGCCGGAACTGGACCGCGAAGGCCGGCCCAAAGCCTTCTACGGCCATCGCATTCATGACAAGTGTAACCGCCGCGCCTATTTCGATGCGGGGATGTTTGTGGAATCCTTTGACGACGAAGGGGCCAAGCAGGGCTGGTGCCTCTACAAGGTCGGCTGCAAAGGGCCGAACACCTACAACTCCTGCGCCAACATGCAGTGGAACGGCGGTGTCAGCTATGACATCAAGTCCGGCCACCCCTGTATTGGCTGCTCGGAGAAAGGGTTCTGGGACAACACGGGCGGCGAGTCCTTCTACACCCACCTGGCCGAAGTGCCGGGCATGCACATCGGTATGAATGTCGATAAGTTTGGTGTTGCCGCTGTCGGGGCCGCCGCTGTGGGCGCCGCCGTGCACGCCGGCTTCTCCGCCTTTACCAAAAAGGCTCAAGACAAGGCGGCCAAAGGCGGCAGCGACAAAGATTCTCTGGGAGGTTGAACATAAATGGCAGAACGCATCGTCGTCGACCCTGTCACACGGATTGAAGGCCACCTGCGTGTGGAAGCCAAGGTAGAGGGCGGCAAGATCGTCGACGCCGTCAGCGCCGGCACCATGATCCGCGGCCTTGAGATCATCCTGCGTGACCGCGATCCCCGGGACGCCTGGGCGCTCGTCCAGCGCATCTGCGGCGTCTGCACCACCATCCACGCCCTTGCCTCGGTGCGTTCCGTCGAGGACGCCCTCAAGATCCGCATCCCCAAAAACGCCGAACTGATCCGCAACATCATGTTTACCGCCCTTTATGTCCACGACCATGTGGTTCACTTCTATCACCTGCACGCCCCCGACTGGGTGGACATCCCGAACGCACTGAAAGCCGACCCGGCTGCCACGGCCCAACTGGCTCAGAGCATCTCCCGCTGGCCCAAGTCGACGGCCGGCTATTTCAAAGATGTGCAGACCAAGCTGAAGACTTTTGTTGACAGCGGCCAGCTGGGCATCTTCGCCAACGCCTACTGGGGCCATCCAGCCTACAAACTGCCGCCGGAAGCCAACCTGATGGCGGTCGCCCACTACCTGGAGGCCCTCTCCTGGCAGAAGGAGATCGTCAAGATCCACACCATCTTCGGCGGCAAGAACCCTCACCCCAACTATGTTGTGGGCGGCATGACCGCGCCCATCGACATCAACAGCGACAACGCCGTCAACATCGAGCGCTTCAACATGATCGGCAAGCTCATCGACGAGGCCATGGAGTTTGTCGAGCAGGTGTATGTTCCGGACCTGCTGGCCATCGCCTCCTTCTACAAGGACTCGGCGGCCTACGGCGGCGGCGTGGGCAACTTCCTCTGCTACGGCGACCTGCCCACCACCCACATCAATGACCCCTCGGGCTTCCTCTTCCCGCGCGGCGTCATCCTCAACAAAAACCTCGGCGAGGTCCTTGACGTGGATCCCCGCGATCCCGAGCAGATCCTGGAATACACGGACCACTCCTGGTACAAAAACTCCAAGAGCGGCCTGCACCCATGGGAAGGCGAGACCAACATCAACTACACCGGTCCCAAGCCGCCCTACAAGACCCTCGACGAATCGGGCGCCTTTAATCAGGCCTACTCGTGGCTCAAATCGCCGCGCTGGCGGGAAAAGTCCGTCGAAGTGGGTCCCCTGGCCCGCATGCTCGTCGCCTATGCCAAAAAGGATTGCAAGGCCCATGACCTCGTCAAGAGCGAAGTCGACAAGGTCCTCGGCGGTCTCGGCGTCGGTCCCGAAGCCCTCTTCTCCACCCTCGGCCGGACGGCGGCCCGCGGCATCGAGACGAAGCTCTGCGCCACCTGGCTGAAGCAGTTTTTCAACGAATTGGTCGCCAATGTCAAGAACGGCGATCAGACCACCTTCAACAAAGAGCGCTGGGAACCGTCGACCTGGGAGAAGGATTGCAAGGGTGTCGGCATCGCCGAAGCGCCCCGCGGCGCCCTGGGCCACTGGAGCCATATTCAAAACGGCAAAATCGCCAACTACCAGTGTGTCGTCCCGACGACTTGGAACGGCTCGCCGAAAGACCACAAAAACCAGCGCGGCGCCATCGAAGCCGCCCTTATCGGCACGCCCCTGGCCAAGCCGGAGGAACCGGTCGAACTGTTGCGGACCATTCACTCCTTCGACCCCTGTTTGGCCTGCGCCGCTCACCTGACCGACACGGAGAACCAGGAGATCACCACGATCGATGTCTTGCGGTAAGGAGGTAGGGCCATGGAAGCTATGAAATCGGGCCTGCGCTGCTTGCAGACAGTCTATGTGTGGGAACTGCCGGTTCGGTTCTACCACTGGGTGAACGCCCTCTGCATCGTCATCCTGATGGCGACAGGTCTTTACATCGGCAACCCCGTCCTCAAGCCGATGGCCGTCAACGGCGAGGCGACGACCGTCTTTTGGATGGGCAAATCCTTTATGTGGCACATCGCCGCCGGCTATGTCTTCATCGCCGCCTACCACTTTCGCCTGTATTGGGCCTTCGTGGGCAACGAATACGCCCGCAGCCACCACTGGCCCTGGCAGAAGGAGTTCTGGCTCGAGTTTTTCGATGTACTCCTCAGCTACCTCTTTCTGAAACATCACCACGATGAACACCTGGGCCATAACCCGGTGGCCAACCTGGCCTACTTCGGCTTTATTATGGTCGGTTCGGTCTTCATGTCGATCACCGGTCTGGCCATGTACGGCGAACTCCACCCCAACGGTCTGGTCGGCAGCGCTTTCGGCTGGGTCTTCACCCTGCTGGGGCAGAGCTTCACCGTTCACATGATGCACCGAATGATGGCATGGGGGATCGTGGCCTTTGTCATCGTCCACCTCTACCTGTCGATCCGCCACGACATGTTCGCCCGCAACGGCACCCTCTCGTCCATGGTCAGCGGTTATAAGTTTGACTGCCACGACAACGGCAACGCCTAAGCGGCTGGTCTACTCCTTTTTGGCTTTCCGTTGCGTTACGGGGGTCTGTAAGGAAGACCGCGTTAGCAATGATTGCACATAGGCAAACCAAGTTCCGAATGCTACAATAGGGAACAATAACGCTGTGATTATGTTGTTTGGGGTGACCTGCGCCATTGCGGCGTTTCGGTTGCCCCGCCGTTCTTCTGGCAGAAAGGGGCATCGATGGAAAAAAAGCAAGATAAAGAAAGAAAGATCATTATCATGGGCCTCGGCAATCTCCTCTTTACCGATGAGGGCCTCGGTGTTCACGCCATTCGCCGGATGGAAGCCGGCTATGATTTCGCGCCCGAAGTGGAGTTGATCGACGGCGGGACGCTTGGTCTCTTGCTGTTGGATCACCTGGAAGAGGCGAGCCACTTTCTCTGCATTGACGCCGTGAACGCCGGCAAAGCGCCCGGTACCCTTGTCCGCTTGGAAAAGGAACAACTGCCCAGTTACCTGGGGGTAAAGATGTCCCAGCACCAGATGGGCTTTCAGGAGGTGCTGGCCCTGGCTAACCTGCGCGGGACGCTGCCCGCCGAGATGGTCCTCATCGGCGTCCAACCGGAAAGCCTGGAGTGGGGAACAGAACTGTCACCGACCGTAGCCGCCGTTCTGCCCGGTGTGATCGAGGCGGCGCTGGAACAACTGGTGCACTGGGGCCTTCCGGCGACGCCGAAGCCATAAAACACAGATTGATCACATCCCATAACAGGCGATAACGCTTGGAAATGGCGGGAGGGACGCCTGCATGCACGAAATGGCGCTCATGGAAAGTCTCGTCGATGTGCTGGCTCGCGAAGCGGACCGGCACAACATCGCCCGGATCAAGAAGGTCAAGCTCACTGTCGGCGCCTTGACCCACGCCCTGCCCGATGCGCTCCAATTCGCCTTCACTGTCCTGCGGGAACAACCCCTCTTTGCCCCGGAGGCGGAACTCGAGATCGAGGAACGGGAGACACGGGGGCGCTGCGGCAGTTGCGGCGTCGAGTTTGCCGTCGAAGGGAACTTTGGCTTTCTCTGTCCCGATTGCGGCGGCTTTGCCATCGAGATCATCCAGGGCCGGGAGTTGCAAATCGACTACTTTGAGGGTGATTGATATGCAGATCAAACTGGGTCAAAACCTGCTCGGCGCCAACGCGGCCGTCGCTGGCGAAATCCGCCGGTTGATGGAGGAAAAGGGACTGCTCCTGCTCAACCTGATGAGTTCGCCCGGCGCTGGCAAAACAACGCTGCTGGAAAAGACGCTGGCTGCTGTCAAGGAGCGACTGCGCGTCGCCGTGATCGAGGGAGATGTGGCGACCACCAAGGATGCCGAACGGATCGCCCGCCTCGGTATCCCTGTCGTTCAGATCAACACCCACGGCGCGTGTCACCTCGACGCCGCCATGGTTCGTGATGTGCTGCCTGCCTTCGACCTGGACAACCTCGACCTGTTGATTGTAGAGAACGTGGGCAATCTGGTCTGTCCAGCCGAGTTTGACCTCGGTGAGGCCATGAAGGTCGTCGTTCTGTCCACGACAGAAGGCAATGACAAGGTGCCCAAGTACCCGCTCATGTTTCGCGAGGCAGGGGCCTTGCTCCTCAACAAGATCGACCTGCTGCCCTTCACCGACTTTCGCCTTGACGAACTGGCCGCCGATCTGGGACAGATCCACCCCGGTCTGCCCCGGTTTGACCTGTCTGCCCGCACAGGAGAAGGGATGGACCGGTGGATCGACTGGCTGTCGAACCAGGCGGAGGAGCGTCGCCGGCGATGACGGGCGACAAGGGCCGGGCAGAAAAGGATGGGTTCCCGCGGTACGCCGACAACCGGGTGGCGCGAACGATCCTGGTGACCGGCACCGTTCAGGGCGTCGGTTTCCGACCCTTTGTCTACCGGCAGGCCTTGCGGTTCAGCCTGGCCGGCTGGGTGCGCAACGGAGCGGCCGGTGTGGAGATCCGGATGGAAGGCGCTGCGGAAGCGATCGACGCCTTTTTGCAGGCGCTTAGAAACGAAGCGCCGCCCCTGAGCCGCATCATCGCGGTGCAGGTCCGGGAAGCGCCGGTCGAGGGCTTTCGCGACTTCTCCATCATCACAAGCGAATCCGCCGTGGGGATCAATGACGATGGGGCGAGCGCAAAGGCAAACGATCGGGCGATCGCGCGCATCCCTCCCGATGTGGCGCTCTGCCCCGACTGCCGCCGCGAACTTGCCGATCAGGCTGACCGCCACTACCGGTACCCCTTTACCAACTGCACCCACTGCGGCCCCCGTTTCACCATCATCCGTCAAGTCCCCTATGATCGGGCGCAGACGACCATGGCCTCTTTTCCCATGTGCCCGGACTGCCGCCGTGAATACGACGATCCCCTTGATCGCCGCTTTCACGCCCAGCCCACGGCCTGCCCCGCCTGCGGCCCCCGTGTCTGGTTTGCCGACGAAGACGGGCGGGAGAGGCCCGGTCACTGGGCCGGCGCCTTCCGGGAATGGATGGAACGAGGGAAGATCATTGCCCTCAAGGGGCTGGGCGGTTTCCACCTTGTCTGCGACGGTCGCAACAGCGCCGCCATCGCCGAACTGCGCCGGCGCAAAAGGCGACCGGCCAAGGCTTTGGCGGTGATGGGACGGGATCTGGCCACCCTTCACCGCTTGTGCCGCATCAGCGATCAGGAGGAGGCGGCGCTCTCAGGACCGGAGGCGCCGATCGTCATTCTGGAGCGGCGAGGGGATGCCGGACTGCCGGAGAACCTGGCGCCGGGAACAAGCACCCTGGGGGCCATGTTGCCCTATACGCCGCTTCATCACCTGCTCTTTGACGATTCCCTCGACCTGCTCGTCATGACCTCGGGAAACGCCGGGGGACTGCCCCTCGTCCGGGACAATGGGGCGGCTCTCGCTCAATTAAACGGCATCGCCGACGCCTTTGTCTTCCACGACCGCGAGATCGTCAGCCGCGCCGACGACTCCGTCGTCCGGTATATCGACGGCGTTCTTCAGTTTTACCGCCGTTCCCGCGGTTATGTGCCCGAAGGGATCCCGATCCCCTGGCCGAAGGGTGTCCCTGACCGGACAGTCCTGGCCGCCGGAGCGGAGACGAAAAACACCTTCGCCCTCTTCGGGCGCGGCGCCGCCTACCTGAGCCAGCACATCGGCCATGTAGATACCCGTGAGGGCCGCGACAACTACCTGGAGAGTTGTGAAAATTTGCAGCGTCTTCTCGATCTGGCGCCACAGCGGGTGGCCCGAGATGGTCATCCCCAGTACCGCATTACGGCGCTGGCCGAGGAGATCGCCCGAGCGCGATGTCCGGCGATTGCTGGAGCGGCTTCTCCCGAGGCTGACCTCCCGGCACGCGATGCGGCAGCGCCTCCGACAACCGGCCTGCCGGTTGACGAAGTCCAGCATCACCACGCCCACCTGGCCGCTGTCCTGGCCGATAACGGCGAGACAGGACCGGCCATCGGCGTCATCCTCGACGGAACCGGGGCAGGGGAAGATGGCGGCATCCGGGGGTTTGAGATCCTCAGCGGCGATCTGCGGGACTACCGACGCCATTTCTGGCTGCGGCCCGTTCCCCTTCCCGGCGGGGAAGCGGCGATTCGCCGGCCTTGGCTGACGGCGTCCGCTTTTTTGGGCGAGGCCTTCGGCGACGCCGGTTGGGCAAAGGCAAAAACACTCTTTCCGGAACGGTTGGTTCCGATCGAAAACGCCCGCCGCATGGCGGAAAAAAGGCTGAATACGCCGCTCGTCTCCAGCGCCGGCCGGCTCTTCGACGCCGTCGCCGCCCTGCTCGGCCTCTGCCTGGAAAACAGTTATGACGGTCAGGCGGCGATCGAACTGGGCGAGCGGGTGCGCCTGCGCCTGGGGTTGACCGGCTGTGAGGAGCGAGAACCGGTTCTCGATCACAGCGTTCTCGGAGGCGCTGCCGGAACGCCCGTTGACGGCCTGGTGGAGGCGGCGCTGGCCGACGGGGCGTACCCGTTTACGCTTCCTGAGGCAACGGGCGGCCTTTCCGGCGAAGCCCCTGGCGCGATCGATTATGCGCCGCTCCTGTCGGCGATCTTGGCGGATCGGGAGTCGGGCGTCGCCATCGAGGTCATCGCCAGCCGCTTTCACAACACCCTGGTCCGCATGGCCGAAGCGGCCCTTTTGACTGTGCGGGATGCAAGCGGCATCGATTGCGTCGCCTTGGGCGGCGGTGTGTTTCAGAATCCCTACCTGTTTACACTGGCTCGCCGCCTGTTGGCGCGGCGGGGATTTCGCGTCCTGTTTCCTAGCCGCGCGCCGGCCAATGACGGCGGCCTCGCCCTCGGTCAGGGCGTCATCAGTTTGTGGAGGGGGGTATGACCCATGTGTCTGGCTGCTCCGTCGCGGATCATCGCCATCCAAGAGGGCGGTTTTTTGGCAGAGGTGGAGTCCTTTGGCAATAAAAGAACCGTCGGGCTCACCCTGGTCCCGGAAGCGAAGGTGGGCGATTATGTCATCGTCCATGCCGGTTTCGCCGTTCAGATTCTAGACGAAGAGGCCGCCCTCGACAGCCTGAAGGCCTGGGAGGAGATCCTGGCGGCGACTCGAAGTGGATCGTAAGCGGAGCCTATTCAGGTGGCAAGTCATTCATAAGCAAGTCCTTAGCAGGGCCTAAGCACAACGCGGGGAGGCGAATTCTGTTGCACAAGGAGATCCTCAAGCGGTTCCGCGATCCCGAAATGGGACAGCAGATGGCGCAGCGGGTGCGGGATAGCCTGGACCGGCTGACCCAACGGTTGGGGCGGCGGGCCAATGTGATGGAGTTCTGCGGCACCCATACGGCGGCCATCTCGCGAACAGGTGTGCGGGAACTGTTAAAGCCCCATGTGAACCTGATGAGCGGACCCGGTTGCCCCGTCTGTGTCAGCGACTACAGCGACATTGACCGGATCATCGCCCTCGCCGGCCAGCCTGGGGCGATCATCGCCACCTTTGGCGACATGATGAAGGTTCCTGGCAGCCGGACGACCTTGCAGGAGGAAAAGGCCCGCGGCGCCGATGTGCGGATTGTCTACTCCTCCCTGGACGCCTTGGCGATTGCGCGGGAGAACCCGCAACAGGCCGTCATCTTTGTCGGTGTCGGCTTTGAAACGACGGCGCCGACAGCGGCGGTGACGATCGAACAGGCCGTTCGCGAGGGCCGGGACAACTTTTTCATCTATTCGCTGCACAAGCTCACCCCGCCGGCCATGGCCGCTCTTTTGCCCGATCCGGAACTGCAGGTCGACGGCATCCTGTTGCCCGGCCATGTGAGCATGATCACCGGCCGCGGCTATTGGGATTTTCTCTCCCGCCAATTGGGCCTGCCCGGGGTGGTGGCCGGTTTTGAGCCCCTGGAACTGCTCAGCGCCGTCGATCATCTGGCCCAACTGCTCCAGGAAGGCCGCCCGAGTGTCGTCAACGCCTATGGACGAGCGGTTAAGGAAGAGGGCAACCGTGCGGCTCTTGACGCCATGGCGCGCTGTTTTGACCTGCAAGAAGGCCATTGGCGCGGGTTGGGAACGGTGCCGGCGAGCGCCATGAAACTGAAGCCGGCCCTGGCTTCCTGGGACGCTGAAGTCCGCTTTCCCCTCGAAATGACGCCGGCCGCGCCTCCGAAGGGCTGTCTGTGCGGGGAGATCCTCAAAGGCAAGAAGACGCCCTTTGACTGCCCCCTCTTCGCCAGCGGCTGTGAACCCGCCCGCCCCATCGGCCCCTGCATGGTCTCTCATGAAGGGACGTGCGCCACCTTCTACCGCTATGAGCGCTTTGCGGTGAGCGGCGGCGCATCACATTTACGCGAAGGAGGGCGGCCATGACGGAAGAACGCATTCTGCTGGCCCATGGCGACGGCGGCGCCTTGACCCACCGCCTGGTCAAAGAGATCTTCCTGCGCTACTTGAGACACCCCGCCTTGCGGGAGTTGACCGACGCCGCCTTGCTCCACCTGCCCGAGGGACGGCTGGCCATGACCACCGACACCTTTGTCGTCAAGCCGATCTTTTTTCCTGGCGGCGATATCGGCAAACTGGCTGTCGCCGGAACGGTCAACGACCTGGCGGTCACAGGGGCGCGCCCCCGCTATCTGACGGCCGGCTTCATCCTGGAAGAGGGTTTTCCTCTCGCCGATCTGGAACGTGTCGTCGCCTCGCTGGCCCGGACGGCCCAAGAGGCGGGCGTTGCCATCGTCGCCGGCGATACGAAGGTGGTCGAGCGGGGGTGCGGCGACGGGATTTACATCAACACAGCCGGCGTCGGTGTCGTTGCCGACGGGTGCGACCTGGGCTACCACCGCATCATGCCCGGTGATGTTGTGCTCATCAACGGGACCATTGGTGATCACGGGTTGTCGATCCTCTCCAAACGGGCGGGCATCGAATTTGAAACGCCTGTCGAGAGCGACTGCGCACCCTTAAACGGCGTGACGGAAATGCTGTTGGATCGCTTTCCCGATTCCATCCGGTTCATGCGCGATCCGACCCGGGGCGGTGTCGCCACCACCTTGAACGAGGTATCCCAATCGACAGGTTGCGACATCATCCTCGACGAGTCCGCTCTCCCTATCCGTGAAGAGGTGCAGGGCGCCGCCGAACTGCTCGGTCTCGATCCCCTGTACCTGGCCAATGAGGGGAAGGTGTTGATCGTCGCCGCTTCCGATGCGGCCGAGGCGATCCTGTCGGCCTTGCGCGAACATCCTCTGGGGAGCGACGCCGCCGCCATCGGACGAGTCGAGGCGGGTCGAGGGGGAGCCTTCTCGCCGGGAGCCGGACAAGCTTCGGAACTAACCGCGGAGCCTGGACCGGTGTCAGCACAGGGCAAGGGGCGAGTCTTCCTGCGCACCCCCTTGGGCGGTCACCGTATCCTGGATATGCTGGCAGGAGACCCGTTGCCAAGGATCTGCTGATCCTATATTGAAAACGGTGAAGGAGGTTGTGCCCATGTGTACGCCAGGGACCTTTTCCAACGAGATGCAATTGCTCATCCGGCAGTTGAAAGGCCGCACCCACCGGCTCTTTCACGATGCTCAGGATGTCGCCGTATACCTGAAGGAAAACCGGCAGGAGATCGAACTGGCCGAACTGCTGGGCCAGATGGCCGTGGCCTTGAAAGAGGCCGAAACGGCCGCCGCTCGGGCGATGGAACTGGCAGCGAGCCGGCAACAAGCGGCGGAAGCGCAGCGGCCCTCTCCCACGGCGACCGTCTTTAACGGTTAATTGCGAATAGGCGCTTGCAGATAAAACCCGGTCTTTGACTGGGTTTTTTATTTTTAAACAACGATTGAAAATTCTTGTTTAAACAATTGCATAGAGGGGAGGAGAAAAAACATCTGCGTCGAAAAAATTGTGCAGGTGGCCCTGTGCGGCTGGTCTCCAGTGCCTGTGTTCCCGCTATAAGGGCGACCCTGTTGGGAACACCGGTGTTTTGAAGCAATGGAGAGGGTCCCTGGCATCTCGCCAGGGACCCTCTGTATCGTTTGCCGCGGTTTCACGAAAAATAAGTCATTCAGAATGAGGAGAGATGCCCATGGAGGCCATTTTTTCCCGGAGAAGTGTGCGCAAATACACCGATCAGCCGGTCTCGGAAGAGACCGTCAAGGAACTGCTGGCGGCGGCCATGAACGCCCCCTCAGCAGGCAATGAACAGCCCTGGCATTTCATCGTCATCGGCGATCGGGCCACACTTGACCAGATACCCGCCTTTCATCCCTATGCCGGCATGGTCAAACAGGCCCCCGTGGCGATCCTGGTCTGTGGCGACGAGACGCTGGAAAAGTACAAGGGTTTTTGGGTGCAGGATTGCTCGGCTGCGGTGGAGAACCTGCTGATCGCCGCCGAATCGCTCGACCTTGGCGCTGTCTGGGTAGGGGTCTATCCGGAGGCCGAACGGGTGGCCCATTTTCGAACGCTCTTGGCGATTCCCGACCATGTCATCCCCCTGGCGCTGATCCCTGTCGGCTATCCCGCCGAGAAACCAGCGCCAGCCAACCGCTTCGACCCGTCACGCATCCATTACAACCGCTGGTAACCAGGCCTTCATCGAAGAAGGTCCTGTCGCGGCGCCTTTACTTGACCAGCAACGGGAGCAGCCCCAGGTACTCTTTGATCGCCAGGCTTGTGTTCGACAAAGCGGCTGCAGTGGGTGTCCAATCGGCGAGGGTGTAGGTAGCGACCCGGTTGGCCCGGTAATCAGTCGGGTAAGGGAGCGTCGACACGCCGGCTTTTGAGAAATGGCCGACAGAGCGCTCCATGTGAAAGGCCGATGTCACCAAAATCGGGTTTCGAAATCCTCGCGCGTCGAGGATTTCTTTTGTGTAACGGGCGTTTTCCTCTGTATTGCGGCTGATCTCCTCGGCGATGATCTTCGATTCCGGAACGCCGAGGCCGACGAGTTGGCGAAGGGCGATGCGGGACTCGACGCCGCTGTTTTCGTAGACCTGACCGGCCGAGACGATGATGGGCGCGCCGGTGAGCCGGTGCAGGCGGGCCGCCGTCAAGAGGCGGGTGGCGCTGCTTCCGGTCATCTGGCCCAACCCATCGATATCGGGCGTATCCAGGGTCGATCCCCCGCCGAGCATGACGATGACGTCTCCCGACGGAGCATCAGGCGGCGTATACCGGCTTTCCAGGGAGCGGATGATGGCGTCGCCGGCAACCGGCGCCGAGACCAGGTAGAGCAAGAGCGTCATCACAGCCGAAAAAAGGGCAGGTCCCTGCAGTCGCCTTCTCTGGCAATAGAAGGCTCCAAACAGGAAAAGAGGGATGAACAGGCCGGGGGGAAGCATAAAACTGTAGATGAATTTGAGGACGAAAAGTGTATCCAAACGGTTGGCTCCTTTACACAGGTTTCCTGAGATCAACGATCATTATAGTACATCGGCATTCCAGGATAAATCCAAGGAAAGAGAAGATTGGCCTAGGACAAGGGAATGGCGCAAGGGGTGACGAACCCCCAATAATGGAACGAATAGAGATAACATCGAAGATACAGCCAAACAGGGGAGGTTGGAGAACTGTTGGAAGGCCTGCTCTGGCGTCTGGCCGATCTTGTCAATAACAGCCATGACTGGATTCTCGCCGAGTCGGCCCGCTCCGGACTGACCGACAAGGAACTGCACTTTTGGGTCATTGGGCTGCTCGGACTGGCGCTTTTTTTTCTCATCCAGACGGCCGTTCGCTTCCTATCCCGGTGGGGCCTTTCTGCTGTTTCCTTTGTGACGTCCTTCGCTGTCGTGCTGGCGACGACCGTCGCGATCGAAGTGGAGCAGAAGATCATGGGGCGCGGCCGTATGGAACTCATGGATGTGGTCGCCGGCGTTGCCGGCTTTCTCTTATTTTCTCTGATCTATTTCCTCGCGCTGGCCTTGTGGCGATGGCTGCGCCGGCTCTGGAAAGGGGGACGAGATGCAAAGCGCAGTCGGAGTTAGGCAACGGATGATCTTTTGCACGGGCCTGTGGCGAATGCCGCAGGCCTTGTTTTTTTCAACATGGCGTCACCATTTTCAGCATTTTCTCTATTAATGATAATGAACCCTCTTTTATGGGTCTACATGGCAAGGATGAGAAAAGGAGTTGAGGCGTTGTGGATCCCAATCTGTTTCTACTCGGGCTCTTTGTCATTGTCTTCGGGGTAATTGTCATGGTCACCTTTGCCATCCGTTCCTACGGTCCTGCGCTCGTGGAGTTCATGAAATCAGCGACGACAGAGCAGCAACGGCAGACCGTAACAAAGTTGGCCCAATCGGCCGTCGTATTTGCCCGCGCCCGTTTCGGCGACCTCTCGGGCAAAGAACAGTTTGCCAAAGCGCTTTTGTTCACCAGCAGCGCCCTGGCGGAAAAGGGCATCCTGGTCTCGCCGGAAGAGCTGGAAGCGACCGTCGAATTTGCCTATGAAGAGGCCAAAAAGGCGGGGTTGGTCGTCTCTTTGGGAGAATTAAAGAAAATTGCCGAGGGAGAGCCCGAGGCGCCGGCGACGCCGGAGGATGGGGTGCCTGTCACCTAAGGAGGAGCCATCCTTCAGTCCATTGTTCGACTCGGATCTCACTGTGAAAAGCAGTGCAGATTCGAGTCTTTTTTTGCGTAATTTTTAATTATACGAATACTATACAGAACGCTTGCAAAGGTTATACACTTCTGCTATTGTACAAATTGTAGACCAAACCCAACCGGAGAACTGTGTTCCCGACGGCGGAGTGAGAAGTCCTTTTTTTCGGCGTCTGGGTTTCATCGCGAGTGGAGAAAAGAGGGACTGAAATGGAATCACTCTGGTTGATCAACCTGTTGCTCTGCCTCTGGCTGCTGTTCCTGAAGACAATCAGCAATCCTCAGGCCGAATGGGATGACAGCGACGATCTGTAGGATGTAGGACGTGAGGGTACATAAAAGCGCCGCTCTTGAAAAAGTGAGCGGCGTTTTTATTTCAGGCGCGGCGGTGTGATGATTTTTTGAGGTCCGGTCATACTAGACCCGGAGGTGATCCCATGGAGAAAGATGTGGTGCTCCCTAATCTCGGGGAGGATTCCGGGACGATCATGGATGATCCGCACATCATCGCAGAAAACCTGAACAATGTGGCCACGCCTGATATCAACTACGTTCCTTCGGCCAATCTGCAAGAGGTGAAGAGCCGCGTGCGGACCCTGACCCAAGGGACGACCGGGCGGGAATAGGCAGAATAAAGACGCTGGAAAAGCCGGTCTTGTGGTAAGCCGGCTTTTTGTGATCCCACTTGTATGCCATCGGCGTTCCTGTTGCCCGGTCTGTCTCCGAAAAAGCGCTCAGTCGTTACTCGGCGCCGTCACTTTTTTGCACCCTGGCGAGCGGGGTGGGTATGTTCCACACCTCCCTGAGTAGTATGCCCGTCCGGTTATTGGAAACACGAAGGATTCTATGCGGCGATGGCGAAGGAAGCGGAGAGGGGCCCAAGAAGGCTAAAGCGTAGGAAAGCGGAGGCGTGTGGTCATGACTGTTGGCAAGGTGTGGGCCGGTCTCTTCGTCGGCGCCGTTATTGCGCTGGGATACGCGCTGACAGTAAATCCGGGAATCACGGCGTCGGTTTTTGGGGCATCGCCTCCCCAGGCCAATCACCAATCTGATCCCACGGCGGATGCAGCCATGAATCGACCAGCCACTCCCCCAAAAGACCCAGCGAAATCAGTCGCTGATCCATCCGGGGAAACTGCGGCGGGAAAACCAGAACGACTCCAAACGATCCGGGCCAACACCGTTTCACTCCAGGGCAAGGCCCTGACCCGCTGGCAGGAGTGGCGGGAGGGTGTGGAGCGCTTGTCGCGGGAACAGCCGGCTCAGGTCTACATCGGCGGCGACCCTTCGGGCAAACGCCTCTGCCTGACCTTTGACGACGGTCCCGACGGGAGAAACACCCCCCAGATTCTTGATACCCTCCGGCAGAAGGGCGTTTTGGCCACCTTTTTCGTGCTTGGGGAACAGGCGTCCACCTATCCCCAGGTGGTGAAACGGGTCGAGCGGGAGGGCCATCTGGTGGCAAGCCACAGCTACAGCCATCCCCACTTTACCAAAACCGGCGAAAGGTCGATCCGCTCGGAACTGAGTCGGACCGAGGAGACCCTGCGTGGAATCACCGGCAAAAGGCCGGCCCTTTTCCGGCCGCCCTACGGGGACATCGATAAGGCCGTCCTTCCCGTGCTGGAACACAGCGGATACAGGGCCGTCCTCTGGTCGCTCGATACCTTCGATTGGGACCATAAGCGACCGGAGGAAATCGCGGCCTATGTCATCGAGAATGCCCGGTCTGGAGACATCATCCTGATGCACTGCGGCGGCAACGGGGCGGCGACGGCGAAAGCCCTCCCGGTCATGATCGACGGTTTGCGGCAAAAAGGCTATGCCTTTGTGACCGTGGCAGAGATGCTGGCTGTCGATGCTTATCAATAGAAACCCTGGGATGGGGGAACAGGAAAAAGGCTGCCCGCGAGGAGCAGCCTTTTTCCGTGCCTGTCTGTTGATCCGGTCGGGGATTGGGTTACCGGATGACGAGGAGTTCCTCGGCGCCGGCGATGAGATTGCCAAAGGTGTCCAAGGTCATCGGACCGGAGATGACGCCCTTTACTGCCTGCGTCGCCAGGACCTTCCCCTGAGGGTCGACGGCGATGATCCGAGCGTCGCCGAACACGTTTGCATTCACAAATAGGGTTCCGCTGAGGTCGATCACGGGAGCGCCGGCAATGAACCGCGAACCGGTAGAGGGAAGCAGAGAAGTCTGCCAGAGGATCTGTCCGGTAGAAGACAGGGCAAGCAATTCCGAATCGGTGGCCACGTAGATCCCATTCCAGCCGACGGCGATCCCTGAAGGATGATCGCCGCCCAATATCCGTGTTTTCCATTTTTCTTCTCCCGTGGCCGAATCCAAGGCGAACAGGGTCATTTTTCGCGCTCTTGGAACGGGTTCACTCCCGTCGAGCGTCGCCATGTATACGGTTCCGTCAGGGTGAAGGGCCGGCGATCCATAGATTGCGCCGCCGGTCTTAACAGACCATTTGCACTCCCCAGATGGGGAAAAGGCGTTCAACCGTTTGTCGCCGGCTGCGTAGATGGTCCCGTCTGATGCGACAAGGGGAGGGAAGGCGGGGGAGCAAGGTGTTCTGACGGTCGTCAGGATGTCGCCTGTTGCGGCGGCGATCCGCAGCAGGACGCCCTCATCGCTGACTGCCCAGACGGTCCCGTCAGGCGCCGCTGTCAGGCCGCCTTCACGCACCGGGGCGGAAAGGGTCCACTGAAGGGCGCCGGCGCCGTCCAGCGCGACGATCTGTTTCGAAGCGGCAACCAGGATCCGGTCTTGTGTCACCGTCGGCGCGGTGACCACGGCGCCACCGGCGTCATAGCGCCATTTTTCCGATCCATCGGCGCCGAGGGCGTAGACGGTGCCGGCCTCTGTGCCCACATAGATGGAACCGTCTCGGGCGACCAGGGGCGCCCCAAATCGACTGCCGTCAGATGGGGCGAAGGCTGCCTTTTCCAACCGGGCAGGCCCATAACGCAACAGCTGGCGAGAAGGGGTGTGGAGGGGAGTCAGATTCAATTGCGTGCTTGCCGGGGGCGTGAAGTAGGCCCGGTCTAAGGCAGGTTGCCCCGAGAGGGAGAGGAGATCGCCAATATCGGCGTAGAGGGTTGTTTGATGCAGGATCGGGGTCGAACTGAGCCATTTCGGTTTATTGTCCAGGCGAGCGACGGGGTTGGCAGCCTGCAGGAAAAGCCGGCAGCTGTTTTTTTCAAAGCTGACCGGGAAGTGGGCATCTGTTGTCTTGGCGATCCAGCCATTTCGGGTGAGAAAGGGTTCAACGGGAATCAGCGCATGATCGCCAATGAGGACGGCCTCATGCCATGTCTGAATTCCGGCGATCCGGTTCGGCTGGGACCGGTTGTAGACGGGATCGGCCATCCCTTTCTCCCAGAGACCGCCGTCGATGATGTCCTCCTTACGCCGTATCCCCATGCCCTGGGGCTGATTGGCCTGAAACTCGCCGACGAAGTAGTGGTCCGGGCTCTCCATGAGCAGGCCTACGCCATCAAAATTGCCTTGTTTAAAATCGCCTTCATAATAGACCCCGTTCGGCCATAGCAGGCGACCCTTTCCATGGGGGAGCGAGTTGGAGAAGTCACCCTTGTAGAACGTTCCGTTGGACCAGCGCAGCGCGCCGGGTCCCTCCATTTTCCCTCCCCGTAACTCCCCCTCGAAGCGGGAGCCGTCCGGCCATTGAATCGTCGCGGCCCAGGCCGTGGGGACCATCAACAGGGTGACCAAAGCCGTGACGCCGATGTGAGTCAGCCAACGATGCATAAAGCTCGACCTCCATTAGCTGCTTGGGTGTGAAAACGAATGAATACACAATAAGGTGATTTTTACCTAATTTTAATATAAATCAAAGACGCAAAGCAGGATATTTGCTTTGCGTCGAAAAAATATTCCATATGGAATAAAATCATAACGAACATTAGGGAGTGAATTCGAAAAATCAATTCCATTTTATGTATTCCGCTTCGACCTCTAATGCTCTTGCGATTCGCTGGGCCAAGTCGAACTTGGGTATTCTCCCTTTTTCGATCTTTGATATCTCAGATTGGACACACCCAGCCCTATCGGCAAGCTCTTTCTGTGTGAGGCCGAGCAAACGACGCAACTCCCTTAGCGTTCGTTTGTCCATAATTCCACCCTGACACCAGATTCCAATACCATTATCGCCCAATACAATCAAAACCACAAGGGGATAGTCCCATTAGAATAGGATTCATGCGTTGCGATTTTCAATATAATTAAATGCTATTGTTAAAAAATAACTTTTGCGAGTGATAAAAATGTGCCTGTACCGAGAAAGAGCAAACAAAATAGCGGATGCCATCGCGATGCGTTTATCCATGTGCCGAAACAATAAAATCACTGAGAGCGCCCGTCAGTACCATTTCCGCAGGTTAAGAGCGCTGATAAACCAGTTTTACAGGCACGTAAAGCTGCCGATTCGGGCCCCCTATGACAAGCAGCGGCTATTGGCATTGGCGGAACAAATTGCGGTTGCCCGGGCAGAGGCGGCACGGTACAATCTGATGGAGTTTTTCAAATATGATTTTGGTCCATAAGTTTTGGTCCGTAAGGTTTCTGCTGATTGCAGATAAAAAGAAAAACCTCCCGTTTTCGGGAGGTTTTATTTTCACTGGAGCCGATGGCCGGACTCGAACCGGCGACCTATTGATTACGAATCAATTGCTCTACCAACTGAGCTACACCGGCAGATGTTTGTTACCCAAGCAGGAGATAGTTTATCACAAAAAAATGAGTTTCGTCAACAGGGGAGTTTTTTCCAAAGGGGTCAAGAAAGGGGTTTCCCAGGTGCTCCCCAGCGGGTAGCCCCTTTTCTCGTCAAGGGGCCGGGCGTTTGCGTGTCCAGCGGTCTTTGTCGCGCGTTTCGTACTTTTCCATGGTCCGGCGAAAGATGTCGTCCATGTCATAGCCCTGGGAATTGGAGAGGCAGACGAGGACAAAGAGCAGGTCGCCGATTTCCAGTTCCATTTCGCCTTCAGCTTCACCGGGCTTTTTCTTTTTGGGGCCAAAACGGTGGGAGACCTCCCGGGCCAGTTCCCCCAGTTCCTCGCAGAGACGGTTCACGAGGGTGGGCGGATCAAAGTAGCCCTCTTCAAACTGGGAGATATAGGCGTCCACGCGGGCCTGTACATCGCGCAAACGGAGCGAGTCCACGAGCATCACCTCTTGGTTCAGATAGCATAAAGATAGCCGCTGCCAAGGGACTTGTCCAGCCTCTTGGAACGAAAGCCGGCGAAAGGAACGGAAAACATAGCAGATCCTCTTGACGCGAAAAGTCGCTCATGGAAAAATATAAGTGAATACTCACTTATTTTTATCGGTTACTCAGATAGAACAAGTGAACACTCGTTGCAGGAGGTGAGGGCATGGATGACAACCTTATTCTGCCGCGGCTGACTGACAAGCAGTGGAACATCGCGGAAGCGGCCCTCCGCGTCTTCACCGAAAAGGGATTCAGCGCGGCGACGACAAGCGAGATCGCCCGGGAGGCGGGCATCTCCGAAGGGACCATCTTCCGGCATTTCAAGACAAAAAAAGAGATTTTGCTGGCCTTGCTTGTTCCGCTGATCCGCAATACCATGGCGCCCAACAGCGTCAACTCGATCCGGCAGTTGCTGCTGAACAATGAAAACCTCCCTTTGCGGGAGGTGCTGGTGCTGATCAGTGAAGAACGGCAGCAGTTCATCTGGAGCAACGAAAAGCTGATTCGCCTGATCATCACGGAATCGCAGTACCATCCGGAGTTGCGGGAGATCTTTATCCGGGAAGTGGCCTACAAGAGTCAAGACGTCTTCCTGCGCTTTATCGAGCAACGGCAGCAGAAGGGGGAGATCCGGCGGGATTTTCGTCCCTGGACGCTGGCGCGTTGCTGGTTTGGGATGCTGATGGCCTACACCCTCAGCCCATTCCTGCTGCCGGAACGGGTGGCCGGTGAAGATCGGCAGAAGGAGTTGGCCGACATGATCGACCTCTTTTTGCATGGCTCCTTGCAACCATCCGGCAGTGGAGACGGGACACCGCCCTGAGTCGCCGGAGGGCGATGGAGGGCGGCATTCGGGGGCAACAGAAGCAGACCGATTGAATCGGACTGGAACGGGATAGGGGCGAAGGAGAAGGGGGATTGAACCATGAACGGAAGGGCAAAGATCATCGCTGGCGGTTTCATCGCCATGGCAGCGGTTGGGTTGATATTTAGCGTTGCCACAACGGCCCAGGGGGATGCCGGTGTTTTCGGTCGCTTCTTCGGGAAGGCCAAGGAGGTCTATTCGGGGACCATTGAGGGAACGATGGTGCCTGTCCAACCGGAGATCGCCGGACGCGTCACAGAACTCCGTGTCGCCGAGGGGCAGACCGTGGAGGTGGGACAGGTGATCGCCCTGCTGGACGACCAGACGGCGGTCATCACCCTGCGGGCTGCCGAAAGCGACCTCCGGCAGGCCGAAGCGAAACTCCTCGATCTGGTCAACGGAAGCCGCGCCGAGGAGGTTCGCCGCCAGCGCGCTACGGTGGAACAGTTTCAGGCGGCAGTCAACCAGAACCGCACCCTGATCGACCAGTACAAGGCCAACCTCTCCCGCGACGAAGAAAACCTGCGCCACGAGGAGCAGATCCTGAAGGAAAACCAGGCCCTTTACGACGCCGGGGCGCTCAGCGCACGGGAGTTGGACAACCAAAAGACACGGGTGAAGACGTCCCACAACCAAACCGAGGCGGACCAAGCCCAACTGGAAGCCGCTCAGTCCCAGGTGGCATCAGCGGAGGCGCAGCGCAGCGGCGCCCAGGCCGGCCTCGATCTGGCCCTGGCCGGCAACACGGAGCCGACGATCCTGGCGCAGAAGGCTGTTGTGGATGGCTTGCGGGAAAAGATGCGGCTGGCCCAAGTCAACGCCGACAAGGTGGTGCTCAAAAGCCCGGTCCGGGGCCGCGTCCTCTATAAGCACGTCGAATCAGGGCAGGTGGTCAATACGGCCACTCGCATCGTCACCATACTCGACGAAAACGACCTCTGGGTGAAGGTCTATGTGCCTGAGGCGCAATTGGGCGGCCTCTCCGTCGGGACCGCCGCCAGCGTCAACGTTGACGCCTATCCCGGTCAATTCTTCGCCGCTGCCGTGACCCAGATCAGCGACAAGGCCGAGTTCACCCCCAAAAACGTGCAGACGAAAGAAGAGCGGACGAGCCTCGTCTTCAGCGTCAAGACGAAGCTGGCGGAAGGGCTGGAACGGCTGAAGCCGGGCATGCCCGCCGATGTGGTCTTTCAAAAGGCAAACTGACGGTCTGACGGAGGTGAACGGCCATGGAACTGGCCATCGATTGCCAGGGATTGAGCAAACGCTTTGGCAGCTATACAGCCGTCGAGGGGGTGACCTTCCAGCTTCCGGCCGGCTCGATCATGGGCTTTGTCGGCCCGAACGGCGCTGGTAAAACGACGACGATCCGGATGCTTTGCGGCGTGCTGATGCCGACGGAGGGTCAGGCCACCGTCCTCGGCTATGACGTGCGCACCCACTCGGAGGAGATCAAACAGCGCATCGGCTACATGTCCCAGAAATTCAGCCTCTACGACGACCTGACCGTTCAGGAGAACCTCGACTTTTACGCCGGCGTCTACAACCTGCGGGGCGCCTTGGCGGCGGAGCGCAAGGGCAGCGTCATCGACCGGATCGGCCTGGACGGCCGCCTGCCCCAACTGGTCCACGCCTTGTCGGGCGGCTGGAAACAGCGTGTGGCCTTGGCTTGCGCGCTCCTCCACGCGCCCAGGTTGATCGTCCTCGACGAACCGACAGCCGGCGTCGACCCCGTGTCCCGGCGCGTCTTCTGGCAGATCATCCACCAGCTTCGCGCTGAAGGGATGACCGTCCTCGTCAGCACCCACTACATGGATGAAGCCGACACCTGCGACTACCTGGGTTTCGTCTTTTACGGTCGATTGATCGCCTTTGGCACGCCGGCGGAGATGAAAGCCCGCGAAAATAAAGCGAATCTTGATGACCTCTTCATCGACTACGTGGAACGCGAAGCGGCCGACGACCCGCGCAACGCCGGCATCAAAGGGGGGCGGCGATGATGGGACAGTTCAGTTGGACCCGCTTTTTGGCCATCCTGCGCAAGGAGTTCCAGCAGATCATCCGCGATCGGCCCAGCGTCGGCCTGGCCATCGGCATGCCGGTGATGATGCTGATGCTCTTTGGCTATGCTGTCAACACCGATGTGGACCACCTGCCCACCGTTGTCTGGGACCAGTCGATGAGCCAGGACAGTCGCGATATGATCAGCGCTTTGCGCAACTCCACCTACCTCGACCCGGATTACTTCGTTCGGGGATATGACGAGGTGGGCCGCTTTTTGGATAGCGCCAAGGCTCGCGTCGCCGTGATCATCCCGCCCGATTACGGCAAACAGGTGCAAGGCAACGGCAACGCCACCATCCAGGTGCTCGTCGACGGTTCAGATCCCACGTCGGCCCGGGCCGCCATGAGCGCTGTCCAGACGGTCGGGTTTAACGCCGGTTGGGCCTTGCAATCCCAGCGGCTGACCGAGCAGGGAGGGGCGCCGCCCAGCCTGCCTGTGCAGGTGGAGACGCGCGTCTGGTACAATCCGGACATGAAGTCGACCGTCTTCAACATCCCCGGCCTGATCGGCCTCATCCTGCAAAACGTCATCGCCATGCTGACGTCCTTTTCCATGGTCCGCGAGAAGGAGCGGGGGACGATGGAGCAACTGGTCGTCACGCCGGTCCGGCCGGCCGAACTGATGCTGGGCAAACTGTTGCCCTTTGTCTTCATCGGCTTTGTCTCCCTGACGATGGTGCTGCTCATCGGCATGTACTGGTTCCAAGTGCCGCCCAAAGGCAGCGTGCCCCTGCTCTTTCTCCTCTCGACCCTCTTTTTGATCACCATCCTGGCCATCGGGCTCCTCATTTCAACGGTGGCGCGAACGCAGCTCCAGGCCATGCAGATGACGGTCCTGCTCATCCTGCCGTCCATCCTGCTCTCCGGCTTCGTTTTTCCGCGCGAAACGATGCCGGCGCTCTTGCAGGGACTTGGCGGCCTGCTCCCGCTGACCTACTTTCTCGTCATCGTGAGGGGGATTTTCTTAAAAGGCGTCGGTCTGGACTTCCTCTGGCAGCAGACGATGATCCTCTCCGTCTTCGCCATCGGACTCTTTGTCTTGGCAGCGAAGAAGTTTCGCAAAAATCTGGACTGACAGGCGGGGCGTCATTGACAGATCATGAAAAGGTCCTTTCGGTCCCGCAAATACCGCTGCTCTCCCGGCGAAGACGCCAGGGGGGTGGCGGTATTTTCTTGTTCACTCTCCAATCCCCTTTTAGACGAAAAAGGGAAAATTGGCTATTTACCAGAAAAATATAAATCAGTATAATCAAAATTGTCAGATTTTAATGCTCTTAACCGGGTGGGCGGGGAGAACACTTGGGAATGCAAAAAGCAGGAGGGGTTTATGCCGATGAGTTTTTCAGAACAGTACCGGTCGAAACGAATCACTGCCACCGAAGCGGCCCGCATGGTCAAGTCCGGCGACTGGATCGAGTATGGCTTTTGCCTGGCCGCGCCGCGCGCCTTTGACGCCGCCCTGGCCGAGCGGGGCGATGAATTGTCGAACGCCCATATCCGGACGGGCGTCACTGTATACCCTTCTCTGGCCTTTGAAGCCGATACGACGGGTGGACGCTTTACCTGGAACTCCTGGCATTTTACCGGCCTCGACCGCCGTTACGCCGCCCAGGGAGCGGCCTATTACATCCCCATGCGGTTTGCCGAACTGCCTCGGTACGTCCTCGAGAATCAGCCGACCGACGTCTTTGTCACCCAGGCGGCGCCCATGGACCGGCACGGCTTTTTCAACTTCGGCATCAGCAACAGCCACCACTACGGCGTCATCGCCCGCGCCAAAAAGGTGATCATCGAAGTCAACGAGCGATTCCCTCGCGTCCACGGCGGTCATGGGCACGGCATTCACATCGATCAGGTGGACCACATCATCGAGGGCGACAACCTGCCCCTGGCGGAACTGCCGCCGGCGTCGATCAGTGATGTGGATCGGGCCATTGCGGCCCAGGTTCTGGCGAAGATGACTGACGGCGACTGCGTCCAACTGGGCATCGGCGGCATGCCCAACGCCCTCGGCCAGATGATCGCCCAATCGGACTTAAAAGACCTGGGCGGCCATACGGAGATGATCGCCGACAGCTTCGTCGACATGTTCCAGGCGGGGCGCATGAACGGCTCGCGCAAAGCCCTCGACCGGGGACGCATCGCCTTCACCTTCGCCCTCGGCACGCAAAAGCTCTATGACTTCATCGACGAAAATCCCTTTGTCGCCAGCTATCCTGTCGACTATACCAATTCCACCGAGGTGGCCGGAACGATCGACAACCTGGTGACGATCAACAACGCCGTCGAGGTCGACCTGTTCGGCCAGGTTTGCGCCGAGTCATCGGGTCCCCGCCAGATCAGCGGCACCGGCGGCCAACTCGATTTTGTCCTCGCCGGCTACCGGTCCAAGGGCGGTCGCAGTTTCATCTGCCTTTCGTCCACCTACCGCGACAAGGCGGGCAACATCAAATCGCGCATTTTGCCGACGATCACCCCTGGCGGGATCATCACCGACACTCGGTCGACGACCATGTACGTCGTGACCGAGTACGGCATGTTCAACTGCAAAGGCCAGACGGCCTGGCAACGGGCGGAGGGGTTGATCGGCATCGCCCATCCCCAGTTCCGGGAAGAACTCATCGCACAGGCCGAGGCCATGGGCATCTGGCGGCGCAGCAACAAGCGCTAATCCGCAGGAACGACGGCGTCACATCTGACGATACGCCGACATGTGGTCGGTGATGGCGAGCAGTCCAAAGAGAGAACGAGCGAGTCTGGGAAAATAGAACGTGCCGGTGAATGTTGAAAGCATCCAAGAGGGTGCTTTTTTTCTATATTTTTTACATCCTTAGTCAGAAGGGATGCCTTCAGGTGATGTCGAATAACATCCAAAGGCTCAATGGGATAGATACTTTTGAAAAGCAGATGGGATTATTTGATAGGCAAAATACTGGTTTATTGAGGTGCGAAACATGGATATCGCCGTCATTCTGGGGTTAGTGCTGGGCGTTTTTACGGTTGTGGGCGGGATGATCGCCAAAGGGGCGAACTTAGCCGTTCTCGTCAACCCCGCCGCTATCATCATCATCTTCATCGGCACCTTCGCTGCGCTGCTCAACTCCTTTCCCATGAAAGAGATCAAGAAACTGCCGACCTTGTTTAGGATCATCATTAAAGAACAGAAGCTGACGGAGCCGAAGGTGATCATTCAGCAGATGACTGACATGGCCCAGCAGGCGCGCCGCGAGGGCTTGCTCTCGCTGGAAGCGTCTATCGACAAGTTGGAAGAACCCTTTCTGCGCAACGGCATTCGCCTGATCGTTGACGGCCAGGGCGAGGATTTCGTCCGGGAACTCCTGGAGGCAGAGATCGACGCGATGGAAGAACGCCACCGTGTGGGGGCCTTGATCTTCACCTCGGCCGGTTCCTATGCCCCGACGCTCGGCGTTTTGGGCGCCGTTATCGGCCTTATCGGCGCCTTGGGCAACCTGAACGACGTCAACAAACTCGGCACCATGATCGCTGCCGCCTTTGTCGCCACCCTCTTCGGTATCTTCACCGGGTATGTGCTCTGGCACCCCTTCGCCACCAAGTTGAAGCGGAAATCGTCGGAAGAGGTCAAACTGAAAACGATGATGCTGGAGGGCATCCTGTCGATTCAGGTCGGCAGCAGCCCCATTCAGATTAAGGAGAAGATGATGATCCACCTGACTCAAGCGGAGCGTGCGGCCCTTGAGAAAGAAGGAAATGTCTAATGTCAAAGAAAAAACAGCATCATGAGGAACATGTCGATGAGTCATGGTTGATCCCCTATGCGGACATCCTGACCCTGCTCCTGGCGTTGTTCATCGTCATGTTCGCCGTCAGCCAGGTGGACACGAAAAAGTTTGAAGCCCTGAAAAAAGCGATGGAGAGCGTGTTTAAAGGCGGTTCGGGGCTGATGGCCAACTCGTCGGCCGTGCCGTCCGAGGGCACCAGCGACAGTTCCACCGACGCGGCCCTGATGGAAGCGCTAAAAGAGGCGCAGGAACTGCAAGAGGCCAAAAACCGCATCGATCAATACATCGAAGAAAAAGGCTTAAAAAATCAGGTGGAAACCAACCTGGTCCGCGAGGGGCTGCAGATCAGCTTCCGCGACGCGGCCCTCTTCGATTCCGGGAAGGCCGACTTGAAGCGGGACGCCCTGCCGGCGCTGGACCTGATCGCCAGCACCTTGCACAACATGCCCAATGAGGTGCGCATCGCCGGTCACACCGACAACCTGCCCATCAGCACGGCGGAATTTCCCTCCAACTGGGACCTGAGCGCCAAGCGGGCCTTGAACGTGATGAAGCATATCCTCAATGACAAGCAGAACAACCCGGTCAAGTTTACCGCCGTCGGTTACGGCGAATACCATCCCAAAGCATCGAACAACACGCCGGAAGGACGCGCCCAGAACCGGCGTGTCGAGGTGTTGATCATCCGCCAGTACCCTCTGCCGGACCAAAAAGCCACGTCGTCGACGATCAAAGCGGTGCCGGAACCGTTAGGCCCGCAAGGCTCAACGGCGACGCCGGCGGCGAACCAGCCAAAGCCCGCATCGACAGTGAGCGGGAACGGTGAATCGACGCCGCCTTCGCCTGTCCTTGAAGGACTGCCGGGCGAACCGAAGCGGCTCCCTGCCGATGCGGTTCCCGACAGCCCCCTGCGGTTCGTTCCCTAACGATTCGTTACAGGCGCTCCGAATAAGGCATGTAAAAAAAGCGGTTCCCCTGAAGGGGGCCGCTTTTTTGCGCGTGTCCATAATCGGTACCTTTCGGTGGTTATGATTCAATCGTCAAGTCAAGACAGAGGAACAGGTTTTCCGGAATGGGGTAGATGTAGGTCCGCATCTTCTCGCCCGTGTGGGCATCGGTGTAGACGGCAGACAGTTTCCCCGCCTCCTGGTAGGTCGCCTTGACGATGTTGTTGAGAAAATAGGGACGCCAGGCCCAATTGCGGCCGATGAAACTGCCGTTTTTCTCCCACTGTCCGTTCTGGCGGGTGAAGTTGGACGACCACTGGTATCCCCGTTCATCACAGAGAAACACACGGATCACCGTTCGGGGGAGCTGCTTTAAAAAGGGATCGATGAGGACATCGCAGGCGTCAAGGGTGATGCGCTCTCCTTCGCCTAAGCGGGGCAGGCAGGCGAGCAGGTTGTCCCGCATTTCCTCGGCATCCCGCTGGTCTGCATGTTGTTGCCAGAGAGCGTGATCGACGAACTGCTGAATCTCATGGTTGAGACCGGAACGAAAGGCATTGGGGTTTTGCATCGTCGCCTGGGGCGGTGAAAAGAAGTATCCCTGCAGGTATCGGGCGCCGAGCGAAAGGGCGATCTGCACCTCTTCTTTGGTCTCGATGCCTTCAAAGAGCAAAAAGGCGCCGATCTTTTCCGCCATGACGGCAAAGGAGAAGAGGATCTCCCGGAAAAAGGACTCGCGCCCGCACTTCTTGACCAATTCCAGGTCCAGTTTGAGGATGTTGGGCTTGATGTAAGCGATGCGATCAAAGTTGACGAACCCGCTGCCCACGTCATCGATGGCGATCTGGCAGCCGGCTTCCCGGTAGGTTCGGGTGACGCGAGCCAGTTCTTCGATATCGTCCAAAAAAGCGTCTTCGGTGATCTCGACCGTGATCCGAGAGGGGTCGACATTGTGTTCGCGAAGAAAGCGCAATGTCGGCAGTTGGTCGGGACGAGCCCGGTAGTTGTAGATCCAGTTTGGCTTCAGGTTCAGAAAGAGGCGCGTGTTCTCTGGGGCGTTGACCAGGCTGGCGATCGCCTTTTGACGGATGATACGGTCGATGAAGATATGTTCGTCCATGGAAACAGAGGGATCATGGAAAAAGGGTCCCAGACTGCGCACGCCATGGGGGCCTGAATAGCGCCCCAGCACCTCGTAGGCATAAATCGTCTGCGTGTCCATGGAGAGGATCGGTTGGAAGTGCGGCATAACGGTAGCCGGATCAGGAAAAAACCGGGGCAGGTTCATGTAGGGGCCTCCTCAGCTTGATGCCGCTCTTTTCTGTCAATTTTCGTTGGGAAAAGGTCGATCACTGATCCCCATCAATGGACTGGATGATCCGCTTCCCATGAAAACGTCCTTTTTCGATGTTGGCCTGGGTTACCCGCCAGCCCTCGCTGATGGCCCCAGCGACGTAAAGGCCGGGAACGGAGGTTTCCATCGTCAGCGGGTTGTGTTTGGGAAATCCCGATTCGTCAAGGGCAGCGCCGGCCTGAACGAGCAGGTCCGTATTGGGCCGGTAGCCTGTCATTAAAAAGACGAAGTCGGCTTCCACCGAAACCGTGTCCTCGCGGTCCTCGGCGACCAAGGTGAGCGCCTGTGAACTGATGGATTGGACACGGCTGTTGAACAGGGCGGTGATCTCCCCTTTTAGGATGCGCGTCATCAGTTCAGCGCCGATCCAGGGTTTGACTGTCCTGTCCATCTCTGGATGGAGGTGGACGACCGTCGTGTGGGCGCCGAAGCGGGAGAGTTCCAGGGCGGCTTCTGCCGCCGAATTGCCGCCGCCGACGACGACGACCCGCCGTCCCATATAGGGAAAGGGCTCTCTGTAGTAGTGGCTCACATGGGGCAGTTCCTCTCCAGGCACGCCGATCAGGTTGGGTCGATCATAACAGCCGGTAGCCATGACGACGCGCTTGGCGAAGACGACCGGCTCCTCGCCTGTCAGCCGTTCCCGTGTATGGAGCATGAACCCGGCCGAGGCGGGGAGGATGTCCGTCACTTCGCGATAGGACCGCACCGGAACCTCGAAATGCTGCACCGCGCGCCAGTAGTAACGCACTGTTTCCAACCGGGTTGGGCGGCAATCGCCGGAGATGAAGGGAAGTCCGCCGATCTCCAGCATGTCGGTTGTGCTGAACAGCACCATATAGACCGGATAGCCGGCAACAGAGCTGACTACGTTGCCCCTCTCCAGAACAATGCAGTCAAGGCCGTGGTTTTTTGCCTCAATGGCGCAAGCCAACCCGCAGGGGCCGCCGCCCACAACCGCGATGTCATACATCTTCGCCCCACCTCCAAGTCGTCTACTTTTCATTATAGCGGGTCAAGGAGTAAAAAAATAGCATCCCCTTTTATTGGAGACAAAAGAAAGAGACCGCCTCTGGCCAAGCGGTCTCTCTGAACAAGGCGATCGGGCGCCCTACTCCTGCACCTCGAACTGGTCCTTGCCGACACCGCAAACGGGACAGAACCAGTCGTCAGGCAGCGATTCAAAGGGGGTGCCGGGGGGGATGTCTGAATCCGGATCGCCCACCTCGGGATCATAGATATAACCACAGGGAACACAGACGTACTTCTTCACTTCATACACTCCTTCTTCAACCATCAAAGGCGCCCGTTTCCGGCAGGGAAATTCACCAGGAAAAAGCCCCACAGAAGATCCGATTCGGAGGGGGCGCAACTCGGTTTTTATTGTATTACAGGCAACGGCGATGTATCCGCCGGAAAAAGACAAAATGAAAGGGAGAAGGCCTACAACCTTCTCCCTTAATAAGCAACTACCCCTACAGTACAAACCGTTCCCATGGACATTGGCAACCCAAACCGTAACAAGATCGGGAGAACCAACCAGGAACCACTGAGGATAGGATTAAACGAAGGGACGGACACTTGTGGAGATGTCGACGATACCGGAATCCCTAAAACGGACCGTGCCTCCCAAAACCGGGAAAGAGAGACTATCGCGGGAACTGTGACACTGAACCGGAGCCGTGGCGCTAAACCGGAAACCATGACAGTTGACCGTGGACCAGAGGCACGCAACCAGAAACCGGAGGCCTCCACCGGGAACCGAACCGAAACAAACCACTCAACCAAGGGACAGAACCTCAAACAGGGAACCGAGGGGGTTGATATAGAACCGGAGACTTCGACGAGGAGTTGGTACGCTTGACTGGGAACTTGAGACCTCTACCGTAAACGTGACACTGGACTGGAAGTAAGAGGTCTCGCCCCAAACCGGGGGCATAGACGTGACCACCAGAGGCCTCAACCAAGAGCCGTGACACAGGAACTTGAACAAAATACTGAGCCGGGATCCGGTACCCAGAACCGAGAGACGGGCTCCCACGCCGTCAAGGGGGAAGTGTAACCGACGGGAGCTGGAAATGGAAAGAACCCCACTGTTGGACTGGTCGACACCTGCACTGACCGGAAAACCTGGTTTCCAACCATCGTGATAGGGTGAACCTGAACCTTACTGTAGGGCTGTTGCTTGACTTTATAGTAGCACAATAAAGTGAAGAATACAACAAGAAAAGAAGAGTTTTTTTACAGACTTTTAACGGCCTTCGGTCCTTGACACCAGAGGGGATGCTTGACTATACTAGTTGTCAACAACAGAACTTAGATCAAAGACGATGATGGGGTACTATACACCGTTTGTCCCTTAGTCCCAGAGAGCCGGGGGAGCTGGAAACCGGCACTAATACAGCGGTGTTGTCTCTCCCGGGAGTTGCCAGTTGAACCCTTGCCGCGAGGCGGGGTAGTAGATGGAGCCGGATGGAGCGCTATCGGCGCGAGCGTCCGTTATCATGCTGACGGCAGCGATTGGCTGCCGGTCAAGAGGTCGCGTCCTTTTTGGGGTGCGACAATCAGGGTGGTACCGCGGGAAACTCCTCTCGTCCCTGACAGGTGAAAAGCCTGTCTGGGCGGGAGGTTTTTTTATTTTTTTCGACATCGTATGTCGTCATCAGTGGTGGTAAGCAAACGGAAGGGGAGAATGCGAAGGTGAGCCTAATCATCTACTTGGATGGCCGTTTTGTTCCGGAGGAGCAGGCAAAGATATCCGTCTTCGATCACGGCTTTTTGTACGGAGACGGGATCTTTGAGGGCATCCGGGCCTACAACGGCCGGGTCTTCAAACTGGATGACCACATCGACCGCCTCTATGACTCAGCAAAAGCCATTAAACTGGCGATTCCCATGGGGAAAGGGGAAATGGTCGACGTCGTCCTGGAGACTCTGCGCCGCAACCATCTTCGCGACGCCTACATCCGTTTGATCGTATCCCGGGGCAAAGGGGATCTGGGGCTGGATCCGCGCAAGTGCGCTGTGCCCACGGTGCTATGCATCGCCGCCGGCATCACCCTTTACCCGCCCGAGTTCTATGAAAAGGGCCTGGAGGTCGTCACGGTGGCCACCCGCCGCAACGTGCCGGAAGCCCTGAACCCGCGCATCAAGTCACTGAACTACCTGAACAACATCATGGCCAAAATCGAAGCGGCCCGCGCCGGCGTCCTGGAGGCGATCATGCTCAACCAGGAAGGCTATGTGTCCGAATGCACCGGCGACAACATCTTTATCGTCAAGAAGGGCCGCCTGATCACGCCGCCGGTCCACGTGGGCATCCTGGAAGGCATCACGCGCAACACCGTCATGGACCTGGCCCGCGAAAGCGGCATGGAGGTCTCGGAGCAGGTGTTCACCCGCTTTGATGTGTACACGGCAGACGAAGTCTTCCTTACCGGCACCGCTGCCGAGGTGATCCCCGTCGTCAACGTCGACGGTCGTTCCATCGGAGACGGGGTTCCCGGACAGGCGACAGGCGCCCTGATCTCGGCCTTCCGGGAATTCGCTCGGAATCACGGCACGCCGATTTAGGATATCGCCAAAAGAATAAATCGAGCTGAAACAGGCCGAAGTTGACACAAGAAAAACTGGAAATGGGGGGAACCTGTTGGAAACGAATTTGCGCAGCCAGACCGTCAAATGCGGTGTCGAAAAAGCGCCCCACCGTTCGCTCTTCCGGTCGCTGGGCCTTACGGCTGAGGAGATGAACCGACCGCTGATCGGCATCGTCAACGCCAAGAATGACGTTGTGCCCGGCCACATCCACCTGGACACCATCGCCGAAGCCGTCAAAGCGGGTGTCCGCCTCGCTGGCGGCACACCGCTCGCATTCCCGGCGATCGCCGTCTGCGACGGCATCGCCATGAACCACACGGGCATGAAGTTCTCCCTGGCCTCGCGGGAACTGATCGCCGACTCCATCGAAGTGATGGCCACAGCCCATGGCTTCGACGCCCTCGTCTTCATCCCCAACTGTGACAAGGTCGTCCCCGGCATGCTGATGGCGGCGGCTCGTCTGAACATCCCCTCCATTTTTGTCAGCGGCGGTCCCATGCTGGCCGGGCGCTTCCAGGGGAAAAAGGTCAACCTGAACACCGTCTTCGAAGGCGTCGGCCAACACAACACCGGCAAGATGACGCTGGAAGAGTTGGAGGAGCTTGAGGACAACGCCTGCCCCACCTGTGGTTCCTGCTCGGGCATGTTCACGGCCAACTCGATGAACTGCCTTACGGAAGTCCTGGGCATGGGCCTGCCTGGCAACGGCACCATCCCGGCGGTCTACTCGGCGCGCATCCGTCTCGCCAAAGAGGCGGGGATGCGGATCATGGACCTGCTGGCGAACAACCTGCGGCCCCTCGACATGATGACCGAGCGGACTTTCCGCAACGCCATCACCGTCGACATGGCCCTGGGTTGCTCCACCAACACACTGCTCCACCTGCCCGCCATCGCCTATGAAGCCGGCGTGGAACTGAACCTGGACATGGTCAATGAGATCAGCGCCAAAACACCCCACCTCTGCAAGCTCGCCCCAGCCGGGGAGCATCATATTGAAGACCTCTACGAAGCCGGAGGCATCTCCGCCGTCCTGAAGACCCTCCTCGATGCGGGGCTCCTCGACGGCGACCTGCCCACAGTGACCGGCAAGACCATCGCCGAAAACGCCGCCCGCAGCGTCAACCTGCGGCCCGAGGTGATCCGCCCCGTCGACAACCCCTATTCGAAAACAGGCGGTCTCGCCGTCCTCCGGGGCAACTTGGCCCCTGACGGCGCTGTCGTCAAAAAAGGCGCCGTGGCGCCGGAGATGCTCGTCCACAAAGGACCGGCCCGCGTCTTCGACTCGGAGGAACAGGCCTATGAGGCCATCACCGCCGGGAAGATCCAAAAAGGCGATGTCGTCGTCATCCGTTACGAAGGACCGCGCGGCGGCCCTGGCATGCGGGAGATGCTCTCGCCCACCTCGACCATCTGCGGCATGGGCCTCGACAAGGATGTGGCCCTGATCACCGATGGCCGCTTCTCCGGGGCGACGCGGGGCGCCGCCATCGGCCACGTCTCGCCGGAAGCGGCGGACGGCGGTCCCATTGCCTTCGTCCGCGAAGGCGACATGATCGCCATCGACATTCCTAACGGCAAGCTCGAGGTGGAAGTCTCCGAGGCGGAACTGGCGGACCGCCGCCAAGGCTGGCAGCCGCCGGCGCCAAAAGTGACCTCGGGGTACATGAAACGCTACGCCCAGAACGTGCTATCCGCCTCCACCGGGGCGCGGATGCGCTAAGCGCGGGAAAAGAAGGAGGCAAATGCGATGCGCCATACCCTGTCCGTTTTAGTGGAGAACAAACCGGGGATCCTGACGCGCGTGGCCGGCCTTTTTGCCCGTCGGGGATACAACATCGAAAGTCTCGTCGTCGGGGAGACGGAGAACCCTACCGTTTCCCGCATGACCATCGTCGTCGACGGCGACGACCGGATCATCGAACAAGTCACCAAGCAGTTGCACAAGCTGATCGATGTGATCAAGATCCAAGACATCACCGATGAGGAATCGGTCCACCGGGAACTGATCCTTGTCAAGGTGTGCACCTCCGATGTGGCCGCCCGCAGCGAGGTCATGCAGATCTGCGAGATCTTCCGGGCCACCATCGTGGACCTGAGCCGCAGCTCCGTGATCATCCAGGTCGTAGGCGATCAGAAAAAGATCGCCGCCATTCTGACCAGCCTGCGCCCCTTCGGCATTCGCGAATTTGCCCGCACCGGGCGGATCTCCATGCTGCGGGGGACCAAGTAGGCGATCATCCCACTTCGCAACCCCAATGTACAAATTTGCAAATATTGAATGGAGGAACCTCTCAATGAAAATGTACTATGATGCCGACGCCGACCTGTCCCTGCTCGAAGGCAAAACCGTTGCCGTCATCGGCTACGGCAGCCAAGGCCACGCCCAAGCCCAGAACCTGAAAGATTCCGGCGTCAACGTCATCATCGGCCTGCGTCCCGATTCCAACCGCGTCAAAGAAGCCCAAGAGTACGGCTTTGAGGTCTATCCTGTCGCCGAGGCGGCTGCCAAGGCGGACATCATCCAAATCCTGATCCCCGACGAGCGGCAAGGCAAAGTCTACCGTGACGAGATCGCCCCCTACCTGACGGAAGGCAAAGCCCTCTGCTTCTCCCACGGCTTCAACATCCACTTCGGCCAGATCCAGCCGCCCAAAAATGTGGACGTCTTCATGGTTGCCCCCAAGAGCCCCGGTCACATGGTTCGCCGCATGTACACCATGGGCGCCGGCGTCCCCACGCTGATCGCCGTGCATCAAGACGCCACCGGCCGCGCCAAAGACTACGCCCTGGCCTATGCCAAAGGCACCGGCGGCACCCGGGCCGGCGTCATTGAAACGACCTTCCAAGAAGAGACCGAGACCGATCTCTTCGGCGAACAGGCGGTTCTCTGCGGCGGCGCTTCGGCCCTCGTCAAAGCGGGCTTTGAGACCCTCGTGGAAGCCGGTTACGCCCCTGAAATGGCCTACTTCGAGTGTCTCCATGAACTGAAGCTGATCGTCGACCTGATGTATGAAGGCGGCATCGCCATGATGCGCTACTCCATCTCCGACACGGCTCAGTGGGGCGACATGAACATCGGGCCCCGCATCGTCACCGAAGAGACCAAGAAAGAAATGAAAAAAGTGCTCACGGAGATCCAAGACGGCACCTTTGCCAAGGAATGGCTCCTTGAGAACGAAGTGAACCGTCCCAAATTCAACGCCCTGGCCAAAGCCGACGAAAACCACGAGATCGAAATTGTCGGTAAAAAACTGCGGGCCATGATGCCCTGGCTGAAAAACAAGAAGTAATCGGACACAGAGGCCCACATGCGCGATCCGATGAGGAGGCCCCGTTACGGGGCTTTCCTTGTCGATGGGCCAATTAGAGGAAGAGGGGAGTGGAACGCCTTGAACGGAGCTCAGGCGCTGCTGAAATGCTTAGAAGAGAACGGCGTCGAGGTCATCTTCGGCTATCCCGGCGGGTCAGTGCTGCCGATTTATGACGCCCTGCTCGATTCCCCCATCCGGCATATCCTTGTGCGTTGTGAACAAGGGGCTGCCCATGCCGCCAACGGGTACGCCCGCGCCGCTGGCAAACCGGGGGTCTGCCTGGCCACATCAGGACCGGGAGCCACAAACCTCGTGACGGGGATCGCCAACGCCTATATGGACTCCATCCCCATGGTCGTCATCACCGGGCAGGTGCCCACCTCCATGGTCGGCACCGACGCCTTTCAAGAAGTCGATATCACCGGCATCACCATGCCGATCACCAAACACAATTACCTCGTCAAAGACAAGGCCGACCTGCCACGGGTCGTCTTCGAGGCCTTCCATATCGCCTCGACGGGCCGGCCAGGTCCTGTGCTGATCGACATCCCCAAGGATGTCCTGTCGGCTGAGTGCGAGGCGTGCAAGGAAAAGCCTGTCGTCGAGATCCGCGGCTACCGCCCCAACATCAAAGGGCACCCGTCGCAGATCAAAAACGCCGCCCGGCTGATCCAGGAATCGAAACGGCCTGTGATCCTCGTCGGCGGGGGCGTCATCCTGGCCAACGCCGCGCCGGAGATTGTCGAACTGGCCACATCGGCCCAGATCCCCGTCGCCACCACGCTGATGGGCATCGGCGCTTTTCCAGAGACCCATCCACTGTCCCTGGGGATGGTGGGGATGCATGGCACCCCCTATGCCAACCGGGCCGTCACCAAGGCTGACCTGCTGATCGGTGTGGGCGTGCGCTTCGGTGATCGGGCCACCGGCAACGTGTCCAAGTTCGCCCGGGACGCCAAGATCATCCACATCGACATCGACCCCGCCGAGATCGGCAAAAACGCCGACATCGACGTTCCGATCGTCGGTGACGCCCGTCTCGTCCTCCAGCAGATCAATCACTTGAAACCGGCGCCCAGCCATGCCGAGTGGCTTGAAAAGGTGGAACAGTTCAAGGCCCAACACCCGCTCAAATACCCGAAGGATTGCCTGACTGCCCAGTCGGTCATCGAAAAAGTCGGGCACATGACGCGCGATCGGGCCTGGGTGGCCACCGACGTGGGTCAGCACCAGATCTGGACGGCGCTGCACTACAAATTCGACAAGCCGGGCCGGTTCATCACCTCGGCCGGTCTCGGCACCATGGGCTACGGCCTGCCGGCGGCCAATGGCCTCCAGACGGCAAGGCCCGACGATCTGGTGATCCTGATTACGGGTGACGGCTCCATTCAGATGCAGATGCAGGAATTGGGCACGGCTCGGCAAGAGAACCTGCCCCTCAAGATCATCCTCTTCAACAACAACGCCCTGGGAATGGTGCGTCAACTCCAGCACTTCTACTGTGAGAAGCGCTACTCCGGCGTCAAATTGACCTTCAACCCCTCCTTCGAATCGATCGCCGCCGCCTATGGCATCGGCTACTTTCCCATCACCCGGCCCGAGGATGTGGAGTCGACCTTGCAAGCGGCCTTCGCCCATCCCGGAATGACCCTCGTCGAGGTTCGGACCGATGAGAACCATATCGTCTATCCGACGGTCCTCGGCGGCAAAGGGCTCGATGAGATCATCGTCAGCGAGTGATTGAATAAAAAAAGGGGGCCATCGGATGTCCAAGCGAGTCGTCATTTTCGACACCACTCTCCGAGACGGCGAGCAATCGCCTGGGGTGAGCCTTAACCTCCATGAAAAGCTGGAAATCGCCCAGCAGTTGGCCCGCCTAGGCGTGGACGTCATCGAGGCCGGATTCCCCATCGCCTCACCGGGCGATTTTGAGGCCGTCAAGACCGTTGCCGAGCAGGTGCGCGGGCCGGTTATCTGCGGCCTCGCCCGAGCCAACCGCAAGGACATCGAACGGGCCGCCGAAGCCTTGCGCGCCGCTGAAGAGGCGCGGATCCACACCTTTATCGCCACATCGCCGATCCATATGAAGCACAAGCTGCGCATGGAACCGGACAAGGTCCTTGAGACGGCCGTTGAAGCCGTCAAATTCGCCAAGTCCTTCACGTCCAATGTGGAGTTCTCCGCCGAAGACGCCTTCCGCAGCGATGTGGAATTTCTCTGCCGCATCTTCACGGCCGCCATTGAGGCGGGCGCAACGACGATCAACATCCCCGATACCGTCGGCTATGCCACGCCCCAAGAGTATGGCGCCTTCATCAAGGCGATCATCAACGGCACGCCGAACATGGATAAGGCCGTCGTCTCCGTTCATTGCCACAACGACCTCGGTTTGGCCGTCGCCAACACCCTCTCGGCGCTGGAAAACGGCGCACTGCAGGTGGAAGGCGCCATCAATGGCATCGGCGAGCGGGCCGGCAACGCCTCCCTGGAAGAGGTGATCATGGCCCTTTACACCCGCAAGTCGGTTTACGGCCTGGACATGTCCATCAACAAGAGCGAACTCTACCGGACATCGCGCCTCGTCTCCAACCTGACAGGCATGCTCGTCCAGCCGAACAAGGCGATTGTCGGCAAAAACGCCTTTGCCCACGAGTCGGGCATCCACCAGGACGGCGTGCTGAAAGAGCGGACCACCTACGAGATCATGAATCCCGAGATGATCGGCATCTTCACCAACAACATCGTCCTGGGCAAACACTCGGGCCGGCACGCCTTCCGGGAGCGCCTCAAGGAACTGGGCTACACCCTTGATGACGACAAGCTCGCCAAAGCCTTCGCCCGGTTCAAGGCGCTGGCCGATCGCAAGCGCGACATCACCGACGACGATCTCGTCGTCCTTGTGGAAGACGAACTGCGCGCCTTCCCGGAAGCGTACAGCCTCGAATACCTGCACATCACCAGCGGCACCGTGCTGGTGCCGACGGCGACCCTCCGGCTCCGTAGGGAAGAGGAGACCTTCGAAGAGGCCTCCTGCGGCGACGGCCCTGTCGACGCCGCCTACAAGGCCATCGAGAAGATCACCGACACCGGCGCCCGCCTGGCCTCTTATACCATCAACGCCACCACCTCGGGCGAGGACTCCCAGGGCGAGGTCAGCGTCAAGCTGGAACGCGAAGGCCGCTTCTATACGGGACGCGGCGTCGACACGGACATCATCGTGGCTTCGGCCAAGGCCTATCTGAACGCGGTCAACAAGATACTCTTTGACGGGCTGCGGTCGGTGAAGCCGGAGCGGGCTGTTTAATTTAATATGAGGAGGGATCAAGACGGCCATGGGAATGACCATTACTGAGAAGATTTTGGCGGCGCATGCCGGGAAAGCGTCGGTGGAGCCGGGTGAACTGATCCAAGCCAAGTTGGATCTGGTCCTGGCCAACGACGTTACGGCCCCCGTTTCCATCAAAGAGTTGGAAAAGGCCAGCCTGGATACCGTTTTTGACAAAGACCGGGTCGTTTTGGTCCAGGACCACTTCGTGCCGGCCAAGGACATCAAGTCGGCGGAACAGTCGAAGATCGTCCGCGACTTCGCCCGCAAGCATGACATCACCCACCACTATGACGTGGGGGATATGGGCATTGAGCACTGCCTGCTGCCCGAAAAGGGGATCGTCGTGCCTGGCGACGCCGTCATCGGCGCCGACTCCCACACCTGCACCTACGGCGCTCTGGGCGCTTTTGCCACCGGCGTCGGCTCGACCGACCTGGCCGCCGGCATCGCCCTCGGTGAAGCCTGGTTCAAGGTTCCCGAAGCGATCAAGTTCGAATACGAAGGCAAGCTGCCGGAAGACGTGACCGGCAAGGACCTGATCCTGCACACCATCGGCGACATCGGCGTCGACGGCGCTCTCTACCAGTCGATGGAGTTCACCGGCTCCGCCATCGATGACCTGTCGATGGACGGCCGGATGACCATGTGCAACATGGCCATCGAAGCGGGCGGCAAAAACGGCATCATCGCCCCTGACAAGAAGACGCTGGCCTATGTGGACGAGCGGGCCACCCGCCCCTACAAGGTCTATGAATCCGACGCCGACGCCAAGTATGCCCGCGTCATCAAGTATGACGTGGAAAAACTGGAACCCGTCGTGGCCTTCCCTCACCTGCCGGAAAACACCCGTCCAGTCAGCGAGGCCGGCCATGTCGAGATCGATCAGGTCGTCATCGGCTCCTGCACGAACGGGCGCATTGAGGACCTGCGCATGGCGGCGAAGATCCTGCAAGGCAAAAAGGTCCACAAAAACGTCCGCTGTGTCGTATTCCCTGGCACCCAAGCCATTTACAAACAGGCCATCAAGGAAGGCCTGATGGATATCTTCGTCGACGCCGGTGTCGCCGTATCGACGCCGACCTGCGGCCCCTGCCTGGGCGGCCACATGGGCATCCTGGCCAAAGGGGAACGGGCCTTGGCGACGACGAACCGGAACTTCGTCGGCCGCATGGGCCACCCTGAGAGCGAAGTCTACCTGTGCGGCCCCAACGTGGCTGCCGCTTCAGCCATCGCCGGACGCATCGTCCATCCCCGGGAGGTGGAATAATGGAATTCACAGGTCGCGTATGGAAATTCGGCAAAGACATCGACACGGACGCCATCATCCCGGCCCGTTACCTGAACACCACTTCGCCGGAAGAACTGGCCAAACACTGCATGGAAGACGCCGACCCCGCCTTCCCGCAGAAGGTGCGTGAGGGCGACATCATTGTCGCCGACAAGAACTTTGGCTGCGGCTCCTCGCGGGAACACGCCCCCATCGCCATCAAGGCTTCCGGCGTTCCCTGCGTCATCGCCAAGTCCTTCGCCCGCATCTTCTTCCGCAACTCCATCAACATCGGCCTCCCCATCTTCGAATGCCCCGAGGCCGTTGACGGCATCCGCGAAGGCGATGTCGTCCAGGTCAACGCCGGCACCGGCGTCATCTTCAACATGACCACCGGCCAGACCTACACCGCCAAAGCCCTCCCCGCATCGATGCAATCGATCATCCACGCCGGCGGCCTCATGCAATACGTCAAGACCCGGGTCGCCGCAGGGAAATAAAAAGGGACCAAAAAAGGATCGAAAAAGGAACGATTAACGGACATATTACCAGGCAACGGGCGTGGGCTTGTGAGCGATTAGAGCGGAGCGGCGAAAAGCGAACGCAGACTGCAGAGCGTCAAGGGCGCCATGGTTCACATGCAGAAAAGCCCAGAGGTTTGGCGCCCTAGCGAAGCAGGCAAGTGAGCCGCCGCGAAGCTCTTAGCGAACAAGCCCACGCCCGTTGCCCCACGAAAGGAAGAGCATTGTTGACATACCGCATCGCAGTGCTTCCCGGTGACGGCATCGGCGCGGAGATCGTGCCCCAGGCGATTCGCGTCCTTGAAGCCATTGGAGCCAAGTACGGGATCTCCTTCACCTTCACCGAAGGCCTCATCGGCGGCATCGCCATCGACAAGACAGGCCATCCGCTGCCCCAGGAGACATTGGACCTGTGCCGCAACAGCGACGCCATCCTCCTCGGCGCCATCGGCGGACCCAAATGGGACAACCTGCCGACCCACCTCCGCCCCGAAGTGGGCGCGCTCTTGCCCTTGCGCAAAGAGCTGGGCCTCTACGCCAACGTCCGTCCCTGCCGCACCTATGAGGCCCTGGCGGACGCCTCAACCCTCAAAAAAGAGGTTCTCTCCGGCACGGACATGGTGATCATTCGCGAACTGACCGGCGGCCTCTACTTCGGCGCCAAAGGCCGGGAAGACGTGGAAGGCGGCCAAAAGGCCTGGGACACCATGGTCTACTCGACGCCCGAGATCGAGCGCATCGCCCGCCTGGCTTTTGAAGCGGCCGGCAAGCGCAACAAACAGCTCTGCTCCGTCGATAAGGCGAACGTCCTGGAGTCGTCGCGCCTCTGGCGGGAGACGGTCAACCGCCTCGCCGCCGAATATCCGGATATCACTGTCACCCATATGTATGTCGATAACGCGGCCATGCAGCTCGTCCGCAGGCCCAGCCAATTTGATGTGGTCGTCACCGAAAACACCTTCGGCGACATCCTCTCCGACCAGGCCTCCATGCTGTCGGCCTCCCTCGGCATGCTGGCGTCAGCCTCCATCGGCGGAGAGGTCGCTCTCTACGAACCGGCCCATGGCTCTGCTCCCGACATCGCCGGTCAGAAAAAAGCGAACCCCATCGCCACCATTCTTTCGGTGGCCATGATGCTGGAATACTCCTTCAACCGCGTCGCCGAAGCCCGCGACATCGAAGCGGCCGTGGAGAAGGTGCTGGCAAAAGGTTTCCGCACCGGCGACATCATGGAAGCAGGAAAAACCCTGGTCAACACCGAAGAGATGACGAACCGAGTGTTGGAAGAGCTGGCTTGACCGGCTCTTTCCTCATCTTCAGCACCCATGCTTGATTTCACAAGTTCAAGCATGGGCATCGATGCGCTTTGCTGTCCCGCCGGAATCGCAACGCTGCACAAGAGCCGTCTTTGACGCTCCTGCGCTTTGAGTCCAAAGGACGTGCGTGCCATCTATCCCGATGACCGTTGCGGAAAGACTGTCACGAACCCGCTGACAGCGCGCCTGCATGTGGTCTAGCCTATCAGAGCGAGAAAGAGGTGCCCCCGATTGGACCGTGTATTTATTTATGACACGACGCTTCGCGACGGAACCCAGGGGGAAGGCATCTCCCTCAGTGTGGAAGACAAAGTCAAGATCGCAGCACGTTTGGACCAACTGGGTGTAGCCTACATTGAGGGCGGGTGGCCTGGCTCCAACCCCAAAGACATGGAATTCTTCCGGCGGGCCCAGCAGATGACCTGGAAAAACGCCAAGATCGCCGCCTTTGGCTCCACCTGCCGCCCCGGCGTCAAGGCCTGTGAGGATGCCAACCTGCAGGCGCTCGTGGAATCGGGCGCGCCGGTCGTGACGATCTTCGGCAAAGCCTGGGACTTTCACGTCACGGCGGCGCTGCGCACATCCATGGAAGAAAATTTGCGCCTCGTTCGCGATTCCATCACCTTTTTAAAAGAGCAGGGACGGGAAGTCGTCTTTGACGCTGAGCACTTTTATGACGGCTACAAGGGCAATTCCGAGTATGCCAAAGAGGTTGTGCTGACGGCGGAAAAGGCCGGCGCCGACTGGATCGTCCTCTGTGACACCAACGGCGGCACCCTGCCCCATGACATGCTGTCCATCACCCAGGAGATGGTCTTCACCCTGCGCGCGCCCGTGGGCGTCCACGTCCACAACGACGGCGACCTGGCGGTGGCCAACTCGATCATGGGCGTCATGGCCGGCGCTCGCCAGGTGCAAGGGACCATGAACGGCTATGGCGAACGCTGCGGCAACGTCAATCTCTGTTCCGTCATCCCCAACCTACAGTTGAAGATGCAGATCGAGTGCCTGCCCGAGGGCAAGGTGCAGACGCTGACCGACACAGCCCACTTTGTGGGCGAGATCGCCAACATGCCATTGCGCAACGAGATGCCCTTTGTGGGCCATTCAGCCTTTGCCCATAAGGGCGGCATCCACGTGTCGGCCTTGTTGAAGGACCCTGGGACGTACGAACATATCCAGCCGGAAACGGTCGGCAACCAGCGTCGCGTCCTCGTATCGGAACTGGCGGGCATGAGCAATGTCGTCTACAAGGCGAAAGAACTCGGCCTTGACGTAAACCGGGAGAACGCCGATACGAAACAGATCATCGAGCAGATCAAGAACCTGGAACACCAGGGCTTCCAATTCGAAGGGGCGGAAGCCTCCTTCGAGGTACTGCTTCGCCGCGCCTTCGGCGAAGACCCGGTGCCCTTCGTGCTCGACTCGATCCGCCTGATCATTGAGAAGCGCTCTGACGACGAGTTCACCTCGGAGGCCATGATCAAGCTGCGTGTCGGCGATCAGGTCGTCCATACGGCCGCTGAGGGCAAAGGTCCCGTCAACGCCGTTGACGCCGCCCTGCGCAAAGCCCTTGTCAGCCACTATCCCTTCCTGGGCGATTGCCACCTGACCGACTACAAGGTGCGCGTCCTTGACGGAAAAGACGCCACCGAAGCGAAGGTCCGCGTCCTCATCGAAACACGCGACTCCCAAGACGCGTGGAGCACTGTCGGCGTATCGGCCAACATCATTGAAGCCTCCTGGCAGGCGTTGATGGATTCTTTCCTCTACGGCTACATGCGGGAGCGTTCCCAGGAGCAGGAGAAAACGTCCGAGTCGGCCTGATGCATGGCAAAGTGAGAGCGAAACAGATAGAGCCTGCCCAGTGGGCAGGCTCCGATCATTCGGAATACTTTTTCATACCTTTTCGATGGGATTCGGTTGACTCTTCGGCCGGGGACGGACGATGCGGTCGATCACATAACGGCGGATGACAGCGAGGTTCTGGAAAATCCGGACGCCGAAGGCGAAGACTGCCGCCAAAAAGAGATCAACGCCAAGCCGGTCGCCGATGTAGGCCAGCAGGGCCGCCAGGACCGCATTTGTAAAAAAGCCGGTCAACAGCACGACGGCGTCAAACTTGTCTTCCAGGAAACTTCGCAGGGAGCCGAAGACCGAGTCCAGCGCCGCCAAAACGGCAACGGACATATATTTGGCATACTCCATGGGGATGGTAATGGATAAAACGGATCCGATGAAGATGCCGATGGCCAACCCAACCAGCGGTAGCCACATTTGTTTCTGTCACCACCTCGACCGGAAAAAATCTTTGTCACTTTGCATCCATTATAGTCGCAAACCGGATTTTGCCACAAGGGATTTTCCCCTCTGAGAGAGAATTTCTATGCAGGGAGGTGATGACGATGTTACCACCGAACTTCGAGAATTTCAATTTTATGGCCGTAGTTGACATCGTTGCGGTCGCATTCATCATCTATCGGATGACCATGTTCATCAAGGGCACGCGGGCGGTCCAACTGCTCAAAGGGTTCGGTGTGTTGATCATCGCCTCATACCTGAGCGAAGCCCTGAACCTGAACACCCTGAGTTGGCTCTTAAAACAGGCTTGGACCGCCCTGATCGTGGCGTTGCCGATCGTGTTCCAGCCGGAACTGCGCCGGACACTGGAGCAATTGGGCCGTGGCAAGCTCTTTCCGGCCCAGATCGCCGTCATGGCCGATGAGGACCGCAGCTTCCTGATCGGCGAGATCGTGCGGGCGGTTGGTGTTCTGATGAAAAATAAAATCGGCGCTCTGATCATCATCGAACGCAAGACCGGCGTCAACGATGTCATTGAAACGGGCACATGGATCGACGGCAAGGTGTCGGGCGAGTTTCTCGTGAACATATTCATCCCCAAAACGCCCCTCCATGACGGCGCTGTCGTCGTGCGCGGCGATCGGGTCGCCGCCGCCGCCTGCTATCTGCCCCTTACGGATGACCCAGGGTTGTCCCGCGAACTGGGCACCCGTCACCGCGCCGGAATCGGCATCACCGAGCAATCGGACGCCGTCGCGGTAATCGTCTCTGAGGAGACGGGAAACCTATCGATGGCGGTGGACGGCAAACTGACCCGTTTTCTTGACGAAACCTCCCTCCGTTCGCGGCTGGAGGAACTGCTGCAACAGCGAACGACGAACGCCCGTTCGTTCTGGCAATGGAGGAGCAACCCATGATGGACATTGCTGGAACTGCGCGCCGCAATTGGCTCTATAAACTGGCGGCTCTTGCCATCGCCATCCTCCTCTGGGTCTACGTCAACGCCGAGCAGCAGGGCATCCAGACCTTTCCTGTCCAATTGGACCGGGAGGGCTTAGAGGCTGGCTATGTTCTCGATCCGGAACCGCCCACCGTGGTGGAACTGCGGGTCAAAGGGCCGAAGGCGATCATGGCCAACCTGTCTTCACGCGATTTTCGCGCCCGCATCACCCTCACCGGGGCGAAACCGGGACCGATGACCGTCGGCGTCACCGTCGACGCGCCGCCGAATGTGCAGATCATCAGCAAAACGCCGGCAGAATTGAGCCTGAACGTGGACGTGCTGGAGACGAAGACGCTCCCCCTGACATGGGAATTCAAAGGCAACATACCGGCTGGTTACCGCGTGGGCGATCCGACCCTTCGACCGACCGAGGTCGTCATCAGCGGGCCTCGCGAAAAGTTGCGCCTGATTCAACGCGTCGGCGTTCAAATCCCCATGGGCGCCAAGGAGACCTTCACCCGCTCCTTGCCGGTGCGCGTCATCGAACCGGCCCTCGGCGACGATGGGCGACTGCAGGTCACGCCCAAAGCGACCGAGGTGACCGTCCCGGTCAATCAGGAGATGACGACCAAAAACGTGGCGGTCCAGCCGCTCGTCACCGGAACCCCGGCAGCCGGGTACAAGGTGGTGTCCACGCGGGTGGAACCGGCGAATCTGCCGGTCAGTTTGCCGGCCGAGGGCTTTGCCGATATCCGCGCCCTGGCCACGTCGCCTGTGGACATCAATGGCGCCCGTTCCGATGTGGTCAAAGAGGTGAATCTGGCCCTGCCTGCAGGCGTGCGGCCGGTGAACCCGGCGCTCAGCGTCGTTCGCGTCTTCGTCGCCATCGGGCCGGCGGCGCCGCCGTCTGAGCCAACGCCGCCTCCCGATGAGAGCAAAGCGACCACTGGCGGCGGAACAGCGGCAGAACCCGGCAAGGAGCCTGGAAAAGAGCCGGGCGGCGGGGGAGCCGGATCGGGTGGAGGAACCGGCGGTTCGACGACCGGCGGCAACTCAACAGGCGGGGCTGCCGGTGGAGCCACCGGGGGAAGCGGAACGCCAAGGTAATCCCATCACCGATGATGAAGGAGCCAAAATCGCTTGAAAATCCGTATCGCCAACCTGCGCGCCGGGCTGTCGGAAGACGCCGGGCGCCTTTTGCCAAAAGCGGCCCGCCGGATCGGGCTCAAACCCGGACAGATCGAGCACATGGCGATCCTGCGCGAGGCCGTCGACGCCCGCAAAAAGGCGGAGATCCGCCTCGTCTACACGGTCGAACTGACCCTCAAAGGCGGCGTCAAACCGCCCTTGGGGATCATCGACAAAGACCCTCAGGTCAGCGTCGTCCCGGAGGAGAAACAGACGCCGCTTTTGCGGGGCAACCAGCCGCTGGCGCGCCGTCCTGTCGTCGTCGGGGCCGGTCCCTGCGGCTACTTCGCCGCCGTGAAGCTGGCCGAGGCCGGGTTCAAGCCCATCCTGCTGGAGCGCGGCTATGACGTGGACCGGCGGGCCGCCGATGTGGATCGCTTCTGGGAGACGGGGGAACTGAAGCTCGATTCGAACGTCCAGTTTGGCGAAGGCGGCGCCGGCACCTTTTCCGACGGCAAGTTGACCACCCGCACCCACGACCTCCGCATCAACGAGGTCTTCCAGTGGCTCGCCGAGGCCGGCGCGCCCCAGGAGATCCTCTACAAGGCGAAACCCCATGTGGGCACCGATGTCCTGCGCCAGGTGGTCCGCAATCTGCGACAACGGTTGCAGGCTCTGGGCGGGCAGGTCTTTTTCGGCGCCCTCGTGGAGGAACTGATCCTAGAGAATTCTGCCTTGGGACGGCGGGTGGCCGGCCTGCGTTTGGCGCCGGGCGTAGAGTTGACAGATACAGGGAGCGCCAAGGCCGGACTGCCCCTCTCGGGCACGCCGCAGAGCGGTCTCGAACTGGCGAGCGACCTGGTCATCATCGCCATCGGCCACAGCGCCCGCGACACGGCCAAAAACCTCTACGCCCAAGAGGTCGCCATGGAGGCGAAGCCCTTCGCCATCGGCGTGCGGGTGGAACACCCCCAGGCGCTGATCGACCGCGCCCAATACGGCGAATTCGCCGGCCATGAGCGCCTCGGCGTCGCCGACTACAACCTGCACACCAAACTCGCCGAGGCGGGGCGGACTGTCTTTTCCTTCTGCATGTGTCCGGGTGGAGAGGTGGTGGCGGCGGCTTCGGAAGAGGGCGGCGTCGTCACCAACGGCATGAGCGCCTATGCCCGTGACACCGGTGTGGCCAACTCGGCTCTCGTCGCCTCCGTACACCCTGGCGACTACCCGACGCCGGGGCCCCTCGGCGGGGCGGACTTCCAACGGATCTGGGAGCAAAAGGCCTTTGCATTGGGTGGCGGCGATTATCGCGCGCCGGCCCAGACGGTGGGCGATTTTTTGGCCGATCAGAAAGGCGACCTGGCGGACGCCCTTGTCCAGCCCACCTACCGGCCCGGTGTGACGGCGGCCAATCTGCGCGACTGCCTGCCCAAGGAAGTGGGCGAGGCGCTGGCGGCAGGCCTGGCCGACTTTGGACGCAAGCTCCAGGGCTTTGACCTGCCCAAAGCGATCCTGACCGGCGTGGAAACGCGCACCTCGGCGCCCTGGCGCATCAACCGGGACGAATCGTTGCAGTCGCTGGGCATCGAGGGGCTCTACCCCGGCGGGGAAGGCGCCGGCTATGCCGGGGGCATCGTCAGCGCCGCCGTCGACGGCCTGCGCCTGGCCGAGGCGATCATCGCCACCTACCGGTTGATGGAGCGGTAGCGTGGACAGAGTTGTGCTACCGGCACGGTAGAACCAGTCAGCGCGATGATGGACGGAGACCCTCTTAGAAAAACCAGGTAGAGAAAGAAAAGTGACATAATAAAACAAGAAGATAGTCGTTCTCGGATCGAAAAAGCGGATTAGCCAAAAAGAGAGGGAAATTGAGACGTGGGAAAATTATTTGGAACCGATGGTGTGCGCGGCGTCGCCAACAGTGAACTGACGCCGGAACTGGCCTTTAAGCTGGGACGAGCCGGCGCCTATGTGCTGAGCCAAGAGGCGCCCCATCCCCGCATCGTCATCGGCAAGGACACGCGCATCTCCGGCGATATGCTGGAAGCGGCGCTGATCGCCGGCATCACCTCCGTCGGCGGCGAAGCGTTGCCGGTCGGTGTGCTGCCGACACCGGGCATCGCCTACCTGACACGGAAACTAAAGGCCACCGCTGGCGTCGTCATCTCGGCCTCCCACAACCCCGTCGCCGACAATGGCATCAAATTTTTCTCCGCCTCCGGCTTCAAACTCCCCGACACAGTGGAAGAGGAAATCGAACGGTACGTCCTGGGCGAAAACAACGCCTGTCCCGACAGCGTCGGCGGCGACGCCGAGGGGCATCATGCCGACGGCTTGCCGGCGCCGACCGGCGCCCAGGTGGGGCGCGTCAGCCCAGTGGCCGATGCGGAGACCATGTTCGTCGACTACCTCAAGTCCACCGTTCCCGTCGATTTTAGAGGTCTCAAGGTTGTCGTCGATGGCGCCAACGGGGCGGCCTTCCGCGTCGCCCCCCGCATCCTGCGCGAACTGGGCGCCGAGGTGGTCACCATCTGCTGCGAACCCGACGGCACAAACATCAACGACGGCTGCGGCTCCACCCACCCGGAGAAGCTCTGCCAGGCCGTGGTCGCCCATGGGGCCCACGTCGGACTGGCCCATGACGGCGACGCCGACCGGCTCATTGCCGTCGATGAAAAAGGCCAGATCGTGGATGGCGACCGGATCATGGTCACCTGCGCCTTACATATGAAAGCCAAAGGACAACTTCCCCAAGACACTGTCGCCGTCACCGTCATGAGCAACATGGGCTTGCACCTGGCGCTCAAGGAGGCCGGGATCCGCATCTTGGAGACGAAGGTGGGCGACCGCTACGTCCTCGAAGCGCTCCTGGAATCGGGAACCCTCTTTGGCGGTGAGCAGTCGGGGCACATCCTCTTTTTAGAACACAACACCACCGGCGACGGCGTGCTCACAGGACTGCAACTGTTGACGGTCATGAAAGAGTCGGGCCAACCCCTGTCGGCGTTGGCCGCCCAGATGCGACAGCTTCCCCAGCTTCTCGTCAACGTGCGCGTCAAGGACAAGAGTTGCCTGGACACACCGGAAGCGCAGGCCGCCGTCGAAGCCGGCAAAGCCAAGCTCGAAGGCCGCGGCCGCATCCTCGTCCGCCCCTCCGGCACGGAACCGCTGATCCGGGTGATGGGGGAAGGACCCGACGCGGAGGAACTGAAGCAGGTCGTCGAGGAGATCGCCGACCTGTTCCGGCGGTTCTAAAAAAAACCGGATGTAAGCGTTGCCTACAATGATCATCGGATATATCCATTTGCCCCTGCTGGGAATAAACCGGCAGGGGTTTTTTATTAAAAACTTCATTGGGATAGAATCAATGACAAAAAAAGCAGGAGAATTTATGACAAAATCGAAGAGGGGAAAAGAGTTGGTATATTTACCACTAGACAAAAAAGGTTATATCATTGTCGAACCCGATACCCTAGCAAAGTGGTGAAAGGTGATGTTGGGATGAGCACCTATCAAGTACTCAAAGAGAAGACAATCATTCAACTCGACAAAACAATCGCTTTCACGAAGCATCTTGCCAAAGACAGCCTTGTGGCGGAATTGCAAATCGCCAAAGATCGGCTTCATTCGGATACGTTGACAGTGGTTGTCGCAGGGGAATGCAAGCGAGGGAAATCGAGTCTGGTCAACAACCTCCTTGAAGAGGTGATTTGTCCCGTAAATGCGGCCATCACAACCTGTCTGGTCTCTACCATACAGTACGCCCCTCAGGAAAAAGTGAACGTACATATAAAACAGGACGATGCAGAGGAAATCGAGACGATCGGAAGGTCCGAAATCCAACAGTATGCCACACAACAGGAAAACCCCAACAACAGGAAAAATGTTGCGAGAATCGATATACAAATACCGAATCCCCGCCTGTCAGACGGGATCGTCTTTGTTGATACGCCGGGTGTGGGAGGACTGAACGCCAGTCATACCAGCGCGACCTATACCTTTATTCCCAATGCCGACACCGTATTGTATGTCTGTGACGCCACAAGCCCCTTATCGAACAGCGAACTCGAATTTATCAAGCGTGTCGCCAGAGATTGCAGCAATCTGATTTTCGTCATCACCCGCAAGGATCAAGTCAGCGACCTGGAAAGCGTCGTTTCGGAGAACAGGAGCAAACTGGCGAAAACGCTGAGCAAATCTCCGGAAAGCCTGACCATCATCCCCGTATCCAACCTGGCCAAAGAAAACTATTTACTCGATAGAGATGTGGAAGATTTAAAAGATAGCAACTTTGAAGAACTGGAAAATACGCTGTGGAAATTTCTCCAACGAGAGAGAGGACGCATCATCCTCTCGCGAGCGATCGCCTCGATGGTCCAGGCGATTATGGCGTTGAAGATCCCGCTAGAAAGGGAACTTGACGTCTGCTCTTCTCAGAACCAGGCACTCATCGAACAACAACGGGCCGATCTGAACGCCAAGTATCAATACCGGCTCAGCCTGATGTCGAACCGGGCTGAATGGCAGACAAAGCTAAACCTGGGGATTTCGAAAATCAAGATCAACACGCAACATCGCATGAGGAGCGGCTTTACCGCTGTCCATACCACAATGCAGCAATATGTGAAAGATCGGCAGCTCCAAGGCAGGCCCGACGAGATCGCCGCGTTATTGGCAGCCGAGATCACCGCGTTGATGAGCCAGATCGACCATTCCTTAAACGAACAGGCTGGGACGCTCTATCAGGAACTCATTCAAGACACCGGCTTGGGTCTCACCTTCAGTGAGTATCGTAGCAGCGGTGATGTCGACTTTGACGACAGCGTGTCTCTCGAAAGCAGACAGGGCCTGCTCTCCAAGGTGTTTACCGTAGCGAGGCAAGCCACCTTTAACGGAACGGTGGGCGGTGGCATCGGAAGCCTCTTTCCGGGACCGGGCACCGTCATCGGGGCTGTCGTCGGCTTGATCCATGGACTCTTTGACGGGATAAAACAGATCCAGACCAACGACCGCAATTTTACGGCGCAGCAGCTCACGAATCATTTCAGGCCCCAACTGACACAAGCCCAAAATGACTGCGATCGCAACATCCAATTGACGCTGGCCAATATGGAGACCGATATCCGCGAGGAGTTTCGGGTCCAAGTCGAACGGGAGATTCGAATCTGTGACGAGTCCATCGCCGCGATGGATAAAGCGCAGAAGGCCTCCGCAGAAGAGGCAAAAAAGCGAGCGATGGAAATACAACGCTTACTGGCGCAGCTTAAGGAGTTGTATCTAGCGATTCAGGCGATTGCCGGTCAGCTTAACCATTGAATGGGTCGGTGAATCAGAACGATGGAACGTTTACGTCAGCAGGCAGAGGCGTTGCTCACAGATGCGCTGAGACAGATCACCGCCTATCCGGAATTGCACAGGCTTCAGGCAGGCCTGAAGCAAGCCCTGGCGGATCTGGATGGACCGATGAGAGTCGCCATCGTGGGCAAGCTGAAAGCCGGAAAATCGACATTGATGAACGCCTTCCTGGGTGAACAGAAGGTGCCCACCGGCGCGACGGAAATGACCTTCAATGTAAACTGGTTTCGTTATGCAGAAACACCGGAGATCACCGTCGTTTTCAAAAATGGGCAGCAAACTGTCTGCAATTTTGAGGAACTGCAGGATCTGACCATACGGAATTCAAACAAAGGCGACTTCATTCGGAATATCAAACATATCAACGTCGGGTACCCGAACGAATTGCTCAGGAAGTTTCATCTCATCGATACGCCGGGGTTGGATTCCTTTTATGAGGTTGACGCCAAAAATACATTGGATTTTCTCGGCATCGGCTCAGACGAAATCGAAAAATGGACCATGTCTGCCGCCGGAGACGCCGATGCCATCGTGTATCTGTTCAGCAGGACATTAAGCGAATATGATCTTTCGGTCTTGCGACGTTTTCACGGCGGCGTCTCTCAGATGAACGCGACCAACTCGATCGGCGTGTTGACCCGGGTTGATGACTATTTCCCGCAGGAACAGGACGCCATCGGCAAGGCGAGAGACATTATCGATTCAACCGCCAATGAGCAAGCCGTCTTGAAAAAGTTGTTCTACACGATAAAACCGATCTGCGGAATCCTGGCGCTGGGCGCACAAACCATGACCAGGGAAGACTTCGCTCTTTTGAAGCGCATCGCGGCGTTTCCCGCCGAAATCCTGGACCGCTCGGTTTGGCGAAAAGGCAAAGAGGCCTTCATCACGCGCAGCTTTGACACACTGCCCGATTTCCCCGTCAAAGAAGAGAGAGCCCGCCTTGCCGGCAAGCTGGGGATGTACGGCATTAAGTTGGCCTGCGATAAAATCCGAGAAGGCGTTGATTATGAGGGCGTAAAAAAATACCTCTTCGAGGAAAGCGGCGTAGAACACCTGCGCCAGATCCTGATCTCCCACTTCGGCAACCGGTCCTTCATCATCAAGTTGAGCAAAAGTTTGAGGGACCTGCAAAAGATCTGCTTCATGGCGAGACAGGGCGTCTCGGGGAAGGCGTCCGAGCATGTGGAGGACGTGGAAGCCAAGATCGCTTCCCTCATCGCGAAAAGACACGAATTTCGAGAGCTGCAGGTTCTCCGCCTCTATTATGAACAGGCGCTTCCCTTCAATGAACAGGAGGTGCGTTGGATCCTCGCTGTGACCGGCGAGTGGGGCGGCAGCATTTTTCAGCGTCTTGACATGCCGGAAGGCGCCGCTTTTGAGGAGCTTCAAAAGCAAGCGGAGCAGCGGATGAACTACTTTCAAAAGAAAGCGAGAACATCCTTTTTCATGAACCGGCAGGCCCAAGATGCTGCATCGACCATCGCCGATTCCTTCGCGTTGCTGCTGCAGCATCTGAAACAGATCAATTCGTTTTAACGAGGAGTGGAGGTTGAAGATGACAACGCCTGTACAGCCGGACACCCTCGAGGAGATGCTGGCGTTGCGCGATTACTGCTACGCCGCCTGTGAACAAGGAAGCGCCGCGGAGGCGCGGATCGCGAAGACGGTTTTCGACTGGTTGGGGAACATCCTGCGCTCCATGGACGTAGAGACCATTCTGAAGGACGGAAAATTTCAGCCAGGCGCGCAGCATATCGTGGGAAAAGTCCCGACGGACTCTCCCGAACAGGATTTAGTCATCAAAAGCACGATTCGTCCAGGCTACCGGTTGCGAGAACGATTGATACGCGCCCAAGAGGTGGTTGTATATGGCTATGAAGCCGAGTGAGTTTATCCTAGGGATTGATTTTGGGACATCCAACAGTTGTGCCACACTGCGTCATCCCAACGGGGAAATCGAGATCATCAAGAGCGACGAATATGAAGAGATGTTTCCAAGCTGTGTTTTTTTGAACAAAGAAGGCAAGCTCGATCTCGGCCTTTTGGCGGAACAACAGGCGCTCAGTGAACCGAGCCGATTCCGCGATAAGCTGAAGCGCGATCTGCTTGAAGACAAGCCCATCTTCCTTGGCAGCCGGAAGTACGAACCCTACAAGCTTGTCGCCCAACTCCTGGCCTATGTCAAGGAAACGGCCGAAAGAAACAGGGGGAGGATCGAGCAGGTCGTGTTAACGGTGCCTGCCGGTTATACGAGCAGGGAAAAAGGGCTCATGAGACGCGCCGCCACGGAAGCGGGGTTTCGAGAAATTGACCTCTTGCCGGAACCGGTCGCTGCGGCCATGTATTACGCCCAGAGAGAGAAGAGCGACCTCGAGAAGGGCGATTACGCATTGGTATACGATTTTGGCGGCGGCACTTTCGACGTGGCGCTGCTGGAAAAGACGGAGACGGGCTATCAGTTTCCCGGCGTCCAAGGATCGCTGAGCGACTGTGGCGGCGTCGACATTGACATCTTGATCTATCAGAGAATCCTCGCCCACTGTGGCGAAGAGTTCATCAACCGGTTGCAGTCCAGTGATTCTGACGCGGAAATCCGCCTGCATTACGAACTGTTTGATGTGGCTCGCAAAAGGATAAAACACAATCTGACGACGAAGACGGAAGTCTTTACGATGCTGCCCTACGGACTGCCTGTCGATTCGTTTTCGATGAAACGGGTGGAATTGAATCAGCTCATCGAGCCGCTGCTGCAGAGGACCATCCAGTGCTGTGAACAGGTGATCGCCGACGCGGGGCTGCAACCGGAGGATATCTCTTTGGTGCTGCTGGTTGGCGGCAGCAGTTTTATTCCCTTGGTGCGCCAGTTGCTGGAGAAAACCTTTGCTTGCACCGTTGTGTTGGCCAAAAAACCCCATTTGGCCGTTTGTCAGGGCGCCGCGCTGTCGATTGAACCGGCGCCCGTTGAAGAAGCAGCCCCTTCTCCTCAACCGCGAGCCGATCGATTTATGGCCATTCCCTATAACCCCAACAAGGGCTTTTTCTAAAAAACCGCGAGGCAAAAGATCATACCCATGAACGCAGTCAGGAAGGCAGCGGCCCGGAAAGGGGACTCATGATGAAGGTCGTTATGCTGGGATATTCCGGCGCGGGGAAGACGAGCTTGATCTCGTCGATGTACGGGAGATTTCAACAGCCCATAGAAGGGGTAACCCTGTCGACGGCGTCGAATCTCCATAAAAAACTGATCCATTCGTATGAACAGTTGAAAAAGGGCGCCTATCCGCCCCTTTCCCTGTATGTGGATTCCATTGACATGAACCTGTGCTACCAAGGCCGCCAGATCATGCCGTTCACCATGGTCGATTATCGAGGCGGGATTCTCACAGAGTTGGAGAGCTCGTCGGAACAGGAACAGGTGTTGACAGATATCGCGAGCGCGGACGCCGTGATCTTGTTCATCGACAGTCACAGTGTACAGAACAATATCTACTCTGATTTTGAAACGGCGCTGCTGTCAGACCTGCTGGCATCGGCCTTATCTCGATGCAATTATCGCAAGTCTGTCGCCATCGTGTTCACCAAATCCGATATGGTGGACGAGGGATCTTTTTGGAGAGTGCGAAGACCCTTTGAAGATTTGATTGATAATTTGTTTGCCAGCGAGAATGCCGTCGTGACGGTATACCGGACGGCAGTCGGCAAAAAGATGATGAACGTTGAATACCCGATGGCGTTCAGCCTGTGGTCGATTGCTGTTGATCAATACAATCAGGTCGTGGAAAGGCACAATGAAGTGGTTCATGACGCCAATCGGTATAATGAAAAAGCGGGAATCACTGATTGGTTCATGTCCAAGTTAAATGACGAGCCTACCTACGCTGAACTGAGAGACGATAAGCTTGAGAGATTGAAAGAAATCGAAGAAGAGATGAATCGGCTGAAGTGTGTCTATAAAAACTTGAACGCCTATATGCGTGCGCAGAAGTTCCCCGATTTTAATTGGAAATAAGGACGATCGTTCCGACCAGTGTCGAGAATGAAAAAGTGGATAGACGACGAAAAGGGGGCTGGAATCGTGAGCACACTGCCCGATGTAAAAGTTGGCATGATCGGTGTTAGCGGTTCAGGAAAGACCTGGTTTATGACAGGGATGTTCGCGACCATGTGCAGGGGTGTCCATGGCTTTACCCTGAACAGTAAAAAGTTTCAACAGGGGCTTCGATTGAACTCCATCTGGAAGGCGATGGTGGAAGGCGGGGAAAAGCGAAATAACCCCACATCGAAGGAAGAAGACTGGAGGTTCGACTGTTGTCACGCCTACCGGGCCATTCTCGGCTTTACCCTCAAGGACTACCGGGGCGGCCTGCTTGTCGGAGACAGCGATGAGGATGACATCGATAGTTTGGTGAATTATCTCTGTGAGTGCTCCTGCATTTTTCTGATGATTCCCGCCAACATGTTAAACCGCAACCTGCCCGATTACGAAGATGTTCAATTTACCGCCCTTGCCATAACCCAGATCCTGACCGAATACGCCGGTAAAAATCATAAGAAATGCCCGATTGTACTGATGATCACCAAGAGCGACAAGCTGATCGTTCCGGGCGATCCGAAAAGCACAGAAAGGAACTTTGAACTCGCCAAAAGAACGCTCATGGAACAGGTCGTAGAGCCCCTCTTTGTGAATAATTCCGATTGGCCGGTCTTTATCTGCCCCGTTTCCTTGGGCGAGGAACTGAACGGCGATGTGCTCAACGGAAGAATCGATCCGATTAACATCCATTTGCCGATGCTGTACGCCATGAGCATCGCCTTAAAACAAGCGATTGACATTAAGAAGGACGAGTATAATCGACTGGTGAACTCGGCATCCAATGCCAAAAGAGTCGCCAGCGAGTATAAATCGGGTAACGCCGTCCGCAGATGGTGGTATAGCGAGGAAGCGGAAAGCGCTGATATGAGCGCAAACCAACATATGTCGAACGCGAGCGGTGTAAAGAGTGAACTGGAACGCTGTGAAAGCGACTATCATTTATTGGTGGACACCCTTTCCAAGGGGCGAAATTGCTACTTCTATTACAACAGCACCCAGAACATCTCGATCGAAGAATTGTTGAGGAGAGTTTAGCCGATGAGTAACTGGTCCCCCCTGATCTATGCTCGGACGAAATTCGTCGATTTCAAGTGGCACGTTCGTCCGAATGATTTTCAAGACGAACAGATGAGGTGGGTGAAAAAGTTTATCATCCCCGTTATGCCGAGCACGGGAGATTCCTTGCCGGCGACGCCGGTTGTGACGGCTTTTTGCAACGGTACATACACCTGCATCGGTTTGGTATGTATGGCCAGGGAGCTGGCCAGTGATGCCCAATACACCGTTGACCAGTTCACCAGGTCCTGTTTCGCTTTCGTGGGGTTCGTTGCCAAAGCGCCTGTAAGCCAACTCCCGCCATTGTTTTCGCAAGGAGAAGACCAGGCGGTCGCCTATGACCTGTCCCTCTTTCAGGGGCTCTACCGGGAGTACGTTGAAGGGGTATGGGAAAAGGACAATTATGAGATCGAAATGAACTGTCTTCGAAGAGACGCCTATACCCATGTCATCGAGGGGCAACAGCCGCCGGCGCGCCAGGGCAGCCCCTCCTCTGACGTGCCGGGCCCGTTGAATCATGATGAAAATTACCTCCAGGTGTTCCCGGCAAGCGATCCTCAGACGAGGGCGCTAGACCACCGGTTGATCGAGATGTTCATGGAGCAGAAAGGGGCCCATACATCCCTTTGTCTCAACGCCTTGAACAAGGACAACATTGTCGAGAGCCAATACATGAACGCTTCTTTCATTCATGCCGGCAAGAGTGAAAGAATTTCTCGAAACCGGGTGAAGCCGGGTGAGTCGACGGTCGATCCGCTGGGTCGCCAAGTGGCGCAACCGGTGTCGTCTTCGAAGGGGCAGGAGGGGTATGCCCCCTATGGGGCGGTCGCACAAAATAAACAGACCGGTGGCCGATCAAAACAAGGCCATGCCATGTATGAGCAACGGGGATATGATCAACGGGGACAAGTCGCACCGCCGATTCCGGCACAGCCTTCGGAATACGCGCACCAGGAAAAACGGGGCTTTAAGGGTTTTCTCAAAGATGGCATAGATATCTTTCGAGGGTTTGGAAAAAAGGAGAGTGAAAAAAAGTATAATCAGAACAGCACCCCCTACGATCAAAAAAGAGGCACAAAGGAAGTCGTCTCCAAGCCGAATGATCCCGGCATGAACGACAAGAAGGTGTAAAGGAGGGTATTTTCATGAGTTGGGGTTTTGACGATGACGATCTGATGGACAATCACGACCATCAACCGGTGGGGTTCGAGGATGAAAACGGAATGGGGCACTGGCGCAACCATGATGGTTTGCACGACGGCAGTTTACCCCACGATAACTTTACCTTCGAATCCCCCTTCGCCGATGCCGGATATGAAGGGCATTCCGATCTGATGGGGGCAAATCACGAGATCTTCGACTCGCATTTGAACGATCCGGCGGCTGCGCCGCCTCACACCGGTCCATTGCCCAGCACGGGCACAGCGGAAAACATCCATGTGGACGCCCATCCGATTCATTCCGGTCATGGCGGTCATGAATCATCTTCAGGTGATGTCGCGTTTACGGGCTATACGTACACGGGACCGAATGGGGAACAACTGTACAAAGCCGGAGATGGCCATGTCTACGATATAGACGGAAAAAAAGTCAAATAGCTTGGAGCGCTGAGGCGGCAGGCTACTGTGGTCCATTGGCCGACATCGATGAAGAACGGTGTCGGCTTTTTTGCGGCGCGACCTTAGGCCAGAGGGCCTATTTTTCATCGGGAGGGTTGCGCCGGACAGGCCTCGCTGATACAATGATCATGACTCAGAATAGGGCCGCGAAGGTCAGATGACTGAACGACAAGTGAATCGCACAGCGCCAGAACCGGCGGATCATCATGATAGCGGATCGCAGTTTCCTTCATATCCAGCCTAGGCAGCGCAAAGGGCGCGTCGCAGGCAGCAGAGTACATAGTGAAACGCGATTTCCAGTCAGCCGGTTGACGAGGCAGGGGTTTATCGAAGTTTTCGGCGGGTGCCCCTCGGCCGCTCACAGCCGCAGCCAAGCCACAAATCCCGGGAGCAATCGCGGGGACAAAGGGCTGGTGGTGAGTGTCGGGATCGATCTGTGCCTTTCGGCCGCCAACACTCTCGTGATGAAACGTGACGAAACGAACGAGAGCGGCGGCTTTTTTGCGCCCATTTTTCGAGTCGAGCCCTTCCCGGCCAGCAGCGTCACCTGAATTGCTTTCGACAACAGCAAGGAGGTGCGCATTGACGGAGTGACACCCGTCGCTGGCTCCGGTGAACGCGGCAGGCACAGTCCCTGGCATCGGAACGAAGAGAGGAGAAATCACTCATGTGCGGTATCGTTGGTTACATTGGCGGCAAAGCCGCCGCCCCGATCTTGGTGGAAGGTCTCAAAAAACTGGAGTACCGCGGCTATGACTCAGCCGGCGTCGCCGTTATGGAGTCGGGCAAGATCGAGGTCCGCAAGGCCAAAGGCAAACTGGCCGTCTTAGAAGGCCGGCTGAGCTGCTGCAACTTCGGCGCTCAGATCGGCATCGGCCACACCCGCTGGGCCACCCACGGCAAACCGTCCGATGAGAACTCCCACCCCCATCAGGACTGCCAGGGCGACTTCGCCGTCGTCCACAACGGCATCATCGAGAACTTCCAGTCCCTCAAAGAAGACCTCATCGCCAAAGGACGCACCTTTAAATCGGAGACCGACACGGAGGTGCTGGCCCACCTCGTCGAAACCTTCTACGAGGGCGACCTGGAAGCGGCCGTCCACAAGGTCGTCGCTGCCATCGAAGGCTCCTACGCCATGGCCTTCCTTTGCCGCCATGAACCCGAAAAAATCGTCGCCGTCCGCAAAGACAGCCCGCTCGTCGTCGGCCTCGGCGACGGCGAATACTTCCTGGCCTCCGACATTCCGGCCATTCTGGCCCACACCCGTCGCACCTTCATCTTGAACGACGGTGAGATGGCCGTCCTTACCGCTGAAGGCGCGGTCATCAAGACGGCAGAGTCTGGCGAGGTCATCGCCAAAGAGGTCTTTGAGGTCAAGTGGGACGCCGTGGCGGCCGAAAAAGGCGGCTACGACCACTTCATGATCAAGGAGATCTATGAGCAGCCCAAGGCGTTGCGGGACACCATCAAGGGCCGCTTCAATGAAGACGGCGTCAACCTCGATGAAATCGGCATTGACAAGGAACTGCTGACCAAAGCCAACAAAGTGGTCATCGTGGCCTGTGGCACCGCCTACCACGCCGGCCTCGTCGGCAAATACGTCATCGAAAACCTGGCCCGCATCCCCGTCGAGGTGGACATCGCCTCCGAGTTCCGCTACCGAAACCCGCTCATCAACAAAAAGACCCTCGTCATCGTCGTCAGCCAGTCCGGCGAGACGGCGGACACCCTGGCCGCCTTGCGGGAGGCCCAGTCCAAAGGCGCTAAAGTCCTGGCCGTCACCAACGTCGTCGGCTCCACCATCGCCCGGGAAGCCGATTCGGTTCTCTACACCTGGGCCGGCCCGGAGATCGCCGTCGCCTCCACGAAAGCCTACACGACCCAGCTGGCCGCCATGATCACCGTCGCCCTGGCCCTGGCCCAGTGCCAATGCGCATTGCCCTGCAGCGAGATCAAGGCCATCGCCGAGTCGCTGAAAGCCATCCCCGGCCAAGTGGAGACGGTGCTCGCCCAGGCCGACAAGGTGAAGGAGATCAGCGAACAGATCAAAGGCTGGGACGATGTCTTCTTCATCGGCCGCAGCATCGACTACGCCGTCGCCCTGGAAGGCTCCCTGAAACTGAAGGAGATCTCCTACATCCACGCCGAGGCCTACGCCGCCGGCGAACTGAAACACGGCACCCTGGCATTGATCACCGACAACATCCCCGTCATCGCCCTGGCCACGCAGGAGCAGGTTCTCGACAAGACCGTCTCCAACATCCAAGAGGTGAAAGCCCGCGACGCTTACGTGATCGCCGTCGCCCAGGAAGGGAACAAGGAGATCGGCAAGTTCGCCGAACACGTCCTCACCATTCCCCGCACCCACGCCGCGCTGACGCCGATCCTGGCCGTTGTGCCGTTGCAGATGCTCGCCTACTACACGGCTGTGGCGCGGGAGTGTGATGTGGATAAGCCGAGGAATTTGGCGAAGAGTGTGACGGTGGAGTAAGGTTATTGTTAATAAATATTAGATTCCTTTAACAAGAATAAAAATGACGAGAGCGTAACATAGCTCTCGTCATTTTTTAAAAAATGGTGTGTATTAATAACTAGAAAATACAAATATAGTTAAATATCGTAGAGAGTCTGAGCGAAAGGTAAATTGAACTATTCCTATCGTAGGTTGTGTGATTCTTAGTAGCAGAATAATACTTGAAACTATTTGAGAAATATGGTAAAATAATAACAATATATTCGATAAAGGAAGGAAGATTTATCTTGAATAAGATAAATGCGAGTCCCTCAAAAGGTTTTTTTATCTCAATGATTTCCAGAGATATCAATGTAAATGATGCAATTCTAGAATTAGTAGATAACTCCGTTGATAGTGCGATTAAGCATAGCAATAGCCATATAGGTTTTAATGATTATCGGATAAAAATAACAATTTCTGGTAATATGTTTGTAATTGATGATAATTGTGGTGGGATGTCCTTGAATACTGCAATAAATCAGGCTTTTACTTTTGGAAGACAAGAAGATGCTGAACGGATTGATTTCTCAACAGGTGTATTTGGAATAGGAATGAAGAGAGCTTTGTTCAAAATGGGGAGGAAATTTAGAATTAGTTCCTGTGATGGAAAACACTATTTCGAAATAGATATAGATGTTGATGATTGGGAAAAGGATGAAAAATGGAATTTTGAGTTTAGAGTGGTAGAGGATTATTCTAAAGAAAAACATTTAATAGGTACTAAAATAGAAATAACAAATCTTTATGAAGGGATAAAAACTGATTTTGAAAGCTACGCGTTTTTATCGGAATTAGAGTCTAAATACAAGGCATACCTTGCCTCATATTTAGAAAAAGGGTTGCAGGTAATGATCAATGGAATAAAAATTATGCCCTCTTTAAATTCCTTGATTAAAGATGAAAACTGCAAACCTGTTTTTGAAGAGTTTAGTCGAGTTATGAACGGAACAGAGGTAAAGGTTGGGATCGTTGCCGGAATGAGTGATAAAGGGTTTCCTGATGACGCTGGTTGGTATATTTATTGCAACAATCGTCTTATAGTGGTAGCAGACAAATCAAATAAGACAGGGTGGGAAGAAGATAATACCCCCAAATTTCATCCTACGTACGCAAGGTTTAGAGGATTTGTTTTTTTTGAGTCGAAAGATGCAAGAAACCTACCTTGGAATACTACGAAAACTGGAATAGACACATCATCACCGATATATATAGCTGCCAAAAAGCGAATGAAAACGGCATTTGCGAAGGTTTCTGATGTATTGAAGAAGATAAAGAATATTGAGAGTGAACAAAAAAGAGAAGAAGTGGAAGAAATTATAGACTCGATGGAAAAATGTCAAGTAAGTGTATCGAACTATAAAGAAATAACTACCGGTCTATCTTCTGAATTTGTCACAAAATTTACCGAATTTCCCAAAAAAAGTACGAATCCAGAGGTTAATATTAGTTATAAAAGGATAAGAAGCGATGTAACAAAAGTAATGAGTGTCCTAGGAGTTGAATCTTACAGAAGTGTCGGAGAATTAACCTTCCAATATTTCTTTGATAGGGAGTGCAACTAGAATGTCGAATTCTGGAGAGAAGATAGATTATAGTCTTAGGCCGGCAAAGTGTATAGAAAGAAAGATGATATGTGACGTACTCAACTTGTTAAGGGGTTTTTCTGACATACAAAAATATAGGTATATTGGATTTGGATCTTTTTACTTTGTTGACTTCACATTGTTTCATAAAGAACTTGGCATTAATGATATGGTTAGCATTGAAGGAAATGATAATATAATTTCCAGGGCGGAGTTTAACAAGCCCTATAATTTTATTGATTTACATCAAGGTTTTTCTACTCAAGTTTTGGAAATTGAAATTCCTTGGACGGAAGACAAAAAGAGTATTATATGGATGGATTATGACTCTACGATTGAGAGATATATGCTTGATGATATAGAAATAATCTTTGAAAGAGCAGTACCAGGTAGCATATTCTTGATGACTTTAAACACTAGTATTGGGAGGGCCGGAAACAGGTTAGAGTTTCTAAAAGAAAAATTAGAAAATAAATGTCCGATCGGGTTACAAGAAAATAGATTTATTACTAAAAACGATGCTTATAATTTTATGTACGATTTAATCAACAATAATATTGTTACGCAATTGAGAACAAGGAATTCAACTATTAATGAAAAGGTAATGTACCAGCAGTTGTTTAACTTTAGGTACGCTGACGGAGCGCCCATGTTAACAATTGGTGGAATTATATATAAGGAAAGTGAACAAAATTTACTTGAGAAATGTGATTTATTCCGATACGAGTTTGTTAAAACTGATGAAAATCACTTTGACATAACAGTGCCGTGTTTGACACTTAAAGAAAAAATGGAAATAAACAAGAACCTGTATTCCTCAGATAACAATTTATCTGATATATTAAAAAAAGAGGATATTCAGCAATATCAAAGGTTATACAGGTATTTTCCTCATTACTTCGATGCAGTTGGTATATGAGGAGTATTTGGATAGATTAAAGCGTACTGCATAATTACTATTCATAGAATTATGATCTTCTACTGAACAAGCAGAACCTGTAGAAGCTGCTATCCCGCTCTCTGCTAACTTCTTCACAAATAATTCGTTATTTATCCCTGGGATATTTATACTTATTAACCCGGGGATTTTCATTTCCTGGTGACCGTTAAATGTAGCATTGGGACACTTATCGATTATTAAACTCTTAAATCTATGTTCCAAATCAAGTATATAAGGAATATATGTTGTCATATCGCGTTTAGCTATTTCTGCAGCTTTACCAAAACCTACAATGTTATGGACACAATAAGTTCCAGCACGGTATCCGTCTTCCTGAGATCCTCCATGAATGAATGCTGTAATGCTAGGTCGTAATCCAATCTCGTTACACCGCATGAAACAAGCCCCAACTCCTTTGGGACCGTATATCTTATGAGCCGAAAATGATAGAAAGTCTACGGGTAATCTTTTTACGTTTATAGGAATCTTACCGAGCACTTGTGTGGCGTCAGAATGGAAAAGTACACCTCGTTCACGACATATCTCTCCCAGAGCTTCAATATCGTTTAGAGTACCAGTTTCATTATTTCCCCAGATAAGTGATACCAGGACAGTTTGCTTGGTTATAGCCGCTCTTAGAACGTCGGGTTCGACCTGACCAAATTCATTAACCGGTAAGAATGAGACATGATAACCTCGGTCGATAATGCGAACTGACCTTTTACCGGGCCGCAATCGGTTTTTCTCTACGTTAAGGGTATTGCTCTCATAACCTGCTAAGAAACGACACGTATTTAATACAGATTTATGTTCAACTTCTGAAGTGATAAGGTGGTTGCCTGATATTTCTATGTATTTTTTGTAGTCCGCTACTCCCTTGATGATCATATTGTTGCTTTCAGAAGCGCAGCTTGTAAAAATAATCTCCCTAGGATCAGCGTTGATTAACGATGCTACTTTTTTGCGACTCTCTTCAACTGCTTCCTTAGCGTTAATCGCTAATGAGTAATACTTGCTTGATGGATTACCAAATTCCTTCTCTAAAAAGGGAAGCATGGCTTCTCTTACTTCCGAATCAATAGGAGTTGTCGCGGCATTATCCAGGTATATCATATAGAGTCTCCCTCCAGCCCTGCCAAGTTCAAGATAAAATCATTTCCATAACGGAACTGATTGTGTAGCAGGATAGAACCATGATCAATGTATGCTTTAACGTACGTGGGAAAGTAATCGTCTTCGCATAAATGGTTGCCGCAATGTTGCTCGATCAAACATTTGTACATGGCATCGTACTCACCGGTAATTGTTTGCCGGTTTAAATCCAGACCATTTGTATCTGTACGAAAAGAGAGGCTATCAAAATTACTGTTTAGTGCAATGGCAATAGCGAGCTTCGCTAAAGCAAAGGGTTTAAGTCCAGTTTTTTGGCCAATCTCAGTAAAGCAATCCATAGTTTTTTTTGAAGTCTTCAAACGAAAAATCATGCGGTCACCTCAAAGAAATATCTTTCTTCAGTTACAGTATTTTTTTGTTTCTCTGAGTAACAGAGAGTATATTCTTTGGCGATAAAAGGCTTTAACAGGGCATAGTACTCTTCGTTTATTTCGCTATCGGTAGACAGGATTATTACTTGGTGGCTGAGTGTAGGAAAAAACTGAGTGGTTATATGCTGACGATGTTTTTTGTCAATTCGAGCATAAGGAGTATCAATAACAAAAGGGATTGATTTATTGGCTACTTTTATAAGTGACCAATATAAAGCCATAATATAAATTTGTTGCTCGCCTTTTGATAGAGAATTAATATCTACCTTAATAGGAATAAGAAGATTATCTGTTGAGAGGCACGACTTTAATCGATTTTCAAGCTCTGTAGGAGTTTGGAGTTTCAACTTATCGCATAGAACTGCAATACAACGACTCCCTAAAACTGTTTCAAAACCATCTAATCCTAGCTTTGATAATATGTTTCGAATTTCGTTTATTGATTTTAATTCATTTCGATAAAGGGTGACATCAAAGTCTTTCGATACATAAACCTCATCTGCCAATGTGTTTTTCGACATCAGCTGGTTAAATATATACCAAAAACTTTCACGAAAAAGAGTGACCTCTGGTGCTAAAAGTTCTGGAATCAATTCATTTATGATCATTTGTGTTCTAAGGCAAAGCGAAACCATCGATTTTTCTTTCCGCACCTTGGTAAGAGACATGATGCATCGCTTCAACTCGGGTTTAAGCGCATCCGACTCAACTTGTTTTGTCTGAAGCGTATTGGTAAGTTCAAGCCTATGTTCTTTAAGTTGATGAATCTGCTCGTCAAGAGATTGTACTTCGGCAGCAAGTAAGCTAATTTCATCGTTTCCCTCTACTACTTCCAGGCGTTGTCGAAGTCTTGTAGTGTTTTCTAGGGAACAACGAATTGCTTCTTTGCATGAGCGTATTTCCTCAACTGAATGATGTTCTATGTTATCTATCAACTGACGGATATTTTTTAATGTATCCGGAGATAGATCGTGAATAGGCGTAAAGTCATTTATATTAAATGCGAATGGCGGACGAATTCGCCTCATAACACCATTAGCAAGTTTATGAGCTAACGATTCCGATATAGTGCACAAGTTCAAATCCATAGATAGTTCATCACGCAGAATCGAGGCAAAAAGAGAAGGGTTTAATATCTCAGTAATTACTTTATACTGTTTGAAATACTCTTCTTTATCAAGCTGTTCTTTGAGCTTTGCTATTAGCGGGGATACCATTAAGAATGGCAAAGTATCATTAGCGAAACTTCTTAACCAATCGTGTTTTTCTTCGCGAAAACGTTCCTCCTGAATTAGGGAAGCCTTTAATTCAGAAAGTTCTAGAGCTTTAAGACCGCCTGCATTTTTAAATCGATTATCGACTGAAGAACGCTGTTCACTTAGCGTGTCAATTTGATTATTAATAGATTGAATTAGCTGAGTTAACTGTTCGATTTCTTGCTTAAGAGTCGCTTCTTGGTGACAAAGTGAAAGATAAAGGGATTCTTCGGCACTCGAATCAGTGTTTACAAGTTTTATAATATTACGTTGCAAATGTGTTTGGATTATGTCAAATGTGTCATAGTTCTTAAGAATATTAAGCGATTCTTTTATTTTCTTACTTACGTTACCTTCCATAAAAAAGTTGCCTATTAGTTCTCCGTCGAAAAAAAACAAGTCAAACAATTGAGGTGGCATAACATTTTTAATATAATTTTCGAAATATAGCACTTCGTCATTGCTTAGTTCAACTGAGTCTCTTAATATTGTTGTTAATTCACCAAGCTGTTTACGTTTAAATTTCCATTCGCGACGTATCATATACGTAGCGACATGACGCTCTTCCTCTAGTTCTACTGACAATTCAATATAGGAAATAAGATTTTTTTTAGATAATGAGTTATTATTTATCCGTATTTGGTCTAAGTAACTTTGGGTGATTGATTTATATCCAAACGCTAAATGCCCGTATAAAGCAAGTTTAATAGCAGTAAAAATCGTAGTCTTTCCGGACCCATTTCTTCCTCCGATTAAAATAACATTCCGATTTTTGTCTGTAAGAGAAAAATCGAAGCTAACTGCATTTTCGAAAGAGCCAAAATTACATATGGTTAAATTATTGATCTTCATTGCGCAACCCCTTTGTCATTTCATTATAATGTAGCCAAGATTCATTAAGAGTACGAAAAATATTTTGTGTTAACGCAGGACGGTGGGTATAATGCTTGCACTGATTGACATTAACTATTAGCTTTTTTATTAATTCATGTGGAATGTTATCTTCGTTAATAGATTCTCCTACTGTAAAGCGTTCTTCTAATAGTGAAAGAACACGTTGGTCAAACAGCGGTTTCTTATATTTATCCCAGGGTAATTCCTTGTTGTAGACTTTTTTATATGTATCTACAAGCATTCGCCTCGTGAGGTCACCTTCATTATCCCACATTTCATCGATTTTCCGTAGTTCATCCATGGTGATAAGCTGAATAACGGATTCAGAGTCAACTCTTGCATTAACTACTTTTTCTGTTTCAAGCAATTTTTCAAGAATGATTTGTCTCGCCTGTAACGTAAAGGGGCCAAAACCGAAGCTGCCATCGCTACGCTTATATACGGTTCCATTCCTTCGTTTAGTATCTCGAAATGAAGGGTTATCACGGTTGGACATTAACCATGAGCGAAAATTCAGAAGCGGTTCTAACCATGATTCACCGCTTTCAATAAAGGCTTTAAGTGATTTATCTTCTTTAACCATTGTGCAACACCAGCAACCGAATCGGGAATTTCCGCAGGAAGGAACATCTTTACCGTCTTCTTTTGAACTTATTGTAAAGGGGCATTCTCCTCCGTCGGAGCTTTTGTATAGTGAGAAAAGATATTTATTATTAGTCCCCCAGGGAGATACGCCACCTTCATCTAATAAAATGTTCCAGACCTCGTCAGTAGATAAATCTACAATTGGGTTGTACACATATGCTCCATTAATAACTTCGTGGCGATTTAATAGCAGACCATCAATCTTACGTTTTCCGATTCGCTGAGCTCTTGCAGTACTCTCACCTTTGCGAACCCCTAACAGAATAATAACTTCGCCATTATCTTTTATCGTGTCCTTAATAAATTTGTTTGATGGGTCAATTTTTAGACGCTCTGTACACCACCTAAACCCAGGCGGTTCGGGAGTCGGATATCCCAATCCAACTAATAACGTCCAGAAGGTATTGTCTATTCGTGGATATACCATATGCGTAGAAATATTTAATCGCTGTCTTTTAGCGCTTAACCCCATTTCTTTTGACATGGTTCGAAGATAATCGATGATTATGGGGTTTTCTACCATAGTATCTGATGAAACAACGTAAACTTGTTTAGTTCGTTTACCCTCAGGTAAACGTTGTATAAACTTGAAAACTAATTGGCAGACTAGAGTTGAATCTTTTCCCCCTGAGTACCCGATAATCCAGGGGCGTTCATCATGAAAATACAGGTCTTCCATGGTTTCGAGAATTGGTTCCATCAGATGAAGTGTTGATTTTGACATTATACTTCTCCTGCTTTCTCGTAATGAGCGAGATGTTTTTTTTCGGTGCTATAGTCTTGGTCTAAAAGAGGAAGGTTAAGTAATCGCTTAATATGAATATAAGTTAGAATTGGACTATGTTTGGTCTTGAGAATGCCTCCTTGGGGGGATATAGCGCGTCCCACCCAATCTACAGTATTGGAACGTTTCCAATTTATTTTGTTAAGGCGACAAATATAGTTTTTCAAGTTATTCCTTTCATTTTGATAGATATAGTTGCCTAATAATCCCAAAGCATCAAGTACTACTCCGTGGGCGTGTATATAGTTTTTGCGTAGCTCTGTTGCCTTCAATTGTTTGCTTTGTACATCTTTCCATTCAATAATCGTCTCGCTAAGAAGACTCCAAAAGGCTCTTACGAAATGAATACCATCGTCAGTGATCTTTTTATCACGTTTTTTTCCGAGAATACGTTCTACCGAGTTGTAAATATTAGTGAGAGTAAATATCTGAGGTGCAAGTGCGGAAAGGTTGTCCGCATCTTTGCTTGTATTATCACGGAGGAGAGGGATTTCTTCGACAATCTCACGGACTACTGTTGATAAAGGATCACGTCCATCATAAAAGATACCGAGTGACCTAGATGTATTTATCGCGTGCTTATTAAGATCGGCAAACATCTGTTGGCATCTTTTGAGGCCAAGATCATAGAAAAAGACCACAGAAATGGTCTCGCTGGACAAACCGGGATTATCTTTAATTGCTTCTTCAATTGCCGCTCGTCTGTGCTGACCATCGTTAATAAGGATACGAGAGTTCATAGCAATAGAAAGAGTTCCTACTGAAGGGGAAAAGTGTGACGGAGCAAATATCATCTCGCCATCGACAGATGCTGCGAGTGATGAGAAGACATAATCTTCTGGGTTTTGAGCGATGTATCGCGTTATTGAGGGTATACGATTTTTATTTAAGATTCGTTGAGCGCGAAACTCCGGAAGAAGATCTTCGTCGGGAAGTTGAAACATTTTTGATAACATTCCCAGAGGACACATGGCGACGTAGTAATCACGAGTTGCTTGTATGCCTTTGATCGCGGGAAAGACAAACATAAATTCACTCATACATGTACCTCTTACGTACGTAAATTTCAATTGATCTTATAGTAAAGCATGAGAGGAATAACGTCAATTTAATCCATTGCTTTTCTAATAACTTAACTATAGTTTATTAGGGTTTTAAACGTTAGCGAGAAAAGGAATTGTCCCTACCATTATCGAAAGAAGTCCATAAAAACAGAACGCTTCACCAAGTGTTTTAAAAGCCGGAGGTTACAGTGTTTAAGGTGTTAGGGGCCGAGTAATAACTGCTAAAAGATATTTGCGCAAAGAAAGGACCAGCGCCATGCTCGAAAGCATTCACCTAAAAAACGTCGGCCCAGCCGCCGAAACGAAGCTGGATCTAGCGCCGAGATTGAACATACTGACGGGAGATAACGGTCTCGGCAAGAGTTTTCTCCTCGATATCGCATGGTGGACGCTGACTCGAAAATGGCCGGCCGAAGTCAACCCTAAATTGACGACAGGGCAGATGGCGCGTCCTCGAAATGGTGAAGAAGCGTCGATTGCCTTTTCCCTTACCGGCAAGGCGAAGCGGCAAGCCTATAGCAGCGCCTTCAACCGCTATCAACAGGCATGGACGATTCCCGTTGGACGACCGGTGAACCCAGGGTTAGTGATTTACGCGCAAGTGGATGGCAGTTTTTCCGTCTGGGACCCGGCGAGGAACTACTGGCGAAAAAAGAGCATGACAGAAGGCCCGGAACGCCCCCATGCCTATGTCTTTAGTCCCCGCGAAGTCTGGGACGGCTTGCCCGGTGAAAGAGGGATGCTCTGCAATGGCTTGATCAACGATTGGTCGGGATGGCAAAAGGAGCGGGGCGAGTCTTTTCGTCTTTTGAGTGCTGTGCTCGATGCTCTTTCACCGGACGGTGAAGAAAAGCTAACACCCGGTGCGCTCACACGGATCAGCTTGGATGATGTTCGGGATATGCCGACCCTGCGGTTGCCTTATGGTCAGGATGTGCCGGTGATCCACGCTTCCGCGGGAATGCGCCGCATCATCGCCTTGGCCTATTTCTTGACATGGTGTTGGCATGAGCACGTTCACGCCAGCAAGCTGCTCGGGCAGGAAGTGGCGGATCAGATCATCTTTTTAATTGACGAGATCGAAGCGCATCTTCATCCACGCTGGCAACGCCTGATTGTGAAGTCTCTGTTAGAGGTCGTGAACAACATGGCACTAGCTGCTCGTGTCCAGTTGATCGCGGCCACTCATTCTCCATTGGTGTTGGCCTCCATCGAACCTGTATTTGATGAGCAGCAAGATGCATGGTTTGATTTTGATCTGGTCAAGTCGGAAGGTCAGGAGCGGCATACGGTACAAATTGAGAAGAAGGATTGGGTCCGGCAAGGAGATGCCTCCAGTTGGCTGGTCAGTGACGCCTTTGATTTGGGCAGCGCACGCTCGGTGGAAGCCGAGGAGGCTCTCAATGAGGCGGCTGAAGCGCTGAAGGACGAAACGTTTGATCACAAAAAAGCGCAAGCGTTGGATCAAAAGTTGCGGACACTGCTCAGTGATACAGACCCCTTTTGGATCCGCTGGAGGTTTGTGGGTGAGAAAAGGGGGTGGATCCGGTGATACCGGTCCAACCCCAACCGGAGCCCGTGCCGCTCTTCGATGAGAAAGTGCGGAGACCAGGCAACGCTTGGTTAGAAGAACAGGGTTTTGATTTGGATCAGCCAGCCCCCGATAGGACAAAGGTAAGACCATACTGGAGAGATTGTCTCCCAGAGTTACATAAAGCCTACAAAGGAATCTGCGCCTATACGTGCTTGTTTATCGAACTCGGAACAGGCGGGGCTTCCGTCGATCATTTTGTCCCCAAATCGAGTCAGCTTCGGGTGGCCTATGAATGGACAAACTACCGCTTGGCGGGTTCCAAAATTAATTCCCGCAAACGAGACTTTACAGATGTGATTGATCCCTTTGAAGTAAAACCGGATATGTTTTATCTTGAGCTCGTAACAGGAGCTATCTACCCGAATCCGAAAATGCCCCAAATCGATCAGGAACTGGCGAAAAAAACGATCAATCGCCTTGGTCTCGATCGATCTGATTTGCGAGAGACTCGCGCGAGACATTACCAAGACTACTGTCAGGGTGAATTCATCGCTGAACATCTAAGAAAGTATTCGCCCTTTGTTTGGAAAGAAGCGCATCGACAAGGGTTATTATAAATTGGATAGTTCACTGGTCATTGAGACAGTATGCCGAAAACGGAAAAGTTGCTGTCACGCAAGACTGAAGCAGACAGGCGATGCCGCCCACGGTGTCACGAATCGACTGCTGGAAGCGGTCAAAACGGTCAACCCTGCCAAGTACAAGGATGCCTATAATCGATTAGCGAGACTGCATGTATTGCGCAGCGACGCCAAGCGCCGCGAGGAACTGCTGCAACGGTTGGAAAAAGCTGCGCCATCCTGGGCAGGGGCTCTTCGCAGCCGAAATGGCATTCATGGACAGGTGAACCTTCCGGGTAACGTCAACGAGGCATGGCTGTGGCGCCAATTGAACGATGAACTGGATGACCGTGGTCGCACCTCGCTGGAAGAATTGCAGGCGGAGATTGAAACGTTGCGGGAATCCTTGCGGAAGATTACGGCGGAATTGGTCGAAACGCGTGCATGGTCAGCGCAGGTGAAGCGGACGACCTTGACCCAGCGTCAGGCGCTGCAGGGTTGGAAACAGTTGATGCGACGGGTCGGCAAGGGAACGGGCGCCAAAGCGTCCAAGTTCATGGCTGAGGCGCGAAAACTCATGCCCCTCTGCCAGTCAGCCGTCCCCGTGTGGATCATGCCGTTGAGCCGCGTCGCCGAAACCTACGATCCCCGGAAAAATAAGTTTGACGTGGTCATCATCGACGAGGCGAGCCAGGCTGATGTGATGGCGCTCGTCGCCTTGTATATGGGCCGCCAGATTGTGGTCGTCGGCGACCATGAACAGGTGAGTCCGACCGCAGTGGGGCAAAACCAAACAGAGGTGCAAAAGCTGATCGACGCCCATTTGGCCGACATCCCCAACGCCGTCCTCTATGACGGGTTATTTTCCATTTATGATCTGGCCAAAACCGTCTATCAACCGGTATGTTTGCGCGAACACTTCCGCTGTGTCGCGCCGATCATTCAGTTCAGCAACCACCTCTCCTACGATGGAAAGATCAAGCCGCTGCGTGATGACAGCCGGGTTTTGGACAAACCGCCCACTGTCGCCTACCGGGTCGAAGGGGCTGTCACGCAGCGACAGATCAATGGGGTCGAGGCGGAGGCGATCGCATCGTTGCTGATCGCCTGCACGGAAATGCCCGAGTATTCCCGTGCCACCTTTGGCGTCATCTCCATGGTGGGGGACAAACAGGCGGCGCTCATCGATCAGATGCTGCGGAATCGCTTAACAGAAGCGGAGTGCATCCAGCGCCGGATTCAGTGCGGCAACCCCTCGCAGTTTCAAGGGGATGAGCGGGATGTGATCTTTTTGTCGATGGTCGACTCGCCCCATGAGATGGGCGGTCCGCTGACCCGAAGGACCGAAGGCTATCAGGATATCTACAAGAAACGCTATAACGTCGCCGCCAGCAGGGCGCGGGATCAGATGTGGGTCGTCTACTCGCTCCATCCAGACCACGATTTAAAAGACGGCGATCTGCGGCTGCAGTTGATTCGACATGCCCAAGACCCCGATAACCTACTGAGCCTGTTCGAACAAAAATCGAAAGAAGCCGATTCGGACTTTGAAAAGCAGGTGCTAAAACGGCTGCTTTTGGCCGGCTACAAAGTCACACCGCAATGGAAGGTGGGCGCCTACCGGATCGACATGGTGGTGGAAGGCGCCGGCCGGCGTCTCGCCATCGAATGCGACGGCGACAAGTACCACACAGCGGAGAACTTGGCGGAAGATATGAACCGGCAAGCCATCCTTGAACGCCTGGGTTGGCGCTTCGCACGGATCCGAGGCAGCCAGTACTTCCGGAATCCTGACCAGACGATGCAGGTGATTTTCGATAAGTTGAACCAAATGGATATTCCGCCGGAAGGGGAGCGGGACGCTTCGGCAATCGCCGCTCATGGTGAGTTGAAGGAGCGCGTGATCCGCAGAGCCATGGAGATTCAACGAACATGGCGGGAGACGGAACAGACCGGTTGATACTCTTTAATCGCTGGGGAATATAAACGATTACCCTAACCTGCCGTTATCGTTATAGGCGAAGCGGCAGGTTTTTATACGGCCAGCGCTTCCATCAGAACGGAAAATGTGACCGGCGGGAGAAGCGAGAAGATTACCGATAGGCTGGGTCGCAGATCCTGGACACTCTTTTTAAGGATTAGGTTTCGATGGCCTTTGTACCTGCAAACCGTAAGTTAATGACGACTCAAATAAAATAAGGAGATTACATTTGCATTCTTGCAAATTCCCTACATTCTCTTGCGCATTCGAGGCATACTCGGGCGCATTCTTGAGATTCTCTGTCAGGGAACCTAGCACATTCATTCCCGCAGGCTTCGCAAATAATAGCGCAAATATGGGCAAGATGTCGGGCAAAGGCACTGTTGCGAGCGACGAACTTAGCAGTTAGACCGCAGATATCCGCGCAGTCCCTCAAGAGAAGTAGTTGTCTTGTACGTTGACGAACGTCTTGTAGGCAGGTCACGTGAGTCACCATGTGTTCGCACACAGCTTCACAGTGCTGAATCATGTGCAGAAGATTCATGTGCTGTTGATGATCACCGTTCATTGGCAAACGCCCCTTCCATTATTTTCATCCTAGTAATATGATTAGTTCGTGTTGTTTGCAACTTGTCCAGATTAAAACCTACCCCACACGAGACAACTTACACCTGCCTCCGATATCAGTACATCAGAAGGAGCAGGTGTTTTATATGACCACCAACGACAAACTCAGAGGGAAACATGATGGCATCGGCCCACGATCCCTCCAATACCAATATCTGCTATAATTGTCCCAATTGTGATCCCACTGCCATTATGTTGCCAAACAGCGACCACTCATATCAAAAGGGTAGGGGAGTGGTGTTGTTTCTAAACGTGGCCTTCGTAAGCAAAACTCTATAAACACACGCAAAAAAGCCAGGACGTCTCATCCTGGCCTTGACTATTTTCTCAATCTTTAATTTTCTTAAACCCCAATAGGCGTCAAGTCCTAAACGCCGCAATCGCCTGACTGCACAAAACCCAACGAACAAATGGTCGTGGCGACAGGATTCGAACCTGCGAAACTTTAGAATTCAATGATCCTCTCCTGGTCTTTTCGCCGGAATCGGGGATAGTGACGATAACGATCGAGTCGGTTCTTTCATCTCGGTAGCATGTTCTTTGTGAATGACCAAGTCAATCACAAATTTAGCGGCTGTAGGTATTGCGACCATACCTGCGTATACAAAAAATAAATTTACACCATGAAGGGCCATAATTTGAAAATGAACCAATAGGGGTATTACCCCGAAGACAAAGATCGCCTTAACGATAGCTATACCTACAAAAAACTTATCCCATGTGGGGAAGAACTGATAAATCGTCATCGCTAAGAGTGGAATAACGGTATAGTCAAAGGGAAATGTGGAAGGTATCGTTGGGATAAGTTTCGTTTTGTATCCCCATAAACCCATCGTAATGATGGTCGAATCGAAAACGGTGTTTGCCACAGCGATAAATGAGCCAAATAAAAGAATGTTCCTCAAACTCTTCTTGTCTACAATCTTCCACCAGATTGCGTAAGCGATCACCATCACGCCGATGAGCGACCACCATGATATTGAGTATAGCTCTTCAGCGTTCCAACGACTCAGGGTAATTTGCCATAAGTTCAATTGGGCTTGCAATTGATCATAATAAGTCATCTTGAGCACCGTCCTAAAATGCTTCTTCGTCCATTGTGCCCATATCAAGACGGGAAGATTCTTTAAAGGGTCCAGTAAAGATTTGCCTAAAAGCCGCATCTCCCCCTACACCCACTGTCGTCCCCCCACATCCATTTCGACATCCATTCTATAGTAGACTGACCCGACGTCTGTCCAGAAGAAGGATCGAACATGATGGAAGGGGAAGCGACGCTGCGTTTGCGCAAAGGGTCAGGTTTTTTCATGTAAAGCCGTCACGCCCCCATCGCCTCTCTAATTAGAAGTTGACACATGCCAAATGGTGACGTACCCTTGAAATAAAAGACAAGGAAGCTAACTACTTCTAAAGATGTTGATTCCATAAATAGCAACATCACCGATCGAACGGGCCAAACAACATAGATTTCGAGGTGTCGGAATGAAACTGTTGCTTGTCAACATGCCCTGGGGAAAGATCGACTTTCCTTCCATACAGCTAGGCATCTTAAAAAGCTACCTAGCCAGACATGGAATCGACGCCGATGTCTCCTATCAAAACCTGATTTTTGCCAACATGATCGGCCTAGACCTCTATTCCAGGCTGTCCATCAGTTCCCGCTACTCCTACCTGTTAGAGTGGTTGTTCAACGAGTTTCTCATCACCGATCCGTCCCTGGCCAGAGAGGTTCGAAACACACAGGAAAGGGATATCAGAGAACTGATCAGCCTGAAAAGCGCCAATCCTTTTCTGACTGAGCAATACAAGCCGTCGCCCCTTGGCAACGCGCAGGCAGTCAATGAGCAGTTCATCGAAGACGAGTTGGTCAAGGTCTGCAAGAAGATCAAAAACGAGACCATTCCCGACTTCTTCTACAAGCTGCTAAATGGGCTGAGCCTCTCTGAATACGACATCATCGGGTTTACCTGCTCCTTCAGCCAGACAGCGCCGGCGCTGAGCCTCGCCCGGATCATCAAGAAGAAATACAAGGACAAGGTCATCCTCTTGGGCGGCAACGCTGTCAGCGGCGATATGGGGATGGAATACCTGCGCCTATTTCCCTGGATCGACTACATCGTCTATGGCGAAGGGGAACGGGCGCTCGTCGACTTGGTGGAGCATCTTCGAACGAACGACGACAGACTGAATGGTGGGCGCGATCGGCATGGGCATGACCTGAAGGGCATCCTTTATCGCTCCGGCGATGGACAGGTCATCAAGGCGCCGCCGCAGCCGCTGATCCCGATGGATGACGTGCCCCTTCCCAACTACGATGAATACTTCAGCCAGATCGGGGCGATTGAGGCGGCCACCGGCAAAAAGCTGAAACAGGACACGGTCCTTTTTGAGACGGCCAGGGGATGCTGGTGGGGGGAGCGCGTTCAGTGCAAGTTTTGCAGCCTCAACGGCGAGAACCTGCACTACCGGAGCAAGAAGTGGGAAACTGCCTACGAGGACCTGCGCGCATTGTCAAGACGATACGAGCGAAACAGCCTGATTTGTGTAGACAACATCCTGCGTTATCCCTCTTTTGCAGAACTGCTGTCCGCCTTGCCGGAGAGCAAACTGGAACTGGAACTGTTTTGGGAGGTTAAGCCCAACCTGACCCGGGCGCAGCTTCAGACGCTGGCAAAGGCGGGCGTCAAAAGGGTGCAAGCCGGCATCGAAAACTTCAGCACCGACGTGTTGAAATTGATCGACAAGGGCGCCTCCATGCTGAAGAACGTGCAGTTTATCAAGAACAGCTACACCTTTGACATCCAGGTTTCCTACAATTTCCTCTTCGGCTTCCCCAATGAAAAGCCGGCGTACTACGATGATCTGCTCACCCTGTTTCCGCTGATCCATCACCTGACGCCGCCGCTGTATCCGCCGAAGCCGATGATCCTGCAACGGTTCAGCCGCTATTATGGGCAGGCTGCGGCGCATCACATCACCCGTATCGAGCCGATGAGCCAGTACAAGCGGATCTATCCGATGGGGGACATCGATATCGAAAAGATCGCCATGAATTTCTCCTTCGACTGCGCGGAAATACCGGAAGATTTAGATTACTTAAACCGGATCACCGAAGCGATCAAGGAGTGGAATATTCGCTATGGCGGCAATCACCGGCCTGTTTTGGCCTATGAATCAGGGGCAGGTCACGTTAAAATATACGATTCCCGGTTTGGTCGATTCAAAAGCATCCTCCTTCGAGGCTTGGCGGCGATCATTTTTCTGCATTGCGATGACATAAAAACCCTCAACAGCATCATGGAAACGGCGCAATCCGGCGGCGATCGGCATGACCGGGATGAAGAAGCCCCTTATGCAGCATCGCTTGATGCGGCGCGAGGGGGGGGACAAGCCGCGTCACAGGAAGCGATACAGCGGATCCTGGAGCAACTCCAATTCAAAAAGCTGATGATCCGGGAAGGGGACAGGTATTTGTCTCTCGCCGTCCAACTCAAGGACATTCAACACCGCATACCCCCGCAGACCATGCAGAACATCACCCAGGCAAAGCTGTACCATGCCTTTGAGGAACTGCCTCGATAAGATTTCGCGAAGTCCTGAAGCCGGCGATCGCTTTGCCAAACAATATATGGAGGAAGCGTCATGTATCAAAACTACAAGGTCTCCCGCTTTAACACTATGGTGAAGATCGATGACGACAACAGGCTGATCTACAACGGCCTCTCCCAGGGATTTTCCCTGCTTGATAGCAGCGAGATGGAGGTCTTTGACCGCGTTCAGCTCGGAAAAAGGGGGTCCATCACAGGGGAGGACCGGAACATCATCGACCACCTTCTCGTCAACAACTTCCTCGTGCCGGTCGATATCGACGAGGTTGAGGTGTTCAAAAAACACTATTTGAAGGAGAGAGAAAAGACCGACAACATGGGGCTGACCATCCTGCCCACGTTGAACTGCAATTTCGGTTGCGCCTATTGTTTTGAAGGTGATGAAAAATCGACGGCCTTAATGCCCGAGAAGATCCAGCAGTCCATTTTCCGGCTGTTGGAGCAAAAGGGGCCCACCATCAAGAGCCTGAACATCACCTGGTTTGGCGGCGAACCCCTGATCGGGCTGAATATCATTAAAAAGCTGTCCAACCGCATCATCCCCTACTGTGACACCCGGGGGATCGCCTATTATGCGTCGCTCATCACCAACGGCTATCTTTTGACCGATGAAATCGTGGCGGAACTCTATCTGAGGAAGATCCGCACGATCCAGATCACCCTTGACGGCGCCGAGCTACTCCACGACCAGTCAAGATTCCTCAAGACGACCGGAGAGGGCTCATACAGGAGAATCATCGACAACATCAAGGGCTATATCCACAAGTACCCGCTGAAGACGCTCATCCGCATCAACATGGACAAGCGAAACATGGACTCCATTTACGCGCTCCTCGACGATCTGGCCGCACAGGGCCTGGGGAATACGGGCAGGCTGTCGGTGTACTTCTCGCCCATTGAGGCGTCCACCTACGCTTGCGGAAAAGTCGTCGATGACGTGATCCATATGAAGAATTTTGCTGAACATGAGTTCGAACTCTATAAATATGCCCTGTCCAAGGGGTTATGCGACCTTGGACTCCCCTACCGGTTGGTGGGCATCTGCACGGCGAGCCGGCCCAACGGCCTTGTCATCCTGCCCAACGGCGACCTCCATCGCTGCTGGGAGACCGTCTCAGATGGGAAGAAGAAGGTCGGCCTGCTGGGGAACGGTGACGATCTGACCAAGAATGCCATGGAGACGAAGTGGTCCAGTTGGACCCCCTTCGCGCAGGAGGAATGCCGCGACTGCGCCATTTTGCCCAACTGCGCCGGCTACTGCGCCTATCGCTTCATATATCACTCCGAGTTCCATGGAGACTTCAACACCCCCTGTCCAGCACTCAAATATAACATAAAAGACAAGCTTCTCCACTTTGCTGCGTCCAAAGATCCTGCCGTCGCCAGGCTGTTGCTGTTGAACGAGGCGAGAGGAGGTGAAGCGATCCGGTAGCCGGCACAGGCAGTAGCCATAAAAGTCTGTGCCGCAGGAGCAGCCATTTTCGAAAATCTTGTTTTTAGCAAGACCTGTGATTCCAGTTCTGTTCGTGAGAGGTTCAAGTGGACATGAAATCGGATGGATACGAGACTTGTGAGCGAGATGAGGAGGAAAGCCGTCATGAAGAACTTCGTCAATATCGCCTTCAACGGTTACCCTGAGAGCAATGTCGATTCAATCGTCAGGGGCTTCACGAAGGATAAGCAACTGGTCATCTTCGACGTGTCCCCTGCGGGCACGAAGGCGGCCACGGGCGGTCAGGCGCTGAAGGTGCCTGACGATCTGGGCAAGATCAATGATCTGAAGACGCTGATCAACTTCTTGAAAGGTGTTTCCCTGGAGATTCAAAAGGGCGAACTGACCCTTGAGTCCCTGCCGCCGAACGGCGCTAAGTACATAACTTCCGCGCCGGTGATGGAAGCCGTCTCCGGCACTTGCACTGCTGATGGCGGCTGCGGAGCCGATGGGTGCGCAGGATACGTCGGTTGTGCGGCCCGAAACGGTTGTGGGGCAGACGGTTGCGGCGGTTATGTCGGTTGCGCTGCTGACGCCGGTTGCGCCGCCCGTGGTTGTGCGGGTGACGCCGGTTGTGGCGCCAACGTGTCCTGCGTGGCCGACGCCTGCGTCGGTCACGCCTGTGGCGCCGACCTTTGCCCGGCCAACGTCAACATCGGTCCCTGCGCCGTCGACGTGCCCGTCTGTCCGATCATCCTGTAACTGTATCCGTAAAAGAAGCCCCACCTTGTTGTCAGGGTGGGGCTTGAATGATCGAGGTGCTAACCCATCAGGGGTTAAAAGAACACATCGACCGCTATGGAACGCCTTTTTATACACGCCCATTGCCTAGACCAAACAAAATCTGTCTGGAGACGATCTAACCACCATAAAGAGACGACCTGCCATTCTCGATAGGAGAGAAATGGCAGGTTTTCACATCTGCCGGCCTATTGTCAAAATGAAAAATAGAGAAAAATGGATGCGGCCCCCCGGTACGACTTTGAGTAGTCAAACCGGGGGGTTTTTCGTTAATGCATCCGAAGATTATGGGCGCATACGGTTATCGAGAGGAAAGTAGAATTTCTTCTTCCAAATGCGAGGTCAGAATGAACGATGAGGGCGTCCTAGCAACCGTTCCGGCAATGTTTCAACAATGTAGACATATTATTGGTATTGCAAGAATATATAGGAATGAAAGGACATGCTGTTATGGCGACGACAAAAATATTCAGTTCATGAGGATAAGATAGGGCAGCGTGATTTATCTCAAGCTTATGAAGGCGAGGCTGTTGTATTTTATCAAGGGACATCATCGCTAGGTTGTGATATGACGGATCATGAAAGTTTTTTTATTTAAGGGGGGAGACAGCGGTTGGAAACGTAAAACACTTCGAATCCAGATGTAGTAATTTGCCCAAGGGCGCCCTCGCATACTGTGATCAAGGTGCCAGTGAACCGGAAACATTTTTTGATGGCATTGGGTTTTCAAAAGTGGTTATAGGAACATGAACTTATTAAGGAGGAAAGCGATATGTCGAATTATTCCGGTTTTTTGATTCGAAACAATTCAGAAGATAACGGCAGCATACCGCGCACTGGAAGCTGGACATGCTGTCCCGATATTCTGATTGCTGGTAAGCAAACGTTGAGAACGGACGACATGATCTCGAACTACGACAAGGGCTTCAACGAGGTAGTTTCGCAGTATTTTGATAACAATTTTTATGTGCGCTCGAAAAATACGTCCAAAAAAGATTTAACGAAAAACGTGTATTTGTTTCAAGTTCCGCAACATTTATTTTTGACGCCAAATATTTGGTACAACCAGAACAATCTCGTCATGTACAACAAAGTCATACAAGATCCCGACAATCCAATGCAAACCATAACCATTCCCCAAAACTATCAAACGCTCACAGCCAAACCCGGTAGTGTTGTGGCAACCAATGCGTTCACCTGGCGTCCGACAACCACGGAACATCATTGCTTGGTCGTTGTGGTCGCCGATAATTATGAAGATGTTGAGAGTCAATTTCCTCAGAACATTAATAATGATGTGGGCGCTTATGCATCATGGATTTATCAACATGGAAACATCGGATGGCATAATGTGAGTATTCAAGCGACCACTGCCGCTGATATTTATGAACGTCAGACTGAATTACTGCAGCCCTTCAACGATACCGAAATTACCTGTTCCATTCAGGTAACCAATGTGCCTGTTGGCGTAGAAATCGGTTTTTCTGCCAACACAAACACCAAATGGGGCGATTCGATTGCTGTTGGCTCTACTGTCGTTCCCGCAAAACCCGGGGCAAAAGATCCCAACATCAATCCGAGTTTTAATATCGGAACAAATGTGAAAATCGAGCAGGGTTACGCGAGTAAAGTGAGCTTCTACATTGATTTTAGAGGCAAAGACAAGCCCAAAAACTTCACTATGAATTTTGTAGCGTCTACTGCCGGTACCCCTACGATGAAGACAATAGGAAAAAACATCGGTCTTTTGCAAAATAGTTCGTTGTACAGCAGCTATCTACGCAGCAATTTCGACGAACAAAGCATATTTGTTAATGCGAGAACGAGGAGAGTACACTCGGGATTCAAAGGATTTATGGAAGCCCATAACTTTGCTGTTATCCCTCATTTTGTTACGGTCATCGGCTCAAATGGTGTAACACCGCAGACCGGTTTTCAAAAAATCTAGGTGTGTAGAGGAGGATTATGAAAATGAGTCAAAGCTATGACTGGCTTTTCATCCGCAATAATCTCCAACAAACTGAGCCTGGCGCCCAAGAGCCGAGTGACAAGTCCCCAGATATCATTACCCGTAGCTCACAAGCGAGTTCTGACGATCTGAATGAATTTGTGACGGGGTACAATCAGGACTATTCGCAGGATGTGGATTATCGAGGGGAAAATTACATCTATGTTCGTGCGAAGAATTTGAACACCGATGAAGGGAATCGGGCAATCGGCAGTGTCAGCCTCTGGTACTGCCTTGGAGATCATCTAAATAATAAAAATAGGTGGATACGTCTCTCCACAGAATCCGGCGACAATACCGTCATCATACAAGCAAAAGGGCAGGAAGTTGCGGTAACTGAGACACCTTTTATCATGGCCAATGTTGCGCCACCAGCGCAAGATACACCGTACCGACTCATCGCATTCATCACGGACAAAGCTCATCCGGAACCATCCGGTCAAAACCTGAAGGAAGCGATCATTAAAGCCGGTAACGCAGCCTATCGCACGTTGCCCGTGCCGACACCTCCGCCGGTGAAAGCGGATGGGTTCGGATGGGTGTCCAATCTGAAACTCAATAATACCGATAATATCAAAGTCACCGTCCAGTTATCGGCAACTCAATTCGATGCAGATGCAGAGATGTATTTTATCTTTGACACGCCCGATGCAGACGGCAATGTGATTTCAATCGGTAAAACAAAACTGGTTCCCAATCAGGTGTATGGAACCGAGGCGATGTTGCCGAAAAATTATGCCTCCAAAGTCAGCGCCTATTATTTTGCCGATAAAACGGATGGCGGTCAATTGAAGGCGACGTTCACCCTCCAAATTCTAGAACAGCACAAGACCGGGCCAATTATAACCGGAAAATTATTGGAACAATTTGCAGTGTCGCTCACACAGGTTTCGAAGCCTTAGTCGGGCAACTTGGCGCTCACACACAGGATTGAGAACGTAAAACAGGGTGTTCACTGGTGTTAAAACAGATAGGCTCTTCGTTGAATTACTGTGGGAAGTCTACACCAGAGATCATTCGAATGACGAAGAGATGACGACTGAATAGATCAGTCGTCATCTCTTTTCATGTCGTTTCGCGGCCGACATATTCGCGAAACAAAAGTTTGCGAACCAAGTGATGAATCCCACAATTGAGGGCATAATAAATGAAGGAATTATCGCTAGGCTCAAGAAAACATCCCGTGACAGTCGTTCAGGACGATTGATGAGAAGGAAGGAGGATGGATGAATGTCGATTTACGCATTCAAGGCCAAGCCGATCCAAGGGCAGGAGGTGTCGCTCGAACAGTACCGGGGAAAGGTTCTGCTGATCGTCAATACAGCAAGTCACTGCGGGTTTACGTCACAGTATCAGGGTCTGCAAAATCTCTACGTGACTTACAAAGAGAAAGGGCTTGAAATACTGGGATTCCCCTGCAACCAGTTTCTCAATCAAGAACCGGGAAGCAATGACGAGATTGCGAGTTTCTGTTCGATCAATTTCGGCGTCACTTTTCCGCTCTTTGAAAAAATCGATGTAAACGGGCCGAATGCCCATCCCTTGTATCAATACCTGGAAAAAACGGCGCCTGGTTTATTCGGTTCGGAGCGAATCAAGTGGAACTTTACCAAGTTCCTGGTCGATCGTGAAGGCTCGGTTGTGAAGCGATTCGCCCCTACGGTCACACCGGAGCAGATCGCCGCCGATATCGAGAAATTGCTCTGAACGAGGCAACAGTACATAAGGTTTCGAAAAAAAGGAGGAAAAACATGAGCGTCTATGACTTCAACGCGAGAACGATTGACGGCAAGGATGTTTCCCTATCTGATTACAAAGGGAAAGTATTGCTCATCGTGAATACGGCGAGCAAATGTGGCTTTACACCGCAGTATTATGAACTGCAAAAACTCTATCAGGCTTACGCCGACAAGGGATTGGTGGTGCTGGGTTTCCCCAGCAACCAGTTTGCCGAACAGGAGCCGGGGAGCAACGAAGAGGTACAGCAGTTCTGTCAAATCAACTATGGCGTTCAGTTCCCCCTGTTTGAGAAAACGGAGGTGCGAGGAAACAAGGCCCACCCCCTATTCAACTACCTAACGCAAAAAGCGCCTTTTCAAGGGTTCAACCCAGACCACCCGATCGGCGGAAAGCTGCAAGCCATCTTACAGGAAAAGTTCCCCGAACTGTTGGAAGGCGATTCGATCAAGTGGAACTTTACGAAGTTTCTGGTGAATCGGGAAGGGGAGGTCGTAGGGCGCTATGAGCCGACAACCACCCCGCTGGAAATGAAAGCGGCGATTGAAGCGTTGCTGTGAATGACCGGTGCTCATGATGATGGCTTCTCGAGCGCTGTCTGACCATCCTGACGGGCGATCACGCGATAGATAAAGCCTGGGAAAAAGGTTCCAGGTAGAGGAATGACAGACACCGCTTTCAGGCGATAAGACCTGGAAGCGGTGTTTATTTTTTGCGAACCGAATATTGACCGGCTCGTTTTTTTCTGCGCCCATATGCGGAGTGGGGCGAATTGAAAGTCAAACGCCCCTATAGAGAGTAGAAACGAAAAAGGAAAAAGTGAAAGTATTCTCGAATACATTTAAATGACTGTCAGTGAGGGTGGAATAGACCCTGCTTCGCATCATCGGTGATGGGCAAGATTGAAAGGAGCAGCGGATATGAATACGCAGATATGCAACAGTAATTGTTATATCAAATCGCTGACAAAAAACAACCTATCATGTAGTCCGATTATTGACGCTATTACAGATTTTGTTTTTGTAAAAGATCTATCAGGGATATATTTGAAATGCAATAAAGCATTTTGCGATTTTTTAGGTTTAGATGACAACCAGATCACTGGGCATAAAAATATTGAGTTTATGAATAAAAATGATGCATTGTTTTTTAATTATATGGATGAAGTGGTATTTAACAATAAAAAAGAAATGAAATACGAAAAATGGTTTGAGGCCAATGGAAAAAAAGTCTTGATCGAAACGATCAAGACCCCCTTTTATAACGAAAACGGCGAAATCATCGGGTTGATCGGCGTGAGTCGAGACATTACCTCACACAAGCTGTTGTTTGAATCCCTTCGTGAAAGCGAACAGAAGCTGGAAATGTTTTTTTCACAGTCCCTCTATGGCTTCTTCTACATGATGATGGATACACCGATTCGATGGGACGACACCGTCGACAAGGAAACGGTGTTGGACTACGCCATTCATCACCAACGCGTCACCAAGGTGAACGATGCATTCTTAAACTTGTATCAAGCCAAAAGAGAAGCAGTCGTCGGAAAAACGCTAGGGAGCCTATTTGTCCAAGACGATCGGGATAAGCGAAATTCCTTCCGAAAGTTTCTCGATGAGGGAGTTCTCCATATTGAGACAGCGGAAAGGCGGGTAGATGGGAGCGCTTTCTTTGCTGAAGGAAATTATCAGCTTCTTTATGACGAAGCGGGGAGAATCACTGGTCATTTTGGCATTCAACATGATATCACGGAGAGAAAGCAGTCAGAAGAGAAGTTGTTGATGGCCAAGGAATTGGCCGAAGTCGCCAATATTGCGAAGACGGAGTTCCTCAGCACGATGAGCCATGAACTGCGCACACCCATGAACGGGATCATTGGCATGTGTGAATTAATCAAAGATATTTTAAACACAGAAGAACAGCATCAATATATCGATATCATCACAAAGTCAGCCAATGACTTATCGGTGATCATCAATAGCATTCTGGAATATGCGAAGTTGGAATCAGAGCTGGTTCATGAGGAAACGATGGAAGTCAACCCGCTGAATCTGCTCACTCATGTCATGGAACCGATTCGTCGCATGGCAGAGGAAAAAGGCATTCCCATTTACACCACTATCACGTTAGGGGACGATGAGCGATTCTTATGCGCGCCGCGTTTATTGCAGCGGGCGCTCTTGGAATTGATCCGAAATGCCATGAAGTTTACTCACCAAGGGCGGATCGATGTCCGGATAGCCAATTGGCTCGATGAGAATCAGAACAAGGCGATCCGCATCGAAGTTCAGGATACAGGAATCGGGATCGGCGACAAAGACATCGAGCGGATATTTGACCACTTTACCCAGGCCGATGGCTCCTATTCACGGAGTTATGGCGGGATTGGACTGGGTCTTTCCAGGGTCAAGCGGTATATTGAACATATCGGCGGGACGGTCGGCGTGAGCAGCCGGTTGGGCGTGGGTTCCACCTTTTGGATTGTGATCCCGCAACAACCGCAGTTGAAGGGGGAAAACAGCTAACATCCGGTCAAACCTTTGGCGATGAAAAACAGCCCTTGGCTTTTCCGAAAAAGGCGGAAAAGTCAAGGGCTGTTTTTGCTGGCTTGTCAACACGATCTATCGACGGGATGCTGATCAGGGGAGCGTGGTGGGGTTACCCCATCGCGAGCTGGTTTTCGCGACCGGGCATGGCCGCCACCTGGCGCAACAGTTCCACCCATTCGACCGCCGAGAGGTATAAGGAATTTTTCGCTTCCATTTGCGTCTCAATCGCGCTGGCAACAGGCTGGGGAAAGGCTTTGTATCGCCAGCTTCCCAAGGTGACCGAAAAGGAGGCGTTCTCCGCTATTCCCATGCGGTAGGTCACTTGGACGAGATGACCGTTGGGAAGGCGCAGTTCCACCGTCTCATAGCCGGGATGAACATGGTTTTGCTCGATATAGTCGTAGAACTGCTCGGGCAACAGATCGCGGAGCACCGAGGGTTTGCTCCGAAACAGTCGTTTCCAAAACTCGCGCATAGCCATCCTGCCTTCCTTCGATCCCTTTACAGTTACCATCATGGAAAGGAGAAAAATTAAGAACTTCACAAATAGTGGTTTTGAAAAGGCAATGCTGGCTTTTTTGTAGAAGGTTTGACCAACATTGCCTTGCCTTGTGTATGGTTTGATTATACGAGAGGCGCCCTTGGAAGTATAATGCATATCTGGTATAGAGGGTATAATGTGTGGTTATAGCGAGCATGGTGAGTAAGGGAAGAGGATGGTTCGCTGTCGTCGGCTTTATTTACTCCCAAAGGTCTGTGTGTAGGCTTCCGGCATCACATAGGTGGAGAGCTTGCCTTTATCGAGGAGCAACCGGGGGCTCCCCAGCATGATCATATACCGGATATCGATGATCGCTTTCATGATCAGCGCCAGTTTGCCCCGCAGCTTGACGCCGAAGACCTCGCCGACGGCATCCTGTTTGCCCAGGGAGGCAACGGTGCCCTTGATAAAGGGAACAAATTCTTTCAGGTCGCTGCCGCCCCGGATCAGCGTGGCCACGTTCTCGGCGCACACCGACGATTGCAGGATGGCCAATTGCGCTATCGGCGGGTAGGGGCGTCCGGTCTGCCTGTTGTCGACACTGGAGCAGTCGCCGAGGACGAAGACATTCCCACAGCCGGGGGCGCGCAGATCCTTTTCCACGGCGATCCGGCCGCGTGCGGCAGCGAAGGTTTCGTTGCAAACGAGTGAGTTGCCCTGCACCCCGCCGGTCCAGATGACCGTAGCCGGTTCGAGCCGTTCTTCCCCAGTCTCGGTCTGCAAGGTGACGCCGCCTGCGTCGACCGATTGAATCCGCGTGGAGAGGCGGAACTGGACGCCCATGCCTTCGAGAGTTGCTTTGGCATACTCTGCCATGGCGGGGTCGAATCCGTTCAAAATGCCGGGGGCGCCTTCGACGTTGATCACCTGGACGCGCCGCCGGTCAATCCCATGGTGCTGACAGAGGCCGGGAAGGCGTTCAGCCAGTTCTGCGGCAAACTCGATGCCGGTAAATCCGGCGCCGCCGATGACAAAGGTCAGTTGTTCTTCTTTTTCCTGTCCCACTTTCTGCCGGGCGAAGTCGGCGAAACGGGCTTCGATTGTGTGGCGGATCTTGCGGGCGCTGTTCATGCTGCGGATGGCAAGGGCATGCTCCTTGATCCCGGCGATGCCGAAGGTGGCCGATTCGAAGCCCAGCGCCATCACGAGGTAATCATAGGTCAGGGGCTCTCCATGGCAGAGGTTAACCCGTTGCGCCGCCTTTTCGACTTCGACCACCGTGTCTTTGACGAAACGAACGCGGGTGGGATCGATCACATCCTGGATGGGGATGCTGATGCGTTCGTCGTCGACGGTGCCAGCCGCTGTCTCGTGGAGCCACGTGGTCAGGTAATGGTAGTGGTGCTTATTCACGAGGACGATCTCGGCTTCATCACGGCGGAGGACCTTCTGCAGCCTTCTGGCGGTCAAGATGCCCGCGTAGCCTGCGCCTAAAATGACAATGCGAGGTTTTTTGTTTTCCATGTGAAGTCCCTCCGTCGAAATCCGATAAATTAAAATTCTCACAAACAGGGGTTTTGAAAAGGCAATACTGACACTTGTGCAAGGTTTGGTCAATATCGCCCTGTTTCTGTCTACAATTTGATTATAGTGGAAGAATAAACATAAGTATAATGCATGTTTCGCATAAAGGGTATAACTGATGGTTATGCAAAAAAGCATCCACGACCGAAACAAGGCGGTCATGGATGCTTGCGTATGTTCAGGATCTTCAGGGTAACGGTTCATCGCACCTCTAGGTGATTGTTTTTCAGCAAAAAGGACAGGAACGCCTTCGCCGCGGTCCGCAATGGGATCGTCTTCAGGTGGGCCACGCTCACATGGCGCGGCGGAATCGTCGTCAAGGGCTTGATCTCAAAGAGGGATCCGCCGGCCAACTCTTCGGTGATGAAGTTTTTGATCACACAGGCGACGCCGAAATCGATGCGAGCGAAGCGGATCAGCAATTCAAAATCGCTCAACTCAAACTCCGGCTTCAACGAAAGGTTGTGCTGGCCAAAAAACTTCTCGATATAGATGCGGGAACTGCTGCCCTTTTCCAAAAGGATCAAGGGGTATTGGGCCAGTTCCTCGAGAGAACGGGGCTGTTCCGCCAACTCCCTGTACTTCTCGCCGACGACAAAGCAATCCTGGATCTCGAAGACCTCGTACACGGACAGGGCCTCTGTGGCCGAGGGGTCGCTGACGATCGGGGAATGGACGAAGCCGATGTCGATCTGTCCCTTTTTCAGCAGACGGATCGTGGAAGGCGTGTTTTCGTTGGTCACATGAATCCGGATGCCAGGGTAGGCCTGCTTGAACGTTTTTAGGTGTGGCGGCAAGAACTGCTTGCAGATGGTATCGCCGGCGGCGATGATGATCTCGCCTTTTTCCAGTTCCTTGACTTGAGTGAGCGTCTTTTCGCCGAAGGTGATGAAGTTGAAGGCCTGTTCAATATAGGGGAAGAGGAGTTCCCCTTCTTTCGTCAGTTTGACCCCTTTGGGTGTTCGGAAAAAAAGGGCGCAGCCGAGTTTTTCCTCCAACTGCTGGATCGAGCGGCTGACGGCCGGTTGGGTGATGTACAGCTTCTCAGCCGCTTTCGAGATGCTGCCTTCCTTCGCGACCAGATAAAAGGCGCGGTAAAGTTCGGCGTTTATGAACATGGCGCTTCATCCCCATCATCCTGCAGTTCTTTGTCGTTCAACAGGGTCTAATCAACTTCATTGTATCAATCTTTTCGCGCGATGGACATACAAAAACCTGCCGCTTTGTCGATACGAAAAAGGCAGGTTTTTACGGGAACCTTACTGGTTATGCTGCAAAAAATCATCAAGAAAATCAGTGATGAGTGTATAGTTCTTTTTTCCGGCGTCGTAGCTGTAGGAAGCGCCTGTTCGGTGATTGGCCAGAGGGTTTGGTTGATTATAGGTGGGAAGCGGCTTCTGTTCGAACAGTTGATAGGACGAGGGGATGATAAAGTCGTGGGCGCAGCGGTTGATGTCGATCTCACCGATGCCATTTTCGTACTGGCGAATGCGTTCGTCGATGAGGGGATTTTCCCAGGGTTCACTGATGTTTTCCACCATGATCTGATCCATAAATATGGCATTGATCCGGTCATAGTCGATTTTGATCGGCGAGAAGGTGTTCGCCGGTCCGCTGTAAGATTGAATGAAATCATCCTCCACCGCTTGCCAGGAGAGTGGGCCTGTCGACCGGTGCAACCAGTTCGCCAGGTGTTGGCGGGAATGGGCAATCACATAGGCTGACGTATCGTCAAGCAGGTGCCGGGCATCGTTGTTCGTCGATAGAATCGCCTTTTGGGGGAGGCGAAGCGGTGTATTGACACAGTGCAGGACAGACATCTGATCATCGAGCTTGCCGATACTGAGGTCGAAAAAGGCTGTATTCGGTTGATTTTCCAAGCCACCAAGCCAGTTGATGCAGGCGATCCATGTATTGAGAACATTGATCAACTCTTTGGCGGAGTCGGGACAGATCTTTTGGAGCAGGTTTCGGATGTAGATGAGTTCCTTTTGGATGCTGATCTGCTGCAGGCGCTCATCGGCGGGAAGGGCAGCCAGATCATCGTCCGCCCTTTTTTCGATCGAGTCCGACGAGTCCGACAGAATCGAGATATGGATGCAACGGAGCAAGTCTTTAAATGCGCTCAGGATATTGCTTTTGTTCGCTGGGTTGGCCAGCGGCGAACCGGAGATCGGGCTGGAGATCGTCACGATGGCGTCGATGACCCTGTTGTCCGCGCCCTTGTTAAAGACGCATTGATCGAGATAGGCCAAAAACCTGGCCACGAGCCCGCCTTGGCTGTAACCGACCAGGATGTTCGGCGCCGTCTTCTCCAGGATCTCATAATAGCCCATGTAATCGGCCGTGGCCATAAAACAATCATCGTTGGCCTTGCTGCCGCCGTCCCAGTAATAGGTATAATCGGGTTGCTTATAGTGATTTACATATAAATCGTGTATGAGATCCAGTTCGGGGTACATCATCGGATTGGCCAAGACATTGTTGAATCTGCTGCCGATGCACTTGGGGACGGCAGGGACAAAGTATTCAATAGAAGGCATCAGGTTATAGGCGATGTCTCCCTCGGTCGGTTTGTAGCCCTTATTGAACCTTGTTCTGTCTGCAAGGTTTAGCCGGCCTGCATACTTGTTCCGAAAGGCCTCTTCATTGCCCTGGATCAGATCGGCCGCTCTGTTTAGACACCACAATGTCCTCTCCATGATTCCCCCTCCTTTTTTTCGAAACCTGTAGGCGGTGGCGGATGCTGCCTGTTTGCTGATCCGGCATTCCTTCGGCGCCAATCGGTGAAGAATATCATGTAAGCTTTTTTCTACGCCTGAGTGGGTTTCCCTCCTATGGTTAGTTATTTATGGAACATAAATTATGAATGTCGTTTTTGCCTTTCTGTTATAGGGACAACGGGAACGTTGGAAGGGTATAATAGAAAAAAAGACGCATCCGATGTGAGGGTGGAGCAACCACTCATGCCTGCTGTTTCTCCGGTTGACTGCCCGATCAGAGGGATGCCCGGTGGATGTGTCGTGCTTGTCGCTTGCTCCACCTTCCGCACAAGTGATATCATAAATATCGGAATGATAGTGAAAAAAACCCCGAAATTTTAATGGAAAATAAAGGAAAAATCATATTTCTGTAGAAGTGTTTTTACGGAACGAAGCTCGCTGTAAGGAGGTGCCGCCCTGACCAACTTCGTCTATGTGGACCATTCCAACGTCTGGATTGAGGGACAGCGCCTGAGCGCGCTCAAGAAGGGCTATGCCGATACAGGGATGATTTTTGATACGCAATGGGTCTATGATTTTGAAGCGTTGCTCTACGTTGTCGCCGACGGAGGCTATGTGCGCGCCAAACTGTACGCCTCAGAAGCGCCAGGCAGCGGGAGGCAGATGTGGGGGATGGCGGAGAAGTCTCATTACACCGTCGAATTGATACCGAGAAGCGCATCGAACAAGGAAAAAGCGGTCGATACGAAGATGATCTGGGACATCGCTTGGGATATGAAAGGGCGATCGCCAAACCATAACGTGGTCACCATCGTTGGGGGAGACAAGGACTTTTTGCCGGCTGTGGAAGGGTTGCGGGAAGCCGGCTTCACCGTGGCAGTGGCGTCATGGGACCATTCGGTCAGCGGTCACCTCAAGCGCAAGGCCTCTCGGTTTATCCGCCTCGATGACTTTTTTCACGCCCTGACGTACTACAAGACGACCTCGTAATGATTGAACAGTAAACGCTCGAATGGCTCTTCCGGCGACAGAGCGTAGTCCGACACGGCTATTCGACATAAAAATCGGCATACGGAATAAAAAAGAAGCCCGAATTTACTCATTTTGAGTGGATTCGGGCTTCTTTTTTTGTTGCCGTGAATAGGAAAAGGCGTTCTTAAACGGATGTTTTTTAGACGTAAAAGTTGGTAACCGCTTCTTCTGGAATGATCTGTAATACAGTCAAATTTTTAACGTAGTTCATTTGTGAAAATTAAAATACATATCTGGCGAGATTGCCGTAGAAATCAGCAGTTTAAATCAGCACAAATAATTGTGAATTAGAAAACATGAGCAATGTGTAGAAGTAAGAAATGCCAAAAAGGGGGAAGACTGCTCATGGACATAGATCGCCAACCGATCGATCAATCGACTTTTTGCACGGTGTACGCCTCGTACTATCCGAAAATTTACAAATACATACTGCGGCGCGTCGGCAATGTTGATCTGGCCAGCGACCTGGCCGGACAGACCTTTGAACAGGCCTTTGTCAAAAAAGTGACCTACCAACCCGAGCGAGGAACGATATCATCGTGGCTGTATGCGATCGCCCACAACATCATTGTCGATTATCGACGCAGCTCGAAAACGATGATTTCCCTTGAAGCGTTGCCCAGCATCCCCGGAAGCGCCGAAATCAATCCCGAAACGATCACCCTATCCAAAGAGGCGACGAAGCAATTGCTTGAGGCCATGGCCAAGCTGAATGAACGGGAGCGCAAGGTGATCACGCTCAAGTATGCATCCGGGCTGGCCAATCGTAAAATTGCCACGATCATGAACCTCTCTGATCGGAACGTGGGTGTCATCTTGTACCGGACGCTGCGCAAGTTACGCCGGATGCTGGAGAAAAACGAAAATTACTTTTGCAAGCGCTAAGGAGATTTGAAATATTTTCCTTTATCGCCCGTATTTACAGGCGAGACCCAATCAAAGGCAAAAGCGCCATCGAAAGTAGCCTGCTCTTGCCATCTGCAAAGAAAGGAGGTGTCTTGTGTACCCTGATCTGAATGCCGAACGGTCATTGGGGCCGGTGGAAGGCGTCTACCGGACGCCCCGGTGGCGAGCAAATCGCAGGTTTTTTCCTGTCTACCTGGATAACAGCGCCACGACAGCGCCTTTGCCCGAGGTGGTCCGCAGTCTGACCCGCCATTACAGCAATCCCTCCAGTCTCTATGCCGGCGGATACGAAGCGGGCCGGGTCCTCACTGAGGCAAGGCGGCAGTTGGCATCCCTGCTCGGCGCGCAAGAAGGCGAGATCCTGTTTACCAGCGGCGGAACCGAAAGCAACAACTGGGCCATACAAGGGACATTGGCGGCGTTGCCGCAGAAGAGGCACATCGTGACGACGGCGGTTGAGCATTCGTCGGTATTGCAGACCTGCCGGCGAATGGAACAGCGGGGCTTTCCTTTGACGGTGCTGCCTGTCGATGATGAAGGACAATTGGATGTGGAAGCGTTGGCTCATGCCATCACCGATGATACGGCCCTCGTTTCCATCATGGCGGCCAACAACGAAACCGGCGTCTTGTTCCCCTTGCAGCGCATCGCCGGCAGGGTGAAGGAAAAAGGGTGCCTGCTCCATGTCGATGCCGTACAAGCCTTTGGGAAAATGGCCATCGATCTCTCCCAACTGCCTATCGATCTGATGAGCCTGTCGGGGCATAAGATTCATGGCCCACGGGGCATCGGCGCCTTGTTCGTTCGAAAAGGCACGCCGATCGAACCGCTGCTCATCGGTGGCGGGCAGGAACGGGGGCTGCGGGCCGGGACAGAAAACGTGGCCGCCGCCAACGGCTTGGCCATCGCCGCCACCCAGGCCTACCGCAACCTGCCGGCAGACATTGAACGGATCAAGCGGATGCGAGACGACCTGGAGGAGGAGATCCTGCGCCGATTCCCCTTTGCCCGTGTCTGCGGCGATCGAACCAACCGGCTGCCGTCGACATCCTGCATCGCTTTCGCCGGATGGAGCAATAAAGCGATCTTGGCCTACCTCGATCAGCAGGGGATCTCCCTGTCCGGCGGTTCCGCCTGTTGCAGCCGCAATCCCACGCCCTCCCATGTGTTAGTGGCCATGGGGATCGCCCCGGCGATCGCCAAAGGGGCCATCCGCGTCAGCTTGTCCCGGTTCACCGTGGAAGCCGAAATCCGGTATCTGCTGGACATGATCACCGATTTTTTCATAGACTCGGCTGCCATTGATCCGCTGCCGCTCTCCTCGGCCGATCCAACCGTGATGGCGTCGCAAAGGAGGTGATCCGAGCGGGGCAACGTCCTATCTTGCGAAAGGAGGGAGGCAGTGTGAACTATGGAGGAAATCAAGGCGTTGATACGGCTGGTTCGCTTGGACGAGCTGATGGAGAAGACCCGCGGCGCCCCGGACATTGTCGTGGCCATGATCGACGGACCCGTTCAGCGGTCCCACGAGGCCTTTCGCGAGGCCCGGTTTCAACGGGCGGCTTCCGACCACCGGATCCAGTGCCGTTCCTGGGGCAGTTACGCCTGCAACCACGGGACGGCGGTGGCCGGCATTCTCTGCGGCGATCGAGCGGTGGCGCCGGGGATCTGTCCGGGATGCACCCTCCTGATCCGCCCGATCTTTTGTGAAGGGGGCCGGGAGAATGGCTGCCTCCAGGTGACCCCAAGGGACTTCATCACGGCCCTCTATGACGTCATCGCCGGCGGGGCCAGGATCGTCAATCTCAGCCTGGGGATGGACAACTCCTTTTACCAGGATTGGCCGGAACTGAAGGCGGCTGTCGATTACGCCTATGCCAAGGGGGTGCTCCTCATCACGGCAGCCGGCAATCAGGGGCGCGTCGGCCAGACGCCGCTGCTTGCCCATCCCTGGTTGATTCCCGTTGCGGCCTGTGATCGACAGGGGGTCTTGTACCCACGCAGCAATGTGGGCGCGAGCATCGGCAGACAGGGTTTGCTGGCGCCGGGCGTCCAGATCCCAAGCGCCGCTTCGTCGGCCAAAAGCGCCTACTTCACCGGCACCAGCGCGGCCGTCCCCTTCGTGACAGGCGCTCTGTCCTTGCTCTGGTCGCTCTATCCCGAGGCAACGGCCGCTCAGCTTCACCGCGCCATCCTGTCGACGGGGCAGAAGCGCAACAGCGTCGTGCCGCCGTTGTTAAACGGGAAGGCCAGTTGGCAAACGCTGCGGGGCTATTTGAACCGGTGAACGCTCCGTCAATGGGTTAAGAAAGCGAATGGGAAAGGGGAAAGCAAAGTGAACGATCAGGTCACGGAAAAAAACCTCAGTGCCGGCGTCGAGGAGGCTTGTCCAGTGAGTGGCGGGATTATGCCCGAAATGGAAGCGGCGCAGCCCTTGATGATGCCGGAGGTCTCGCCGAATCTGGGGAAAATGCCCCAGACCAACCATCCCTATGCAGGTGTGGCGAAACAATACATCTACGCGATCGGGCAGATCCGCCCGCAGTTTCCCACGGAGAGCGTGAAGCGGGAAGTGACGCGGCTGTCATCGAGCCTGCGCGGCGTCACGCCCGATGACAATGTGCTCTTTTCTGTGCTGAGTCAGGCGCGAAATGCGGCCCTTGCTCGGGAGATCTGCTGGGTGCTCCAGATCGACGGTTGTGTCGACTCCTACATCCTCCAGGCGCGGTCGCCGATTGAGCTGACGGAAATCATCGGTTACACAGAAGCCGATTATCCGAAAAAGCGCAAACACGTCCTCGTGATCGGGGTCCGCGGACCGGTGGCCTCCCCGAAGATGTGCAACGATTTGCAACTGCCCATCCTGTTCTGCAATCAGGTCACCCCATTCACGGAAGAAGATTTTGTTCAGTATGTGTCCGGCAAAACCAAGGTGGACGAAAAGATCGTCGCGGCCACCTTCAGTCAACTGTTGGCCTTTACCGACAACGCCGGAAACACCGACGTCCATCGAGCGATCAACTATGTGATCCTGAAGTATGACGCTGTCTATAAAATGGCGAAGGCCATGCTGCAAGACAGCAACAACCCGTATACGCTGGCCAAGGTCTGGGGCCGTCCCGCCAACGCTCAGGGCAATCGCAGCATCGTCGAAATCATCTTTACATACGAAGACCGTTACCTGGGCGATGAAGCGCATTGGTATTGCCGGGTCGATGTGTCCGACCAGTTCCCGTTCCTGGTGACGCCGCTGGCTCGATTTTATCCCGGGCCGTGATCGGGGATAGGATAAAAAGGGAAGGAGAACGGCAATGGTTGAAACGGTGAAAAACACGATTCCGCGTTTCTCCGCGCTCGGTCAAATAGGGTTGCGATTTCAGGGAAAGAGCGTCGTCGTCATCCCCCATCACGATGATTTTAACTTCGGTGTTGACGATTTTTCCCTCGATTTTTGGTTCCGTGCGACGCCGGGGGCGACGAACCGGATCAGCAGCATTCTCGAAAAACGGGGCGCTGACACCCCCTATCCCATTGCGGTGCGGTACCGGGAAGGGGAAGGCGGCGGCGTCATCGTCGTCAGCCGCCTGGACGATTCGGGGATCAACCCCCAGGCCATTTCGAGCGTGATCAAGGACAGAACGTTGCACCATATCGCCGTCGTCCGGCGCACCGGTTCTGATGGCGCAGCCAAGCTGCTCTTATACCTGGATGGGAAAAAATGCGACGAAGTGACAGACAATACGAAGGGCAAAACGAAGAATACGGCCCCGCTTCTGGTGGGCCAGGACGGGCAGGGCGCAAAAGACAAAAATGAAGCCTTTACCGGCGTGATCCGGCAGCTGCGCATCTGGAAGGGGACACTGTCCCTGGCGATGATTCTCAACTATATGCGTGATGGCATCGACGGAAAGCTGACCCTGATCGACGCCGCGACCAAAGAAAAAGCGGAACTGCGAGGCAACTGGCTGCTGTCAGAAGGGTATGGCACTATCGCCTTTAACCGCGCCCGCCGGTGTGAGGAGGAAAACCAATACCCGGACGATGGGCTGCTGGGCGGGCGCGGCAGCGATGAGACGCCCCTATGGGTGGCCTGTTCCATGCCGCAAGTGGCCTTCAAGGACAATGATCTCGGCGAGTATAGGGAGGTAGTCGAATGATCCTGTTGCAGATGAATGCTCATCGATCGTTCCTCGGTTCCGGGAGAACCTATGCCTTCGCCCTCGCCGAGCCCTCGAGCGGAAGCGGCGCCATTGAACCGATGATGTCGCTATCGTGCCTGAGAGGGTGTATCGGCGACGAAAACGCCTACAAGTGCGGTTCCAAATGCGCCGGAAAAGACCTGAGCTGCTTTGACACCTGTTCAAAAGACAGCTCGGCCAGTCGCTGCATCTCGCAAAGATGTTTCTGAGCCGATTCCTATCGCAAGGGGAGGTTGACGTGGTGAGCCATATACTGTTGCAAGCATGCCCATGCAGTTTTCAACCAGGCGGGAACGATGGGTTGATTTCCCCCCAGGTCGATGCGGTGACGACGGAAAATCCTCAGTTTTTTTTCGGTGTTGGCAATGTGGCCTTTGAGTTTCCCTTTCTCAATACGGAACGGGAGTTTTTTCAGACGGCTTCCGAGGAATCGCTGCAACGGAAACCCATGGAACAGATGTACTACGACGTTTTGAGTCAGACGCGAAATCTCTATCTGGCGAGGGAACTTTGCTGGAAGTTCCAGTTTGTGCGAGGCGTCGATTCCCTGGTGCTGCAACCGGCGACAGACACGGAACTGGTTCGCCTCATCGCCGCCTTAGACCCGGATCTGTACGCGAAAACAGATGTCTTTTTCTCGGTGATCGTCGGCCAACGGATGGGCCTGTCAAAGCCGGAGTTGTGCAACGGCTTGGAACTGCCGCTCATCTACACGGAACGTGTGATGAGCATCTCCTTCGCCCATATGAAAAACTACCTCGTAACGAAGATGCAGATCAGTGACGATGAGGCGGCCGATCTGCTCGTGCAGTTGACGAAACTGACCAATAACACGGGAGAGACTGACAATTACCGGGCCATCAACTATCTTGTATTCAACTATCTCTCGTTATATGAAATCACCTATGGCAACGGAAGGCTGGGATTTACCCTGTCCCGCGTGATCACCCAGGAATCGAAGCTCCGAGGGAAGGACAAGTATCTCGATGTCATCTTTGAGTATCAAAACGGCAGTTCTTTGAAGAAATTTATCTGCACCGTCGACGTCAGCGGTTCAGTGCCCTTCGTGCAACGGCCATTGACCGAATACGTGGAATTGTGGTGATTGTCGTGCTCTCGATTCTCCAGGTCGTTCACCCGGATGAGCGATAGATTACTTTAATGAAAGAACGGAGCGATGCCCATGTTCCCGATGAATGCGGAGCAAAGTTTTTACGGCGCCCAGGGTCGGTATGCCGGCGTCTCTGAGAATGTCGCTGGTGGACAGTTGGGGGAAGCCGGTTTTTTTGACTTCATCAAAGGCGCCGTCAGCAAAGTCGGCAGCGCCCTCAGCGGCCTGGCAGGACCCGCCCTCTGCATCGCCAAAAATTGCGGTCCTGCTGCGGCTTCCGCCGTCTTTCAGTGCGGAACCAGTGTACCCTGCTATCTGACCAAAGCGCCGGACGCGATTTCCTGCATCAAGAGCTGCATCTAATGCCGCGGTAATCCAAAAACGCCAGAAGCTGACCGGGCAGCCGCTGGCGTTTTTCTATCCGAAAAATCCCCAAACCCTATGAGTTAGTGCGAAAAAGCCGGAGGCTGTCTCGTCAGTCGCCGGCTTTTTCGTGTGCCAAAATAGACGCCTTTGTCCGACGCGGTGAGGCATTTGAATGCGTAAAGCAAGTAGTGGATACCCAGTTCGAAATTTATGGTTTACAATATTGTTACAGTGCTTGGAAAAGCATGGACAAAGTTTAAATCAACCCCATATGCTCAAGGGGGAGAATCTTCGATGCAGATCGACCGCATCTATTATCCTGTTTTAACCCTGGGTTATGGTCGAAGGATTGGATTGTGGACGGTCGGCTGCCCCCATGCCTGTCCCCGTTGCTCCAATCCCGAACTTTGGCCGGACAATCCGTCCAAAGACGTATCGCTGAGGCAACTCCAACAATGGATCGCCACGATCACTCAACCCATTGACGGAGTGACCATCACCGGGGGTGAACCCTTTATACAGGCGGAAGAGTTGGCCGCTCTCACCGGCTGGCTCCGCAGGGAAGTCACAGATGATATCTTGCTCTATACCGGCTACACCCTGGAAGCGTTGCAGGCCATGAATCGCCCCGCCGTGGAGGCTGTCTTGGCTGACGTGGCGGCCCTGATCGACGGCAGATATGTGGACGAGCAGAATGACGGCGCGGCATTGCGCGGTTCAGCCAACCAGCGGCTGCATATCCTGAACACCCGCTACACCGCTCGTTACCGCGAAGCGGCGGCAGGCAGGCGAACCGTCCAAAATGTGCTCTATGGGGATCGCTTGCTCACCATCGGCATTCCGGTAAGGGGATTCCGTGAGTCCCTGCGCCAGAAGCTGCCGGAACAGGGCATCCTTAGCCGGATTGAGGAAGGAGAGGAACATGGCGGAGAACCGCTTGGCGAAATGGCACCGGGAACTGGATCGGTTCCGCGCCTTTAAGACCACCTTTATCATCGAAGGAAACATCTACGACATCCATGCGTACCCGACGCCGACGGGAGAGGGATTGCGCTGGGATCTGCTGAAGCTTGACCGCTACCTTTACAACTACCTGATGGCCAACGGTTATGGCGCCGTTGTCTACTATGATCACATCGACGGGTTTTCCAACGAGTTCTCCCCGGCAATGGTTGATGATTTTCTTTGTTTAGCCGGTGAGAAAAGACTCCACATGCCGGGAAACGTCTCACCGCGCCCCCCTTCGTCGACTTCTTCCTTGTCGACACCCTCGTCGGCAATGTCGCCGGTGTCAACGTCCCCGCCGCCGGCTGAATCTGCTCCGCCGTCTGACAGCAAACCGAAAAAATACGCTGCCACGCTGGACCGGGCGACAGAGTTGATCCGGCTGGCCATGGACAACCGGGAACAGCCGCTGGCCATCATCCTGAACCTGGCGTCCCGGTATATCGATTCTCCCGAGCATCTCAGCGAAGAGGAGCGCCAGGTCTATTCCCGTCTGCTCCTGACCGCTTTAAAGCCCAGACAGGTGAAGGCCCGCAACGCAGACCGTCCGGTCAACAACCTGCTTTTTCTGATTGTCAGCAAGACCAACGATGTGCCTGTCTGGTTTTACCACGACAACCCCTTTGTCAAGACCATCTGCATCGGCAAACCGGATAAGTCATCTCGCCGGCGATTCATTGACGGCCAGTGGAAATTTTTCGCTGAGGCCGAAACGCTGTCCGATCATGAGTTGGAAAAATTCAAAGAACGGTTCATCGATCTGACAGAAGGGATGAAGAACCTCGAACTGAATGGCCTGAAACTGCTCTGCCGGCAGGAGGGTATCCCTGTCTCACGGATACAAGACGCGATATCGCTGTACAAGTACGGCCTCAAGGAAAACCCTTGGGACGAACTCAGCCGGGAAAAACTCTGTGACGCTGAAGGTTTCATCTGCCGGCGCGTGAAAGGGCAGGATTATGCCGTCCAACAAACCCTCGATATCATCAAACGGGCCGTCGGCGGACTTTCCGGTTTGCAGCACTCGTCCGGTTCCAGCAAGCCAAAAGGGATCCTTTTTTTTGCCGGCCCTACCGGCACAGGCAAGACTGAACTGGCCAAGACCCTGGCCCAGTTGCTCTTTGGCGATGAGAGCGCCTGTATTCGCTTTGATATGAGCGAGTACCAGCAGTCTCACGCCGATCAAAAGCTTCTCGGCGCTCCGCCAGGGTATGTAGGCTATGAGGCGGGGGGACAACTGACAAACGCCGTCCGGGAAAGACCGTTCTCCATCCTGCTCTTTGACGAGATCGAGAAAGCCCACGGTTCGATTCTGGACAAGTTCCTGCAGATTTTAGAGGATGGTCGCATGACCGATGGCCGAGGAGAGACGGTCTACTTTTCTGAGTCGATCATCATCTTTACCAGCAATCTGGGCAACTACCGCAAGGACGAGATGGGCAACCGCCAACTCAATATCTCGCCGGAGATGACCTATGGGGAGATCCGCCAACGGTCGCTGGCCAGCATCAAGGAGTACTTTGTCCTGGAATTGGGCCGCCCGGAAATCATGAACCGCATCGGCAACAATTTCGTCGTTTTTGACTACATCCGCAGTGATGTGGCGGAACAGATCATGGATAGTCAATTGAAGAAGATCGCCGGCAACCTGCGGGAACACCGGGGGATCGACGTGGTGATCGAAGGAGAGGCGCGTGCCGGCCTGTTGGCGTTGGCGCTAGGGAACCTCGAGAACGGCGGACGCGGCATCGGCAACGTGGTGGAAAAGTATCTCATCAATCCACTGTCCCGGTGCCTGTTCGATCGGCAAGTGGGAAGAGGCGCTACGGTGCGGATCCGGCGCTTATTTGAAGAAAACGATATTGTCCACCTGGACAGCGCCGTTGAGTCTGCCGCAGAAACGCGTTAGAGGGGTAACGCAGTGATAGGAGGAGACGAGGGATGGAAAAGACTCAGATTTTGCCGCGGGCGACAGAGATTCTTCCGGTCATGACGGCAGTCATGGATGCCGTCGATGAAGAGTCAGGCAAAGGCCAGCGCGATGAAGCAACAGGTCCACTGTTTTCGGAGAATGAGCCCGCAGCAGAGTATGTTACGATTGGCTGTTCGTTGAAAGGTGGTTACCGGCTCACCGGTGTCATTGCCGAAAATACAGGAGAATCATCGATCTTTATCGCCACGAACGGCCAGACGGAGCGGGTGGCCAAGGTCTATCACCGCTATAAAAAGCCGAAAGAAGAGATCATCGAACGGATCAAATCGATTCGCTCCCCCTACGTGATCCCGATTTTGGAGGAAGGCGAGATCGCCGGACGCTTTTTTGAAATCCTTCCTTACTATAAAAACAGTGATCTGTTGAAGGCGACCCCCCTGGACGCCGCCTTTGTCGCTCAGGTTGTCGTGCCCCAGGTCAATGCGGCGTTGAAAGCGATTCATCAAGCAGGGATCATCCACCGCGACATCAAGCCGAACAACCTTTTCTTCAGCGATGATCGCAACAGCGTTATTGTCGGCGATTTCGGCATCAGCTCTATCCTCGATGATCGGCAAAGCGTCCGTCTGACCACCGCCTCGCGCACCCTCGGTTACTCGGCGCCGGAGACAGCGCAGGGATTTGTATCGACAGAATCGGACTATTACTCCTTCGGGGTGAGCCTGTTGCATCTGATCACGGGTCACGATCCCTTCCTGGGGATGACAGACCAGCAGATCCTGAAGGTCACCTTGACAGACAAATTACATATTCCATCCACCGTTGATAACACCATCGCCCAGTTGATCCGAGGGCTTACCGTGAAGGAACGGGAGGACCGGTGGGGTTATGACGAAGTAGAACGTTGGTGTGAAGGGCAGCCCGTGCCTGTCAAGGAAAATGCGAACCGGGTGAAAAACATCCGCCCCTATGTGTTCAACGGCGAAGAGATTATGGAATTGGATAAGTTGGCGCTCGCCTTAGCGGGAAAATGGGATGAGGCGATGAAACACTTTGCCCGGGGATATATCAGCGAACACCTGCTGCAGATCGGCCAGGATCTGGCCTCTACTGCAGCCGATTACGAGGAGGAGACGAATCGGGAGTTTGGGTTTTTCAAGTTGCTCTACCTTTTGAACCCGAAAGCGCCCCTTTGTTGGCGGGGCGAATTTTTTACCGATCTGGTACGGCTGGGGGAACGGGTCCGGGAATGCCTGCCGGAAATTAATAGAGACTACGCCGATCTCCTTGAGAGCGGAGCGCTCCTGCATTTTTTGCGGACTAAGCAGTTGGATCCAGCCGTTGTCGACGCCTTCGCTCGTTTGAAAGAAAGGTGTCGTACCGATCGAAATGAGGCCTATTACAAGATGGCCTTTCTGTTGACCGGTTCCAATCTGATGAAATGGCGCGGTCAGTTGTTCGACTCCGTCGATGCCCTTGTCGGTTACCTGCACGCAAACCGGGAGGGAGATATCGACGCCATGGCGGAGGAACTGGTCGGTTCAAAATATTTTTACGCGTGGCTTGAACACCTGGGATACGGCAGCATTCTGAAGCAATGGCGGGCGCTTCCCTACGGACGTTGAAATGCCTTCGAGATTGGGAGGGGATGAGCCGTGTTTGAGATGTTTGCCATCACCGATTGCGGTTTGGTCCGGGAACACAATGAGGACGCTTTTCTGATCCATGGCGATGTCTTCGCGCAGGGGGAATGCCATGTCAGTGGCGTCGAGGAGGATTTTCTCATCGCCGTGGCTGACGGCGTAGGCGGCGCGAGCGCCGGGGAGGTGGCTTCCCGCATGGTCCTCACCGCTATGGCCGCTATGCCGCTCAACCTGAGTTGTGAGGCGATCGACCGTTACATCGGTGCTGTGAATGAGCAGGTGCTCCGCTACGGGGAGAAACATCCACCGGCGAGTGGCCTCGGCGCCACCTTAGCCGGGATCCTGTGCCGTCAGGGCAAGGTGCTTTGCTTTCATGTGGGCGACAGTCGCGTTTACCGGTACCGGGACGGCTATATCAAACAGATGACCCGCGACCATTCGCTGGTGGAAACTCTCTATCAGATGGGAACCATCACCCGGGAAGAGATGAGCGGGCATCCGCAGAAAAATCGGATCTGGAAGTACCTCGGTAGTGGCGAGAGCATCCAGGCCGATGTGCAGATGATCCGGGGTAACTTTGAAAGGGGCGATGTTTACCTGCTTTGCACAGACGGGCTTAGCGATCTCGTCCCGCCGGAAGAGATGGAGATGGTCCTTAGCGCCGCATCGACACTTCGGGAAGGGGCGCTCGCCCTGATGGAGGCGGCCCGTCGGCGTGGCGCGCCAGACAATGTGACACTGGCGGCGGCGATCCGCCATGGAGTTCGATCCGCGCTGTGAGGGAGGAAGTTCCTTGAGCGGTCCGAAATCAGGGGAGGTATCCCTGTCGGAAGAAGCAAGACGCGCGCTGGAAGAGGAGCGCGAGCGTCGTCTGGAAGCAGAAAAGGAAAAACGCCGCGCCCAGGAGGAGGAGCGCCGCCGCCGCAAGGAGGAAGAAAAACAGAGAAAGCGCGCCCTTGAAGAGGAACGGCGTCGCGCCCAAGCGGAAGAGCAGCGGCGCCGCGCAGATGAAGAAGCGAGGCGGCGGGCGCTGGAAGTGGAGCGACGTCGCCGGGAAGAGGAAAAGATCGCGCAACTGGCTCAGGAGATTCAAGCGCTGCAGTCCACCTTGCGTAAACAAAAGGAAGAGATTGCTCACTTTGCGGAAGCTGAACTGGCTGAAGGAAAAGGGCGGATCGAAGGCGATGCGATCCTGATCGAGCGGTTAGAAGAACAAAAAGGGAGGCTGCTGGCAGAAATTGATGCGCTGCCGATTGCTCCCGAGCAGAAAGAAAGCGTCGCTTATGAGGCGCTACGGAGGCGGCTGGTCGAATCGATTGAGAGAAACCGGCGCTTTCTGGACAATGAATTGCACCGTCAACGGCAGGAACTGAAATTGGCACTGGAAAAGCATCATCGGCTTGATGCCGAGGCGCGATTTGCAGATTTCGCCGAAACGGCGCTGGCGCAAAGAGGCAGCCGGCCTGTCGAAGGACCGATTGTGAGCCGGGAACTGCGAACAGCGATCCTTCCGGAAGGAGTGGCTATGCCGTCGGCAGAGACGCCTGATGTCGAATTGGTAACCGCCTGGCATGTTTTTTGTGCCGATGTGGAAGCGCGCCTGAACAGCGGGCTACTTGATAGTGAACAGGAACTCCGTCTGTTTTATGACGCCGCTTGTCACATCTACGGTGACAGCCGCCTGAGTGATCGGGATAAAAGCGTGGAGATTGACAAGCGGCACAAGTCGTTGTTGGCGACAGTACGCCACTATGACAGCGAGATCGCCCGGAATCGTGGCGAGCGGGAAGCGATAGAGGCCTTATACCTCGAATACGCGGCCCATAGCGCTCTCCTGGGACAGACTGTCCGAGATTTCCCTGCCGACGCTTCGATGGCAGAGGCGCGGCGATTCCGGTCTGAGATAGAGACGGAATTGCCCCGACTTCGTGAAGCATTGAGAAAAAATGAAGAGATGGAATACGTCGCAAAAACGGTCGACACGATCATGAACGAAATGGGTCACACCGTCGTGGCCGCAGAGCGGTTAGTTTTGCCGAATCGAAATCTGATTCATAGCCAGTATCGGTTTGACGATAGCCTTGTCGTCAACGTGTTCACCTCAGATACCGGCGGGGTGATGTTCGAGGTGTCGGGCGTAAGCGAGGAGAAACGTCCCGCTACAGCGCTGGAAAAACTCAAAGTCAAAGAAGGTATGGAGCGATTCTGTGGGAAGTACCGGCAGATCAGAGAAAAAATGATGGCGCAGGGGTTAAGGCTCAGTAACGAAGACATCAAACCAGCCGATGTTCGATATGCCCGGTTGCTTCCTCTGGCGAACAAAAAGCGGGCTGGCGCGAATCTTCCCGTCGCAGAGGAAAAACAGCGCCAACGCCCGTCGCTCATGAAGCGCGACGACGAATCGTGACATCTGACATCGGCAAAACTGCGCAGTCATAAGCCATGGCCCGTGCTACCGCTCGCTTCTGGGAGGGGAGAGCCATGAACGAGTTTCGGGTGTGTGAGTTCTGCGGTCGCAGGAACCAGCCCGACGAGTTGGAGTGCGCCCAGTGCGGCGCCGACCTATCCTATGTCAGCCCTACGGTCATAGCCGACGCGGCGGAGGAACAGCAAAAGCCGAGTGCCCCCTCTGCCACTATTCCGGTTGATCAGCCCGAGGTGCCAACGCCCGTCATCGTTCAGCAATTGCAGGTTATGAGAATCGGGGATGGTCAGACTGCCCATCCCCGGCTGACGGGTCCGGATCAGTGCCTTCCTCAAAACGGCGCTTCTGCCGGGACGTTGCGATTACTCCTCCTCCGGCTGCGCAATCCACGGGACGGCATGACGATTTCGATCCCTGTTGAAGGCGGCGTCTTTGGACGAAGCGGCGCCATCGCTCCCGGGTATTTCGCTGACAAGCCCTACGTCAGCGGAACCCATGCCAAGGTATACCCAAAAGGGAATGGCTATGTTCTCTTGGATGAGCGCAGCACCAACGGGACGCGGATCAACGGCCGTATGGTGGAGCGGGGCCGTGAAGAGCCGATCCGGCCCGGTGATCGGCTCACGCTCGCCAACATCGATTTTATCGTCGAAGTGGATGAAGAATGAACGGAACAAAGGAGGGAACGTGATGAGTGCCTATAACTTGGCAGCGCGCAGGTTGTTCACACTTCTCAGCGCATGCGCCGACAACAAAGACATCATCGGTGAAGTCGCCGCCCGCTCGGTTGAGCGTTGGGCGGAAGGGCCACGCTCGGCTGCCGCCGGGTACGTCGGATTGACCGGCGCCGGAAGAGAGCTGTTGCAGGAGATCGGTGGCTGGGACATCGGCGACCGGCAGGTTCCGCAGATCTACCGGCAGGTGGAAGCGCTGGCTGAGCGGTCGTTACAGTTTGAGCGGATGCGAAGCGAATCGGCGGAAGCCTATCGCCGGGGTGGAGAGAATGCGTTAAGCCCGGTCCACATCGCCCCGAAAGAAAAGGTTGCCCAATGGCTGGAAGAAACGAAGAGAGCCGTACAGGATGAATTGTTTGGCGCCATCAACAATGGAGATGTGCAGCAATTGCGACAGCAGACACCGCCTGATGCCGAGGATATCAACGCGTTGTTCCATTTTCTTCATTCACTTCGTGAGGTGAAGAGAGGAAAAGAGAATGTCACAAACATCCAAAGGGAGAATGTCTTCGCCATCTTTCATCCTGAAACGGTTGTGACCATGGATGAGATCAAATCGTCCAATTCAACCATTACCCCAGAAGAATATGTGGGCAAACTCGCTCGCGACAACCGGTTTTACTGCATCCCCAGTTCCGATTATGAGAGTCTCACTGAACAGCGAAGTAAGATTGGACTTGTCGTTGGTATTTTTTTGTTTGCCGTGCTTTATGTCGCTTATGCTTTCTCCCATGCGCCCGGCCTAAAATAGGAAAACAAACCTCCGCTTTTCCTACAGTTCAGATAAGGGGAAGCAGCCGGTTATTGCCTTCGAGCGCCACAACCGGTCGTACGGAATCGGTTATTAATAAAAAAAGATACATCTAGGATGGAAGGCAGACATTGTATATTTTTCAAACGCAGGAAAGGCGCAAAAAAATCCTTGGAATTGAGGGGGGAAAACATTGAGCGGTTCGATTGTATTGAATCTGGTCGTGTTGGGGCTCGCCGGACTGGCGCTGTCGGAATCGAGCCAGAGTCGCTTGGCAGAAGTGAAGACAGAGTTGGAAGAACAAACGAGGCTCCGGAAAGAGCAGAAAAAAATCAAACAACTGACACAAGAAATTCAGATACTGCAAGCAACCTTAGATAGGCAAAAAGAAGAAATAACACACTTCGCCGAAGATGTGTTACCAGAGGCGAGGCGATGCATAGGCGACGACGCGCCCCAGGTCAAGGCGCTGGAAGCGAGGAGAGAAAAACTGCTGGCCGAAGTCTGCTGCGTATCGAACTTGCCGGACAGCACGGACAGTGTGGTTTTTGAAGAACATAAAAAGCGATTGATTTCACTGACCAAACAAGTCCGTCACCTGCTTGACGAAGAATGGCCACGCGACCGGCAGGAACTCCAATCAGCGATAAGTCTTCGGCGGATCGATGCGGAAAAAGGCTTTCTTGAGTTTGCCTCCGGCGCAACGGTCCAATGCCCTGTTCAGCCGGCGCTGCCCCCTCTCATTCCGGGTTTACAGGAAGTGGCGCCGGATGAGCCCCTGCAAGAGAGATGGGCCGCCTTTTGCGCTGATGTAGAGCCGCGGCTGCGGAGCGGACTTTTGGACCATGAAGAGGAACTGCGTCAACTGTATGACGCCGCTTTTCAAATCTATTCAGACGTCGCGCTGACAGAGGAAGACAAGCTGGCGGAGATTGAGAAACGGCATAAAGCGTTCCTGGCGACCCACAACGGTTATGATCAGGAGATTGCTCGGAATCGACGGGAGCGGGAAGCAACGGAAGCGCTTCACTTAGAATATGCGGCCTACTGCGCTTTATTAGATCGACCGGTTCGCGATTTCCCTGAGGAAGCCTCCATGGAAGCGGTGCGGTGTTTCCGTACTGAGTTGCAGCGAGAAGTAAAACAACTCCATGAGGAGCTGCGGAAGAAGAACGAAATGGAGTATGTCGCGAAAACGGTCGGTGAGATCATGACTGAACTGGGACATGACGTTGTCGCGTCTGAAACACTGGCTGCGCCGAACCGCAACATCATCCACAACATGTATCGGTTTGATGATGACATGGTGGTCAACGTGTTCACATCGGACAACGGCGGGGTGATGTTTGAGGTATCCGGCGTTAGTGAGGAAAAGCGTCCGGCTACATCCTTAGAAAAATTAAAAATCAAGGAAGGCATGGAGCGCTTTTGCGACAAGTACCCCTGGATCAAAGAAAAATTAGCCGCCTCAGGGTTGGCCCTGGGCAATGAAAACCTGAAAGAGCCGGATGTTTCCTATGCTCGGTTGATTCCATTGAAAGGGGAAAATGGAGGCGCGTCATTCAGCAGAGTCAAAGGGCGCACGAGAACGTTGAGTGCGCAAGGCGAAGGTGAATAGAAATCAGTCTGTGTTTTACGATGGTCAGCGAAATCGGGAAGGTTGAACCGAAAGAGGGATCGCCTTGAAGGAGTATAATCGATTTACCCGCCGCCTGCTCACGCTGCTTAGCGCATGCGCGGGAAATAAGAGGATTCTCAGTGAAATCGCTCATTGCCAGGTGGAACAGTGGGCGGAAGCGCAACGCAGGATCATCGACGGGTACGTAGGTTTGACGGAGGACGGAAGGAGCTTGTTGGGAGAAATCCAGGAATGGGACGCCGGAACCTGGCAGATTCCGGAACACTTTCAGGCCGCAGAAAAGTTAGAAGATTGCCTGCGTAGGTTTGAGCGGATGCAAACTGAATCGGAAGAAGCCTATCGACAAGCCGCCCAGTTCATGGCTGTGCCGGTTCACATCGCTTCGGAAGAGAATGCGGCGCAATGGTTGGAAGAGACAGGGAAAGCGGTCAGAGAAGAATTGTATCGCGCCATTCGGGAGGGGAATACGGAGCAATTGCGACTCCTGAGTGCTCCCCCTTTGAACGATCTCAATCAGTTGCTGGCTTTTCGGGCCAGCCTGCAACAGGTTGAATTGGGGAGGAGAAACCTGACCAATATCGAGCCAGCCAATGCGTTTGCCGTTTTTGGCGAGGAGACGGTTTGGAAAATAGAGGTGAGCGATTTTTCTTCGACGGGGGCCAACGCAGTTCCTTATTTTTTGTGGCGATTTATCACCCTTCCCTTTTCTATTGTCTTTTCATTGATTTCGCTTTTATGGAAAGTAATTACGAACCCGTCGAGTTTGCGTAAAACTCCAAGTGATACGGAGGCAATCGAGAGCCGTATTGGCGCGGGCCGCCGTTTCTGCATTTCGGCGGCGGAGTATGATGAACTGATCGATAAAGAAGTAACAGCAAACTTTCTTATTGGCATCTCACCGCTTGTGCTGTTGGTGGGTGGCTTTATTTCCGTTCTCTTCTTCGCCGTTACACCGCTCTTGCTTTTTGGGTTTGTGATGATGGTGATAATGCTTAAGTTTGCCTATGCACGCTGAAGAGAGGGCTTTTTTATGAAGGAATATAATCAAGCCACCCGTCGCCTGCTCACTCTGCTTAGCGCATGCTCAGAAGAAAAGAGGGTCCTCAGCGAAATCGCAACCTGCCAAGTGGAACGTTGGGCGGCAGAACAACGCCGGTTCGCAGGCGGCTTCGTAGGATTGACGGATGACGGAAGGAGATTGCTCCGGGAAATTCAGGAATGGGATGTCGGTTCCCGCCAGATCCCTGATCTGTTTCGGGTTGCAGAAATGTTGGGACAGCGCCTGTCCAGGCTGGAACAGATGTGTAACGAATCTGAGGAAGCCTATCACGGTGGTGCGCCGAATACCAGTGCGGTGGTTCATATCGCCTCGAAAGAGAATGCGGTTCGGTGGTTGGAGGAATCGCGGAATGCAATGCGTGAAGAACTGCACCGTGCCATTCGGGAGGGAAACACGCAACAACTGCGCTCCCTTGCCCCACCCAATATGGATGATCTGAATCAGTTGTCGACCTTTCGCATTAGCCTCCAGCAGGTGGAGTTAGGACGGATTAACCTGACCAATATCGAATTGCCTGACGTGTTGGCTGCTTTTGCTCCGGATATGGTCTGGAAACTGGAGGGGGTTACTCCTTCGCCGACCCAAACCAATGGGACGGACAGAACGAATGCGCCAAGTCAGATGGAAAGTGAGAAGCCGAAAAACGAGATAGAGAGACACATCGGCGTTGGTCGCTTTTATTGTATTGAAAGGGAAGAATATGATCAGTTCATCATTCGACAGGGGTGCAAGCGGGTAGGGTGCGGCATTTTACTGATTTTTTTTGTCGTTTTATTGGTAGCTTACAGTGCGCTCGCTGTCCACAAGCAGCCTTCTCCACCTTCGTATCCACCGGATAAAGTGATTCAATACTCTTACACAGAGAACGCTCCGGGCAGTGACCGTGGAACGCTCCGCGTTCAATATCGAAAAAAGGGAGAGATCATGGACTTTGATCTAAAAGATGCTTTTCCCGCAAAAATAATCGACCTGGATGGCGACGGCAGAGATGATGTGGTCCAGACAATTCCTCTTGCGGTGAAAGTGGATGGCGGACCGGAGGTCCAGCCCTACTGGCATCAAATACTCAAGTTCGATATTGAGAGAAATCGATTTGAAATATGCTCCGATGATTACCAAGAGTATTTCAAACTTTTTGTACCGGAATATCAAAAAAAGGCAGAGTTATATCAAGAGAGCAATCCACAGGCGGCCGGGGCATTTCGAACTCTTGCCATTCTAGCCCAAGACTGCGCATCGAATAAATACCATGATGAAGAAGAAGTTCAATTACTATTGGTGAGCAATCTCCCCGGCTACACCAAGGGATCTCTCGGTATCACTTTGAATGAATTAATAGATCGATACAAAAGAAAACTAAAACGGGAAGATGTACAACACGCCGTCTCTTACGAGCATCATAATGTGACAAAAACGGAGAGCTTGCCGAGAGGTTTTTTCAGAGCGTTTCTCTCAAATTCCTGCCAGTTTAGGGGGGTCATAAATCAAGACGGAGATGTAGAGCGAATCCTATTTCATGTAGAGAAGGTGGTGGAAAGAGACCTTGACCGGTATAACGCGACTATAGCCGCTTTGTTCCTGACGGTCGAGCAGGATCCGGCGCAGTATAAGGAGTTTAAAACCCGTTTCTTAAGCGACGACGCGATCGGCAAAAAAGAAGCGGTCATTAACGGCAAAAAATACATGCTGGAACGAACAGATGGAGAGATCTTCTTTAGGATTATCAATCCCTAGCTCTCTTTTCTACATATCAGTCACGAAGAGACAAAAAGTCCGGAGGCCCGCTTCATGGGATGAAGTGGGCCTCCGGTTCTACGTTAGTCCCAGTTTGATTGTTTCTTCGGAAGGAAAACGGATACGGGTTGGTCGTCACGGCTGATAGATGATCCTGCGCTGTTCTACCGCTGATTTGCCGAACTTGTTGAGGGCCTGCACCGTCACATCGTTTGAGCCTTCTCGAAGTTTGATATCGGTGCTGAATGTGGTTCCCCAGACATAAGACCGTTGTCCGTTGACGGTGACCAAGGGTTCGGAATCGTTCTCGTCGATAACTTTTCCGGAGATGGTGGTGACGTCAGTGGAAGAATAGACGGCTGCGCTAACGGTGAGTTGCGGCGCCGGGATCGAGAAATTGACCGTCTTTTGCACCGTCACCGTCTTGCCCAGCTTGTTTGTCGCGGTGACAGTAATGGTATTGGTTCCGTCTTTGAGCGTAAGATCTGTTTTCCATGTGCCGTTCCAGGCATCGATACGGTTTCCGTTGACAGTCACAATCGGCGAATCATCATTCCCATCGGAGATGGTTCCGCTGATGGTGATCTCTGATTTAGACGAATTGGAAGGAGCGTTGACGGTCAATTGGGGTAGACCGACACCGAAGGACACAGTCTTTTGCAGGCTTGACGATTTGCCCAATTTATTTGTCGCTGTGATGATCAGGGTGTTGTCGCCCTCTTTTAGGGTGATGTCCTTTTTCCAGTTGGTGCCCCAGACAACGGCCGTCTCGTTGTTTACGGTGACGAGGGGAGAACCATCATGGGGATCGGTCACGGTTCCGCTGATGGTGATCGTATCTTTGTCGGAAGTAGCCGGAACATTCACCGTCAGCGTGGGCGCTCCGGAGTCATAGGTGACGGTTTTTTCGACGGTCGTCGAACGTCCGAAGGAAGAGGTGGCAACTACCTGCAACACGACGGGGCCTTCTTTGGAGAACTCGATCGGAACCCAAAACTTTCCTTTTGAAACGTCCAGCTTTTTCCCGTTCAGTGTCACCGTGGCGTCCAGATCGGTACGGCCTTCCAAGTAGACCGTTCGTTCACTCGTTTTATCGGGAACCCAAACCTCCAAAAGCGGAGCCCGTGAAGCGTCATCATTGGTGGTCTTTACCAGACGGTCAAGCAGGGCTGCTGTTTCGGCCCGGGTGACGGGATCGCTTCCTCGGAAGGTGCCGTCAGGATATCCGTTGATGATCTTTCGTTCCACCGCCAGCGCTACCAGCGGGCGAAGCTGCGGCGAGAGGGTTTCTACATCACTGAACTGTTTTTCCAAGATGTTCAGATTGGTGAGGTTGCTTTTATCCAATCCCATCACCTTGACGATGGCGACGGCGATATCTTCCCGTGTGGCGATCTCATCGGGTCGGAAAAAAGCTTTGCCACCGCCTGGTGGATAATATCCGGTCAAATAATTTTTGGCTGTCTCGACGTATTTGAAAGACCAGTGGTCAGAAGGCACGTCGATAAAGGTGGGCTTCTGCGGATAATCGAGGGGGAGATAGTAGCCCTTGACCAGCAGGGCGGCGAACTCCTCTCGTGAAACGGGGTTGTCTGGCCGATAGCTGCCATCGTCATACCCGTTGATCAGACCCGCTGTTCTCATATGCTCGATCGATCGGTAGGCCCAGTGGTCACTGGGGATATCGACGAAGGAGATAGGCGATCCCGCATCGGGATAGGAATAAGACGGCGTGATGTTCAGAAAGAATGCGGTTAGACTGATGAGCAACAAGAGAACTGTCCAGGGCCGTTTTTTCCTCCTCATCATGACGTTCATGTGAAATGGATACCCCTTTCTTATTTGATGTTTCCCATGCTTCCCACGAAGCTCTCTATGCAGTTACTTCCATTCTCGCCCCTTTCAGCCACGTGGTGAAGATTGATCCAAATATTTCGATGATCATGTAGAGAATTCCTTTGTTGTTAATCCCTATCTATAGATTTCCTTTTTTACTGACAAAAGCGTAGCGCAGTATTGGACGGCTTTTTCAGAAGGATTCCATGCTGGGGCATCGGCCAGTTACATGGCTTTAGGCGAGGCGAAAAAAATTTTTTCAAATCAGTACAACGTAGCAGGAAATTACGAATTCTTATCGAAACTAGTAATCATTACCTAAACATCATACAAGGAGGAACATAACGATGAAAAAGTTTGTCTGTGTTATCTGCGGGTATGTCCATGAAGGCGATTCCGCTCCTGATTTTTGCCCCACCTGCAAGGCCCCGGCCAGCAAGTTTGAAGAAAAAGCAGCGGGCGCGCTGAAATGGGCGGACGAGCATCGGATCGGCGCCGCCGCCGGCGTAGACGCCCAAGTGGTGGAAGGCCTGAAAATGAACTTTGTCGGCGAATGCACGGAAGTCGGCATGTATCTTGCTATGAGCCGACAAGCCGATCGCGAAGGCTTCCCCGAAGTGGCCGAAGCCTACAAGCGGATCGCTTTCGAAGAGGCCGAACATGCCGCCAAGTTTGCTGAACTGCTCGGCGAAGTCGTTCATCCTTCGACGAAGAAGAACCTTGAACTCCGCGTGGAAGCCGAATACGGCGCTTGCCAGGGCAAACTCGATCTGGCCAAACGGGCCAAAGAGCTGGGCCTTGACGCCATTCATGACACCGTCCATGAAATGTGCAAGGATGAAGCCCGCCACGGCGCTGCGTTCAAAGGTCTGCTGGACCGCTGCTTCGGGAAGTAATTCTCTACGGTCAAGATAACTGAATCCTGTGGAGTAAAAAAATGGGGAGCATCCCCATTTTTTTTATTGGGAAGGAAAAAAAGGCGTGGAGACGTTATGTCGTCCTAAAGCCGGTCGCTTGTGTAAATGTTATAAAATGTCGAAAAATCTTGTTTCGTAATCGTTGCGTCGTATAATAAAGTAAATTGCTAGAAAGAAGGGATCCTGATGCGAACGGCTAAGTCCAGTTTTATGACACAGATGTTGCTTTATCTGATTACACCGGTTCTCATCGGGCTGATTGTTCTTGGATATCTCACCTATCGGGAGTCTTCGTCCTATCTGCAGACAGAGACGCAAGAATCGCTAACCTTTCAAGTGGAAAGCGAAAGTCGGAATTTGGAATTGTTGCTGCGGGAAGAAGAAAGCTCGCTCAACTTTTTAGCGGCTACCATCGCTTTGAATCCACTGACAGACGATCAGATTAAATCGATTTCTTTGGGACTGCTCAATCATCACCATGGCATGGCCAACCTGCTTGTCGCCTTTAGCAACGGTCAGGTCATCGATGCGAAGGGGTGGATACCGCCCAAAGACTACGATCCCCGGAAACGTTCCTGGTACCAATTGGGTGAAAAAGCGCCGTCCGGAACGATTGCCTACACGGATGTGTACGTAGACGCCATCACGGGCAAAGACGTGATCAGTTTGTCGGTGCCGATCCGCCGCGACAACCAGACCATCGGGGTGATCGTTGCCGATCTGGATCTTGCCGTTATCAAAGAAACCGTATCAAAAGTAGTGAATGGCGAAACGGGCTATGCCTTTTTATTAAACCAAAAGGGCAACTTTATCTACCACCCGACGCTGACCCTGGAACAGAGCATATTGACCATTGAAAACGGAGCGATGGCTGAGGCAGGTAAGAATTTTCTCAGCGGTAAGTCGGGTTTCGGTCAGTTTTTCTATAAAAACGTGGAAAAGCTTTACGCCTACCGTCCTATCGGCAATTCCGGATGGATTCTTGTCATCGCAACACCGCTGACAGAACAATATGCGGCGATCGCCGCCCTAGGGCGCCAATCGCTGGTGACAAATGTGATCACCGTTGGCTTGCTTGTCATCCTGATCTATTACATCAGCAATCGCATCGCCCGATTGATCCGCCGTTTGGCCGAGGGCGCAGAGGCGATCGCTACGGGGAACTTGGCCGTTGACATGTCCTGGACAGAACAGGAGGCAAACAGCCGAGAATTCGCCTCCCTTTTGGATAGTTTTTGCCAGATGACAACAAATCTTCGCCAGGTGGTGGGCCATGTGGCCAGTGCAGCGCAGACCGTTTCGGCGTCATCGCAACAATTGACGGCCGGTTCTGAGCAAACGGCCCATACGATTACCCATATGGCCGAAACAGTGTCCGAACTGGCCGAGAACACGACGAAGCAAGATCAGATCGTGCGGGATGCGATCGGCAGCGTGCAGGGGATATTTGCTGAGTTGGATGACGCGTCATCCCAAGCGAGTACGGTCGCTGCCGAAGCCCACGGCGCTGCCGGCCTGGCCAAGGAAGGGCATGGTTCGGTGACGAAGGCCACGACCGCCATGGCAGGTGTTCAGGAAGCGGTCAGCACACTCTCCGGTTTTATCGCCCAATTGGACGAGCAGTCCCAACAGATCGGCCAAATCGTCAACACGATCGCCGATATCGCCGGTCAGACGAATCTGCTTTCGTTAAATGCCGCGATTGAAGCGGCCCGAGCCGGTGAACAGGGACGGGGATTTGCCGTTGTGGCTGAAGAGGTCCGCAAGCTGGCCGAAATGTCGCGGAAGGCCACCGAGGATATCAGCGGGCTGATTGTGACGATCCAGCGGGAGATCGAGCAGATCACCCAGGCGATGGCGCTGGGACAAACTGCGGTAGCCAACAGCACCCAGGTGGTCAGCGCCATGGGAACCATGTTTGATACCCTCAACGGCCGGGTCCAGGGACTGGCCGGCAACGTGGAGGGAATCGCCAAACTGGCCCAATCGATTGCACAGAACAGTAAAGCAGCGGCGGAGCATTTGGATGAGGTAAGTCGGATCAGCCAGGAGACGACGGAGCAGAGCCACTCCATCGCCGCCGGGGTGCAGCAACAATCGGCGGCGATGGAAGAAATCGCGGCGTCCAGTGAAGCCCTCTCTGTGACGGCTCAGGAACTGCAACAATCGGTGATGAAGTTTAGCCTGTAAAAAGCAAGTTTTTACTGAAGTATAAGCCAAGTGAAAAAGCCTGAAAGAACAATGAGAGAGCCGGCGTATGCCGGCTCTCTCATTGTTCTTCGTCGCGTTTATAAATTACGATCCCTTCTTGCTCTATCTTTTTCGCGAGGCGGTGATTGTTTAGATGATTTCTATTGACAATATCCACCTTATATATGCCGGCGGCTTCGTCGACGGCAAAAAAAACCTCAGGTGGAATCTCTGTCGCGCTTTCAATGGACAGATCGATATCAGAACGAGAATGATAGTCCCCTCTGGCGCGGGAGCCAAAAAGAACGACCCGGTCAACTTGCCGATATTGGGTAAAAACATGGATGAGTGCGGACAGTGTAGACGCTTGTAACCCTGCCGGATTTTTTTCAGTCATCTTGCAAGCCCTTTGCAATGGTTTCTTTTAAAGCAATGAAATGCGTCAAATAGAGCGTCTTGATACGGACGTAGATTTGTTGCGCGTCCTGTTCATTGTAGGTGTGGCTGGTTAGATTGCGATCTTTCATCATGGCGATCCAGACATCACCTTCTTGAATCAATCTCGTAAAGTAAGCTTCTTTAAAGATATCCCTGGGAAAGCGGACATCGGCGCCGCCTTTGTACTCAATAAATGCCTTTAACAGTTTCCATGACAGTTCATAGGTGAATTCGAACCGTTTGATGACGGCATCGTAAATGTAATCATTGGATTCATCAACCAGTAAGGCTTCTTCAAGCCGTTTTAATGCTCGTGAGTAGCTATCCAGCTTTTCGATGACCCGCTCTTGAATCAATGCGTTTACCCCCTTAATAAGAGCTATAGTGTTATCATATCATTTTCCTTATATTGTAATCAATGTAGAGATACATTTTAAACACATGAAACACACACAGAAAGTTCACAGATTGGACACACAAAAAACCTACACTGGAGCCAGAACCAAGCGCGGGATCGCTGCGAGGGGAGCAACGGAGGGATTACAGGATGACAACGAAGGAAGAGTCAGCCGGTTCAGCGAGCAGGGGGCTCACAGCCCTTCTGAAAAAGAAAACAATGGTGGCGATCGTCGCCCTGTGTCTGCTCGGGGCGGGGGGCGGTTACAGCTACTGGCATCAGCAGCAGGCGAGCCAATCTGCTGCCGTTACATACCGTGATCAGGTTGTCAAGCGAGCCACGGTGACACAGAAAATCTCCGCCTTGGGCCAGTTGAAGCCGATTCGCACGCAGGAGATCAAAGCCAAAGCGGACGGCACGATCTTGAAGCTCTTCGTCCATGAGACCGACCGTGTCCAGGCCAACCAGCCCATCTTGATGATGGACAATTCGTCGTCGCAGGCCCAGGTGGCCGCTCGGGAATCAAGCCTGGCCCAGGCCCGCTATGACCTGAAGAAAGCCCTGGATGGGGCGGAGCCGGAGGAACTGGCGAAAGCGGAAGCCACAGTCAAGCAACAGGAGATCGCTGTTCAACGGGCTCTCACCAGTTTGCAGCGGACGCAAGCCCTCTATGACAGCGGCGCTGAGACCAAGGACAACCTGGAGAAAGCCCAGGTGGAGGTGCAAACAAACGAACAAAAGCTGATCTCGAACCGGGCCGACTTGGACACACTGCGCAAGGGGACGAAGCCCGAACAGATCGAGGTGCTGAAGGCCAAGGTGAAAGAGGCCGAGGAGAACCTGAAGGCGGCCATGCAGGACTACTCGGGCACAGAGATCACCGTTCCCTTCGCCGGCGTCGTCTTGTCCATCCCCGTGGAAGAGGGCGAATTTGCGGCCCAAGAGATGGTTATGGCCACAGTTGCCGACTTGAGCGTCATTCAGGGCAGCTTTTACGTCAAAGAGATCGACATCGCCAAGGTGAAGCTGGGGATGGATGCCCTGGTTACCGTCGACGCATTGGGCGGCAAGGGGTTTAAGGGAAAAGTGACCCGTGTGGGTCAGAACCCCAAGACGATCGACAACATCGTCAACTATGAAGTGCTCGTCGACATTGACAACGCCGAAGGGGAACTGCGCTCAGGCATGACGATGACGGCCGAGATCGTGATCAATGAAAAGGCGAATGCCCTCACCGTTCCCACGGACGCCCTGGTCACACGCGACAGCGCACAAGGGGTGCTCATGGCGGGCGATAGCCCTGGAGCAGGCGAACCGCGTTTCACGCCGGTGAAAACAGGGCTCCGCAGCGACGCGCTGGTGGAGGTGTTGGAGGGCCTGAGCGAAGGCGATCACGTCCTGATCGAAAACCGCAAAGCCAGCCAAAGCAGCAGCAGTTCCAGTTCCAAATCGACGAAGAACAGCGACAGTATGCAACCGCCGCCGATGATGGGCGGGCCGGGCATGGGACCGCCATAAGGGGGTGAGGGCATGATCCGACTGGAAGGCATCCACAAAATCTACCGGATGGGAACAGAAGCGGTCCATGCGCTCCAGGATGTGAACCTCCATATCGGGGCCAACGAGTTTGTCGCCATCGTCGGACCCTCCGGTTCCGGAAAATCGACGATGATGAACATCCTTGGCTGTCTTGACTCGCCGACCCGCGGTGAGTACACCTTGGCGGGAGAAGAGGTCTCCCGCCTGGGTGAGGATCAACTGGCCGACGTGCGCAACCGGCGCATCGGCTTCATTTTTCAGAGCTTTAATTTGCTGCCCAAACTGACGGCGCTGCAGAACGTGGAATTGCCCATGATCTACGCCGGGGTTCCGCCGGCGACGCGTCGCCAGCGGGCGATTCAGGCCTTGCGCGATGTGGGGCTGATGGAGCGCGCCAACCACCACCCCAACGAGATGTCGGGCGGGCAGCGCCAGCGCGTCGCCATCGCCCGCGCCCTTGTCAACAACCCGTCCATCTTGTTGGCCGATGAGCCGACAGGCAACCTCGATTCCAAGACCGGTGACGAGATCATGGCCGCCTTTCATCGTCTGCACCGGGACGGGAAGACGATCGTCCTGGTCACCCATGAGCCGGAGATCGCGCAGCAAGCGCTCCGCATCGTCGCCTTCCGTGACGGGCGGATCGTCGACGACCGGAAGAACGGGGTGGCGTCATGATCCTTTTGGAAAATGTCAAGATGGCCATGGCGAGCCTGCTCTCCAACAAGCTGCGCTCCATGCTCACGATGCTTGGCATCATCATCGGCGTCGGCTCTGTCGTCGCCATGATCTCCGTCGGCCAAGGCGCCCAGCAAAGCGTCACCAGCCGGATCGGCGCCCTTGGCTCCAACCTGCTCTTCGTCAACTCCGGGCGGGTTACGCCGGTTCCCGGGCAAGCCCAGGGCGCCCGCGGCTCCACCAGCCTGCTGACGATGAAAGAGTACGAGCAATTGCGCCGGGAAAAGGGCGACGCCATCGAGGACATCGTTCCCGAGGCGGGAACCCAGACGGTCGTCCAGTATGAAAAGACCAACACCACGACGACGATCACAGGCACGACGGCTGATTTTTCCCGGGTGCGCAATTTTAAGCCGGCAGCAGGGCGCTTTATCGACGAACAGGATGTGCAGAACATGGCCAATGTGGCCGTGCTCGGTGATACGGTCGCCAGCGATCTTTTCGATGGCGCCGACCCGATCGGGAAAAAGATCCGCTTTGGCCGTGAGGCCTATAGGGTTGTCGGCGTCATGGAACCGAAAAAGTCAGGCCCCCAGGACATGGGGGATCAGATTTTCATTCCCCTGACGACGGCCCAAAAGCGATTGCTGGGGAGCAATAACCTGAAGCAACTGATCATCACCGGCGCCGCCGGTCAGATAGATATCGCCCAGGCGCAGGTCGAGGCGGTCTTGACGAGGATGCTGGGGAGCACGGAGAAATTCACCATCCGCAACCAGCAGGACATCATCGAGACCGTGTCGAGCACGACGGAGACGATGACCATGCTGTTGGCCGGCATCACCGGCATCTCCCTGCTGGTCGGTGGCATCGGCATCATGAACATCATGCTCGTCTCTGTCACGGAACGGACGCGAGAGATCGGCATCCGCAAAGCCCTCGGCGCCAAGCGACCCCATATCCTCTTCCAATTCCTCGTCGAGTCGGTGACCCTGTCCAGTCTCGGCGGCCTCATCGGTGTCGCAGCGGGCATCGGCGCCTCTTACCTGATTGGACGCTTCGGCCAGTGGACCACGGCGGTGTCCCTGCCCGCGATTTTGATCTCTTTCGGCTTTTCCATGCTCGTGGGCGTATTTTTCGGCATCTATCCGGCCCGCAGGGCCGCTGCCTTAGACCCGATTGAAGCCCTGCGCTATGAGTAGAAAAAGGAGGCTGACCGGTTGGACAAAATCCTCGTCGCTGATGATGACAAGGATGTTGTCGATCGAATCGCCGAGTATCTTCAGGAAGAGGGTTTCGGCGTTAGCAAGGTTTTTGACGGCATGGATGCCCTGAAGAAGATTCAAAGGGAGGCTTTCGACCTGGTCATCCTGAATGTGGCGCTGCCCACCGTCGATGGGGTCGAGATCTGCCGGCAGATTCGATCGGCGACGAAAGGGCCCATCATCCTGGTCAGCGAGAAGAACAAGGAAATAGAGAAAGTGCTGGGCTTTGAACTGGGCGCTGATGATTATGTGACCAAACCGTTCGGTGTTTTTGAGTTCGTGGCCCGGGTGAAAGCGCACCTGCGCCGGGAGTCTCGTCACTACGGGGCTTCCGGCAACGGACAGGATGGGAGCCATCTGTTTCAAAAGGGAGATCTGGTGATCAACATCAACGCCTATGAAGTGCTGGTGGAACAAAAACCTGTTGTGATGACCACGAAGGAATTTCAAATCCTTCAATACTTGATGAAAAATAAAAAAATAGTCTTAACGCGTGAACAGATTTATAGCGCTGTCTGGGGGGATCATTTCAGCGATTTTAATACCGTTACCGTACATATCAAGAGCATACGCAAAAAACTTGGCAACTATGGATCGCTGATCAAAACCATTTGGGGAGTAGGCTATCAGTTTTTGGGATAGTCCCAGAGCTTTATGATTGTTTATTTTTCCTTGCCATTATTTTTATAAATCCATTCGATATATCCAAAGAGCAATAAAATATAAAATGGCAGGGAGGTGGAATCGTGACAAGCGTTAACACCATTGACGCGACAACGACGCAAACAACAGCCCAGACGACGTCATCCACATCGACAACGGCCGCGACCCAAAGCACGGGTGCTTCATTAGGGAAAGACGATTTTTTAAAACTGCTGATCACCCAGATGCGCTATCAGGATCCTTTAAGCCCGATGGATAACAGTGATATGATTGCGCAGATGGCCCAGTTCAGTTCCCTCGAGCAGACACAAAACGTGGCCACCAATGTGAAAGAACTGACGTCCACCGTTGAAAAAGCGATCACCTCCATGACGCAGTTCGGCGGGGCAAGCCTGATCGGCAAAGAGGTGACGGCGACACTCGATGCGTTGGATAGCAGTGGGAACGCCATTACCGATGCGAATGGCCAAACGTCGACCGTCGAGGTGTCCGGGGCTGTATCGGGGTATAAGGTGGTCGATGGCAAAACCGTGCTTGTCGTCAACGGACAGAATGTCGCCCTGGAACGAGTAACCGAGGTCAGTCAAACTGAGGTCAGTCAGACTGAGAACAGTCTGGGTGAGGTCTAACGAAAAATCAAATGGAGGTTCGAAGAAGATGAGCATTCAATCGATTACATCGGTGGTGAGTCAATGGAGCATCTCCGGCACAACGAGCGCTCAAGCCAGCGCATCCACAGACACCACCCAAGAGGCGCACAAAAGGAAAAGGCCGCAAATGGATGCGGATCTGAAGAGCTTTTTAGATAAGATGCGAAATGGCACCGCCACGGACGATGATCTGACGGCGATCATGAATATACTGCAGGCCAAATCGTCGGAACAATCAACCACATCGGCAAAGCAGGATAAGGGCCCTGGCTCGGAGATGAGAGACTTCATCGATAAGCTGAAAAGTGGCACAGCCACCGACCAGGATATGCAGGACATGATGACCAAGATGAAGGAAGGCGACAGCCTCCAATTGCATGAAGCCATGATGGGGAATGGAACGGGAAGCCTGCCCTTTATGATGGACGGGATGCAGGGCGCTTTCGGAGCGTTCGGTCAGGATGGTTCTGCTCCGCCCCCGCCGCCGGAAATGGATTCCGATCTGAAAAGCTTTATGGATAAGATGAAGGATGGCACAGCCACTGCCGAGGACTTGACCGATATCATGACCAAGCTCAAGGAAAAAGCGGCTTCTGACACCACATCGACAACGTCGACCGGGACGACGACCGACACCGACGCCGCTGCTGAGTCCGCTGAGGACACAAGCACGGCAAAGGCGCACAGGCATGCTCCCAAGCCAGGCGGCGATCTCATGAACTTTATGGAAAAACTGAAAAACGGCACGGCTACGGAAGAAGACATGAAGGAAATGATGACCAAGATGCAGGAGAAGGAAAAAGATCGGGAAAAAGCGATGGCGACGGGCGAGACGGGCCAGTACCAGAGCCGCCTTTTTCAGCAGCTATTCGATTCGTACATGCAGGCCTACAGTGACGGCAATCAGGATTCCGAACAAAGTTTGATCCAGAGCGTTACCCTGTGATACCCTGTGATGGAATGACCGGTAAAGGCTTCTCTCTACAGATTGTTCCTTATTTAAACTTGACTGGATGCGTGAAATCAGGTACGATTATTGAGAGTTAACGTGAAAGGATGACCTTGATGCGCTTCTAATCCTATCAATAGAAAACAAGGATTCTCAAAAAAGAACTTGTTTCTGGATGGGATTTGTGCGCGCATTTTTAAAAAGGATTCTTTGCATCCGGTGGCATCGCCGGAGCTATCTTCTTTTTGTCGCGACGCCTCCTGTCCAGAAACGGATCAGGAGGCTTTATTCATGTCCAAATCAGGCTTCATGCTGCTGCGCACCCCTGTGGTGCAGGCAATCCTACTCTCTGGTGTCTTCCTCCAGATCGGGATCTGGGTGCGAAACTTCGCTGTTCTACTCTACGTAGTCGAGATGACCGGCGAGGACCCCTTCGCTGTCTCCATGGTCTCCGTGGCTGAGTTTGCGCCCATCTTCCTGTTTTCCTTCATCGGCGGCACCTTTGCCGACCGTTGGCGGCCGAAGCGGACCATGATCTGGTGCGAGTTTCTCAGCGCCCTCTCGGTCTTTGCCGTTTTATTGACCCTCATAACCGGTTCGTGGCAGGCCATCTTTTTCACCATGTTCTTTTCAGCCATTCTGTCACAATTCTCACAGCCCTCTGGGTTGAAACTGCTCAAGCTGCACGTGGCCGACGACCAGGTGCAGGAAGCGATGTCCTTGTACCAGACCGTTTTTTCCGTCTTCATGGTTTTCGGACCGATTGTGGGCACCTTTATCTTTCAGAACTTTGGGATCTACATCTCACTCGTCGCGACAGGACTGGCTTTCTTGCTGTCGGCGCTGGCGCTGCTCCTCCTGCTGCCACAGAAGGATCCTTCTGAGATGACGAGGGTCCCCTCGGCGCTGTGGACAGAGATGGTCGAGGGCGTTCGCTACGTCTTGGCCAAGCGGTCGCTGACCCTGTTGGGCGCCTGCTTCCTGGCCGCCGGCTTAGGACTTGGCATCATCCAGCCCCTCGGTGTCTTTCTCGTGACGGAACGGTTGGGTTTGCCCAAGGAAAGCTTGCAGTGGCTGCTTACCGCCTATGGGATCGGAACGATTCTCGGCGGTTTTCTGACGATGAGCCTCGCCAACCGGCTGACACCGCAAAAGTTGCTTGTCTTCGGCATGTTTTTTGACGCCCTCGGCATGGGGATCACCGGGGTATCGACGGCGCCCTGGCTGACGGTGATGTCCCACCTGATCAGCGGCCTGGCGCTTCCGAGCATCGTCACCGGCATCAACACCATGATTCTGCAAAACACGGAGACCGCTTTTGTCGGACGGGTCAACGGCATCCTCAACCCCCTCTTCACCGGCGCGATGGTGCTCACCATGTCCTTGGCCGGTCCGCTCAAGCAGATGTTTCCCCTGGTGGCGTTGTACATCGCCTCAGGCGCCTGCTTTTTTATCGGCATCCTGTTCATCCTTCCCCTCTATAAACTGCCGGCCGTGGCGAAGGAACTGAGCAGCCAGCCGTAGGGATTTGAGCCAGCGCTCCCCCTGTTGAAGGGTAAGAAAACAAGTGAAACGCCGCCTGAACGGAGAGTGTTCGGGCGGCGTTTTTCTGTTACGGCGATTCCGCTGAATACGCATTCTACCGGTTGGGGAAATCCAGAAATCACGGAAGAAGCGGCTCACCATCTAACAGCATCGCCATCGTCAGCCCTTTTCAACATACTTAACGATCATTCGACCAAAACGGCGAATATCTTCAAGATCCCCTTCGATGATCTGTTGCAGTATCGTCAGGTTTAACCGCTGATACTCATGGACAGCGATGTTTCGAAACCCGACCATCCCTTTCAAGGCTTTTACTAGCGTCCCATCAATGATACCCTGTTGGTGAAGGATCTCGAACATCTCACGGCTATTTTGGGGAAGGCCCCACCCGCGCATGGCGATCACATGAGCAGCCAAGTCGATGGCGATTTCACACATGCGTTGGATATTGAGCACGATGGCGTCCTGTTTGGTGTAGTTGCTCAGGTTATCAGGGTTTTGGGCATATTCTTCTTGAACGCGCCGCCAGCAGCGTTCAATGCTTTCGCGTTTATTCCAGGCCACATCAGGACTCATGGGCGCGGATCCTCTCCCTTTCCGCTGCGAAGATGCAGTGGCGCTCTTCGTTCAGCCGGGCGTATTTTTTTAGCGTCAACGCATGAAAGGCAAGCAATCGATCGCGGTCACGACAGTAGATAACCTGGCCTGTCGATAAAATCTGTGCCTGAAAGACGGTCGAAGCCGCCGATAAGTCGATAAGGTCGACATCGCGATTCAGGGAGTGGGAGAGGGCTTGACTGAGGCGGTAAAGGACGATTTCCTCCACAGGATCGCCCGTTAAAATGGCGATATCGATGTCGCTGTCTGGACGGAGCCTGTCTTTTGCCGCCGAGCCAAATAACACAACCGCCACAGGTGACAAATTTTTTTGGATTGTAGAAATAATGAGGGGCTTTGCCTCTTCTAACGAACAGATTGCCATGGGCAACCTCCCACCCTTTTAGTGATGCAACTAAAATAGCAGTCTTATCATAACATTTTCCTGATATTGTAATCAACGGGTGGCGCGTCTTTTTGCATACGCTCGTACAGCGAAATATTTTCCCTTCTGCTTTCAGCCGATTTTCATTGTTGCGTTCTATGGTGGAGTGGGGAAGATAGGCCCGATCAGCGGAAGATGGTCACAGCAACCAATAACGGCGACAGCGGTCTACCGATAAAGTGTGACGAGGTGATCCCATTGCGCATTTTGCTGGCCGAAGATGACCAGCGGCTGGGGAAACTGATCGACCATATGTTGAAACGGGAAGGGCATGACGTCGACTGGGTGCAGCGCGGCGACGACGCTTATCACTACGCCCAGTCCACCCATTATGATCTGCTCATCCTCGATTGGATGATGCCGGCCATGGATGGCGTGATCGTCTGCCGGCAACTGCGCCAGGAGGGGTGCCAGTGCCCCATCCTCATGTTGACGGCCAAGGACGCCGTGGAGGATCGCGTCCAGGGCCTTGACGCCGGCGCCGACGATTACCTGGTGAAACCCTTCGCCTCGGCCGAGTTGATGGCCCGCCTGCGGGCGCTCTCCCGGCGCGGGAAGGTTCCTTTACAGGAAGAGGTCGTCCAGGTGGCAGACCTCGTCTTGAACCGCAATCGCCATTCCGTCACACGCGGCGGCGAGGAGATCACCCTCACCAGCCGCGAGTTCGCCCTGCTCGATCTGCTCGTGCAAAACAAAGGACAGGTTCTCCCCCGCGAGATGATCATGGAGCGGGTCTGGGGATTTGACGCCGATGTGACCGACAACACCCTCGACGCCTATATCCGGTTGTTGCGCAAAAAAATCGAACCTCCCGGCGCCGCCAAGTTGCTCCATAACGTCCGGGGCGTCGGATACACACTGGAGGAATAGCCGTGTTTACCCGGATCCGCGCGCGTCTCACTCTGGCCTATGTGGCCCTGATGGTCATCATCTTGGTGGCTTTCACCGGAATCACTTACGGACTGCTCCATTCCATCCTGCAGAAGGAAGAGCGGCAAGACATGAAAATGATGCTGTCCAAAATGGCCGATCAACAGTTGCTTGAGACGAAGCGACGGGCGGCCCGTCCGCGTGGATCCAACGAAGCGTTCGTCGACGGCAGACGTGATCGACGATATGCGCAGCTTCATGAAGACGCGGAGGGGGAAAAAGATCGGGCGAGTGACGATGACGACGACGATGACGACGGCAAGGGCAGAGGCAGAGACGACGGGGCCAAGCACGGCGTCAACCGGATGGTCTTCTTGCTCATGGTCGATGAAACAGGCGCTGTGCTTCGCGCCATAGACGAATACCCCAGCTTGCATCCGCAGATTCTGGAAGCGGTTCAACAGTGGAAACCCTCGGCATTTGAGACGAAAGACGCCCGGCTTTCTGATGAAGATGGCGATGAATTGTACATCATGTTGGGCGCCCAGCCGGTGCTGGATCACGGCCGTCTGACCGGCATCGTCTATGCCGGCATGGATGTGAGCAACTCGCGCCACGTGTTGTACCGGTTGCTCTTTGTGCTTGGTATGATCTCGAGTTTTTCCCTACTCCTGGCCGCCGGCGCTGGGTATTACATGTCCGGACGAGCGATGGTGCCGATCATCCATTCCTTCCAGCGTCAGCGCGAGTTTGTCGCCGACGCCTCCCATGAACTGCGCACTCCCTTGAGCATCCTGCAGTCCTCCATCGAGGTGATCGAGGCGGACGATGAACGCAACCTGTCTGATTTTTCTCGTCAGGTTCTGGCTGACATGAAAGACGAGGTCGGTCGCATGACCCGTCTTGTCGGCGACCTGCTCACCCTGGCGCGGGCCGATTCGGGGAAACTGGAACTGCAACGGGCGTCCTTCGATCTGCGCCCTGTGGCGGAGCAGGCCTTTCGCACATTCCAGCATCGCGCCAATGCACAAGGGTTGACGATGGAGATGGACGCGCCCGAGAGCCTGCCTGTCTTTGCCGACCGGGAGCGCATGACCCAACTGCTCTGCATCTTGTTGGATAACGCGGTCAAATACACACTCGAGGGCGGCGCCATCGCCCTCTCGCTGGCGCGATCAGGCGGTGTTCACGGCGATGCCTTGCAAATCAAGGTGACCGACACGGGCATCGGCATCTCGCCGGAAGACCAGCAGCGTATCTTCGATCGCTTTTACCGGGCCGATAAAGGGCGATCCCGCCAGGCCGGCGGCGTGGGCCTCGGTCTCAGCATCGCCCGCTGGATCGTCGAAGCTCATGGCGGCGCGATCCGGGTGGAAAGCGGCGGGATGGGGCGGGGGAGTAGCTTTATTGTCGCCATACCGGTCAAAGAGCAGCGCGGCGGCGCAGCGTCAGTGTCAACGTAAGCGTGCAAAAACAGTTGGGTCCATCAGAGGTATCCAACGTCATAAAGCAACCGTCCACTGCCCATCTTGTTGGAAGAGTGCAGTGGGCGGTTTTGTTTTCAGCGCAATTTCATTTTCCCAAGGTAAAGTGTGGAAACAAAGGATGGAGGGGGGCGAGCGGTTGATTACCGGGTTGATCTGGCGGACGATTTGGTCTGGAGTGGGATTTCTCATTCTCTGGTGGTCGGGCTACCTGCTTGGCGCTCAGTTGTATCGAAATCACTGGCTTGATGCCCTTTACTGGATTGGCATCGTGGGAACGGTGATGGTGATCCTGTCGATGGGCTATTCGATCAAAAAACGGTTTCGGTCGTTCCCCGGTCGTCTCGCCTTTTGGTTGAAGATGCATGTCAGTCTAACTGTGCTAGGGAATTTTTTAATTTGCCTCCATATCGGTGGCAGAACCCATGCCTTCGTGCCTTGGCTGACCTTTGCTGTCTTCATGGTCGTCATGATCAGCGGGCAGGTCGGCTATTTCTTCCACTTTTATCTTAAGCAGAAACTGGCGGCCAAAAGGCGATTACTCTTGGAAGCGGGAAAAAGCGTGGAAGAGGCCGATGAGTATCTTGCTTGGGCGATTTCTGGCGAGAATTTGCTCTCCGGCTGGCGGCGGGTTCATTTTCCCTTAAACATCACCCTGACACTCGCCTTAACCCTGCACATCATTTCCGCTGCTTACTACCGCGGTTGGTGAGGGAGGATGACATGACTGCTGGAATCAAAAAAGTGATCCTTCTCTCCTTTGCGATCATCGCCGTCAGCGCCATTGCATTTTCCATGCAGGAACATATGCTGCCGGAATCCTTTTACGCCCCAGGTCACCTATCTCGAGCGCATGAAGAGGTCGTGCAAGGTTGCGCCGACTGTCACCAACCATGGTCAAAGGTGACCTCCGAAAGTTGCGCTGCCGCCGAGTGCCACAGTCGAGAAATGAAGACTCGGCAGATGAGCAGTGATTTGCTGAATTATCATGAGGTCAAAAAGAACGAGGACTGCACCACCTGCCACCGAGCGCATCAGGGCGCCGCAGCCGCCTTTAGCGCCCGCTTTGACCACGACCTACCCAACATCAATCAGCGGTGCGCCGAATGTCACCAGGGGCCAAAGGGTCACGACGCCTTTGGGAAAGACTGCGCTGCCTGCCATAAGGTGGAGGCATGGAAACCGGCTTCCTTTGATCATGGGAAATACTTTCCTCTCGTTGGCGACCACAAGGTTGCTTGCGCCGAGTGTCACCAGGGCGGAGACTACAAAAGCTATAGCTGCGCGTCCTGCCACAGCCAGAGCGAGATGCTCCGGGAACATCACACCTCCGATTATGGGCGGATCGAGAACTGCGTGAAATGTCACGGGGGCCATGGGGAGAAGCGAACCGATCGAAACCGTTTCCGGCGCGAAACCACCCGAAACGTTAGCGAGGAGCAAGCGGAGCCGTTTCAGCAAGATACCGATCGAATCAATCAGGCAGGCCGATTCCATTATGGCGAAGAAAAGGCCTATCAAAAAGAAGATTTGCGGCCAAACCGGAGGCATGGAGATGAGCATGGAGCGGACTAAGGTATTCGCAAAAGGGCATCCCCTCTTTCAGTCGAATTTCAGCTTTGCTTGGTAAAGTAAAGGTGTCAAAGGAAATGGAACCAAGAAAGACCTTCCCGCAACGGGAAGGCGGCGGGATGACATGACCCATGCCCTCCCCCTTTGCATCAATGGCGTCAGCCAAAACAACCGGACAAAGGAGATGGCGTTTCAATGTATCGATCCTGGAAAAAGACCCTGGTGGCCACCAGCGTGGCGGGAGCGCTCCTGTGCAGCGGCGTGATCGCCTATGCCGCCACTGACGCGACAACAAGCAGCGACACCAGTAAGCCCTCGATTTTTCAGAAGTTCGGCAGGGATCACCGGGGCGGCTTCAAAGGAAACGACTTCGCCAGAGGCTTTGAAGGCGTTGCCAAGATTATCTGCATCGACGAGGCGACCTTAAAAGCGGAACTGCAAAGCGGAAAATCGCTGGCAGAAATCGCGCAAGCCAAAGGCATCGCCAAAGAAGACCTGATCGCTAAGATGGTTGCCGCTGCCCAAACCCGGCTGGATGAAGCCGTCAGCAACGGCAAGCTCACCGCAGAAGAGGCTGCCCAGAAAAAAGAAATAATGAAGCAACACATTGAAGCCGCCGTGGACAAAAAACACACCGGCAATTTTGGAGACAAGGCCGGCCAAAAGTTTGGCGACATGGGCAAAGCCGGTTTCCACGGCTTCGGCGGCCCGAACTTACAGAAGATCGCTGACTTGTTGCAGATGACTCAAGACGAATTGAAGACAGAACTGAAATCCGGTAAGTCCTTGGCGGAAATCGCCCAAACGAAAGGCGTCGCCAAAGCGGATCTCGTCGCGAAGACGGTCGAAGGCGCCCAAGCCCGCCTGGACGAAGCCGTCAGCAACGGCAAGCTTACAGCGGAAAAGGCCGCTCAACTGAAAGAAACGATGAAGCAACACATAGAGACCTTCGTCGACATGAAACGGGGTGACAAAGGCAAAGGGGGCTTCCACGCGCCCGGCGGTGTAAACCCCTTCCAACAGGTCGCCGATGTGTTGCAGATGACCCAAGATGAACTGAAAGCAGAACTGAAAGCCGGCAAATCGCTGGAAGAGATCGCCCAGGCCAAAGGTGTCGCCAAGGAAGACCTGAAAGCCAAACTGCTGGAAACGGCCAATGCCAACATTGACAAAGCCGTCGCCGACGGCAAGCTGACGGCGGAAAAAGCAGACCAATTCAAAGCCAATCTGGAAAAGCGGATCGACAACATGCTAAGCCACAAAGGTTTTGGCGGTCATTCGCGAAACAAATAAGAACCTTCGAGCGATACGAAGGGACAATCGACTATGATGATGCGACCAGAGGGCGGGGATTCCCGCCCACGGTCGCTTTTCCCTTTTTCATGATGACCTTATTGAATTTTTTGAGGAATACAGACGCGAACCTTGTTGTTTGTCTAAACTAACCTTCCTGAAATGTTATTTTCCTTTAACTTTTGCATTTAATTTTCCCATCTTATTACGCTCTTGATATCTCAGATGTATAATCGAGAAGAGATTATTACTTGGGGTGAAGAACTTGCGGACACGAAACGTTGTTCTCGCCGTATGCTTGACCACGATGGTTTTGACATCGGCGTGCGGGAAGACGGATGCCCCGGCGACCTCGGCGGCCGGAGCGGTGACATCGGTAAAGACCGCTGCGGTGAAGCGGGCGACCTTGACGAACACCTTGACCTTGAGCGGGAAAATCGAGCCGAGCGAAACTGTCAATGTGGTTCCCAAGTCCTCCGGAAAGGCAGCGGGCGTCTATGCCGATGTGGGCCAGCGCGTCAGCGCCGGAGCGACGCTGATTCAAATGGAGAACAATGACATCCTGGCGAAAATCGACGCCGCCAAAGCGGCCCTGGCCGCCAGCCAGGCCAACTTGGAACGGTCCAAGATGCAGGTGGAAAAGAGCCAACTCCAGTTGGACGACGCCAAGCGGACCCTGGACCGGCAGAAGATGCTGCTCGACTCCGGCGCGATTGCTCAGTCTGCATACGATTCAGCCCAGATGAATTACGACGGGATCAAAAAAGACTATGACATGAACGTCGCCTCTGTCGCCGCATCACAGGCCAGTGTAGAGCAAAACCGGGCCACCATCCGGCAAAACGAGGTGGATTTGGAGAACAGCCGCGTTCTTTCGCCCATTTCCGGCGTCATCGCCACCAAGAATGTCAATGCCGGCGAATCCGTTTCCACCGGCACAGCGCCTTTTGTCGTCATCAACATGCAGACGGTTCAGATCAACGCCGCCGTCAGCGAAGGCGACATCAACCAGTTCAAACTGGGCATGGATGTCGATGTCTCGGTGCCCTCGGCGTCGACCAAACCCTTCAAGGGCAAGGTCGCCAAGATCAGCCCGGCGGCTGACGCCAAGGCGAAGACCTATCCCGTCTGGGTGAACGTGGAGAACACCGACGACCTGCTGAAAGCGGGCATGTACGCAGAGATCCATGTGACGACCCAGAAGCTCGAGAATGTCCTCACTGTTCCCTCCGACGCCGTCGTGGAGAGGAAAGGACAAAAGGTTCTTTACATACTCGATGGGGATAAGGCCGTTGAACGCAAAGTGACCCTTGGCCGAGTCGACGAAGGGATCACCCAGATTACCGATGGTGTGGCCGATGGAGAAAAAGTCATCACCAGCGGCCTCCAGGCGTTGCGTGATGGCATGCCCGTGAGCGAAGAACGGAGCAAGTCCGGTCAAGGCGGCGCGGGCCAGGGCGGTTCCGGTCAAAACGCAGCCGGACAGGATAAGGCCGGGAAAGACGGCGGAAAGCCGGACGCCAACACAAACGGCGAGCAGACCCAGTCCCAACAAAAACCGGCTGGACAGTCTCCTGACGCGCAGGGTCAAAAACAGTAGCGCGAAGGAGCCTCACATCTGAAAACGGTAGGATGGGGTATGCATGAACATAACGGATTTTTCCATCAAGCGACCGGCCGGCATCAGCATGATCGTCCTCTTCTTTGTGGTGCTGGGGCTCTACAGCTTCAACCGGATCGGCGTCGATCTGCTGCCGGCGATGAATACACCCTATGTGACGGTGCAGGTGAGCTATCCCGGCGCTGCGGCCGAGGACGTGGAGAAACAGGTCGTTGAACCCTTGGAAGAGGCTGTCTCCTCCGTATCGAAGCTGAAGAAACTATCGGCGATGGCGAACGAGGGCTCCGGGTTCGTCATCTTGGAGTTTGACCTGTCGGCCGATCCCGACCAGGCCGTCATGGATGTCACCAAAAAAGTGGATGCCGTCAAGGGCAGGCTTCCGGACGAAGCGGATACCCCAGTCGTCATCAAGCGCGATATTAATGCCCAATCGATCATGACCTTGCGCCTCAGCAGCGAGGGCTTGTCCAAGGTGGACGCCTATAAGCTGGCCGATGACATGATCCGGCAGCGCCTGGAACGCGTGCAGGGCGTCTCGGAGATCAACATCTACGGCGGCAGGCAGAAAGAAGTCGCCGTCGAAGTGGACCCGAAAAAGCTCTCTGCCTACAACGTGTCTTTGAATTCCATCGTGAATAAAATCAAGGCGGAGAACGCCAACAAGCCGGCCGGTAAATTGTTCCGGCAGAAAGATTATGACCTGCGGCTGATGGGCGAGTACCAGAGCATCAAAGAGATTGAGAATCTACCCATTTCGACTGGGGACGGCGGAATCATCCCTCTAAAAACACTCGCCACCGTCAAAGAACAGATCCAAACCGTCCGCAACACCGAACGGCTCAACGGCGAAGAGTCGGTGGGCATTGAAATCTTCAAGCAGAGCGATGCCAGCGTCGTCGATGTGGGCAAGGCCCTCAATGCAGAAATCACGAAACTGCGCAAGGACCTGCCCGGCGTCAACCTCTACATCGCCAACGACGCCTCCGACTATGTGCAAAAAGCGCTCAACAACACCCAACTGAGCATCTTTGAAGGGATTCTCACCACCTCCTTCGCCCTGCTCTTTTTCTTGAAAGAGTGGCGCTCGATGATGACCGTCCTCATCGCGATTCCGACCTCGCTTATCGCCGTCATCTTCGTCATGTATGTGGCCGGCTTCTCCTTCAACATGATGTCCCTCATGGGGATGGCGCTCTGTATCGGTATCCTCGTCGATGACTCGATCGTCGTCTTGGAGAACATCCATCGGCATTTGTCCATGGGGAAAGAGGCCAAAACGGCTGCCGCCGAAGGGCGAAAAGAGATCGGCATGGCGGCCATCGCCATCACCCTCTGCGACGTCGTCGTCTTTCTCCCCATCGCCTTCATGCAGGGCATGGTGGGCCAGTTCTTCCGGCAGTTCGGCATGACCATCGTCTTTGCGACCCTCTTTTCCCTCTTTGTCTCCTTTACGGTGACGCCGATGCTCTCTTCCCGGCTCTATAAAAAGGGATTTGAGGAGAAGCCCCATCGCTTCTTCGACCGGTTCGACCGCTTTGGCGGGCGATTCAAAAGTTTCTACGAGGTCATTCTCCACTGGTGCCTCAATCATCCCAAAAAGGTTTTGGCCGGCGCGCTGGCGCTCTTTCTCGCTGTCATGAGCCTGATCCCCTTGCAGATCGTCGGCGCTGAGTTCCTGCCCAAGACAGATGAAGGCAGCTTCAGCGTCACCGTTGAGTTGCCTGTCGGCACCCCTTACGAACAGGTCGACAAAGAGACGAAAAAAGTGGAGCAGTTCTGCCTGAACATACCCGAGATGAGCAACGTCCAGGCCCGCGTCAGTTCCAACCAGGGCTCTGTGTCAGTGGCGCTGACCAACAAGAAGCTGCGCAAACGCACCGTCTGGGAAATTGCCGACACGGTGCGCGACTGGAGTAAAAAGAATTTCGCCCCTGGCATCGTTCGAGTGAGCGAATCGACGGCCTCTATCGCCGGTTTGCCTGGCGGCGGCGGTCGCGGCGGCCCGAGCGGGAATGTGCAGATCGAGATCCTGGGATCAGACCAGGAGAAACTGCTGGCTATCTCTGAAGATGTGATGGACATCCTCCGCAACACGCCCGGCGCCAAAGACGTGAACAGCAGCTGGCGACTGGGGCAACCGGAGATTCAAACGGTCATCAACCGCGAACAGGTCAAACACTATGGCGCATCCCTGAACGATATCGCCACCGTCGTGCAGACCGGTGTCAACAGCTCAAAGGCGGGCGTATTCCGCCAAAACGGCGATGATATCGACATCAATGTCCGTTTCAAAGACGGAGACAAGATGAGTCCCCAAGACCTGAAGACGATTCCCGTCTCTGTCAGCGGTCAGAACATCCCCTTGGGCAACCTGGTCGATTTCAAAGAAGGGACTGGACCGCGCTCGATCCGGCGGGTCGACAAACAGCGGGCGATCACCATCTCCTGCAACCTGAACGACCGGTCCTTGGCCGAGTTTACTTCGGAAGTTCAACAGAAAATCAAGGCGAAAAACTTCGATCCCCTCTACTCGATCAACCTGGCCGGTCAGACCCAGAACATGAACGACACCTTCAGCCAGATGATCAGCGCCTTGGGCTTATCGCTGGTTCTGGTTTACATGGTGCTCGTCGTGCTCTATGAATCCTTCTTGACGCCCTTTATCCGCATGTTCTCGCTGCCCCTCGGCTTTATCGGCGCTGTGGCGGCCCTGGCCCTGACCCACAACAGCCTGAACCTCTTCTCCATGATGGGCGTCATCATGATGGACGGCCTGGTCGCCAAAAACGGCACCTTGCTGCTTGACTATTCCCTGACCCTCATGGGGCGAGGCTACAATGCCCGCGACGCGGTCATCGAGGCAGCCAAGACGCGCTTGCGTCCCATCGTCATGACGACCATGACCATGGTCTTTGGCATGCTGCCGACGGCGCTGGCTCTTGAGGAAGGCGCTGAAAACCGGATCGGCATGGCCTGGGTGCTCATCGGCGGCCTCCTCACGTCCACCTTTTTCACCTTGGTCATCATCCCGATCATCTTTATCGCCATGCATCGCTGGAAGGATAAGTTGTCGAATGGCGGATGGAAAGGGTTGTTTACCAAGAAGGGCAGGGAAAAGGCGGTAGAAGGCGCCTAAGCGCCCCAGAGAATCGAATTTTAACGCTATCGAATAGCAGTGCTAAAGAAGAAAGACCCCGTGCGGTATGGACACCGCCGGGGTCTTTTCTCACTTACGCCGGAACCCGTCGCGCCTCATCGCGGATTAGTTCCATCCGGTCGGCCTCCAGGAAGGTCAGGGCGAGATGATTCGCCCAGTCGAAACGCTCTTTCAGCCGCAGCGAAGGCGCCACATTTCCGTAGATGCACCACTCACAGACATGATTTTTCGGCAGGGGAGACAGGCCGAGGTAGCCGAGCACATCCTTGAGGGGGTAACCGAGGGCGAGACCGATCTCGTGGGGAAGTTTGCCGCCTTTGCACCACCGCTCCTTCAAATGAAAGAGGAACTGACGCGCATCGACGGGCCAGGGGAGACGCCGGTCGCGGTATTGGCGCAGGCGGCCAAAGCGTTTTAGCGAGGCCCTCACTTGCGCCTCCCGGTAAAAGAGCACCCAGGCGCATTTTTCGCAGCGTTTGAGCAAAAACATCTCCACACCCCAGTCGTGGGCGAGGCGCCGCGCATCCTTCAGCGTTGAGGCGATGTCTTTGCCGAAGAAGGGTTCCTGAAAGCGGATGAACTCGCCGGTCTTACCAGCGAAGAGCACCCTGGAGAGGTTGACAAAGAGCCATTTTTCAAACCGAGCCTGGCGTTCGTCTTTTTCCGCCAGGCTGTCTTTCCAGAGGCCATAAGATGGTCCCATGTCCAATCCCTCCTATAAAGCGATGATGATCGTGATCCGACAAGTGGTTGTTACCGCCATTGTAACTGAAAATGATTTTCAATTTCAAGAAGGATTTTGTTCTTTCCGTTTTTTCATTTTGTCAAATTTTCCTTGGTCTTATCCCTGGGCAACGGGTAGAGGCAAAGCGTGAGTAGAGATTGTGCGGTTGCGATTGTGGATATGAATGCATTCATTTATAATCAATATAGACAATAAAAAACCCCCTCGTCGGAGGGGGTTTTTTCACAGCATTCCGATGAGCCCCTATAGGATTGTATGCAGTTTTCGTCTTTCTTGCCGGTGTGATCATCGTGACGGGCTCCGGCCGGCCTCAGGATGAGTGAGTTGAAGCAGTGCGACGTTTTCGACAGCCGAATGACACAAGGACATGGATTCGATGAGGAGGATTTGCCCATGCTGCGAAAAGTCCCGCTGCGTGCCGTATTCATCGTCCCCTTTGTGCTCCAACTGCTCCTGGCTGTGGGTTTGGTGGCCTGGCTATCGGTCAACAGCAGCGAGCGGGCTGTCGAAGATATGACCGACCAATTGCGAACTGAGATCGCTGATCGAATCGACGAGCACCTGAAGCGGCACATGGAGATCCCCCTGCTCGTCAACCGCATCAATGCCAACGCCATCGATACGGGGTTGCTGGACATTCAGGACAAGACCTCGCGGGAGCGTTACTTTTCCCGGCAGCAGCAGGCCTTTCCCCAGATTGCCATGAACTTCATCGGCACCCCGCAGGGGGAATTCATGGGCGCCCGGCGCAATCTCGCCGGGGACATCCAACTGGTCTTGGCCAGTGACGCCACGGATCATAACTCCCACTATTTTTCCGTCAAACCGAATGGGGAAGCCGGGGAGTTGCAGGAGGTCTTCCGCAACTTTGACCCCCGCAAACGACCCTGGTATATAACGGGTGAAAAAACCGGTCAGCCCGGCTGGAGCGAGATCTATCGCCATTTTGTCTTTCAGGACCTGGCGATCACCGCTGTCCATCCCCTGTACAAGCCCTCTGGCGAGCTTATCGGCGTCCTCGGCGTCGACTATATACTGACCGGATTGAATCAATTTCTACACGGCCTTCAAGTGGGACAAACAGGTCAGACCTTCATCGTCTGCCCATCGGGCAAACTGGTCGCTTCCTCGGGCATGGAGAAGATCTACTCGCTCAAGGACGGCCAGATGGAGCGCATCCCTGCTGTCGACGCCGATTCCCCGATGATCCGGGGGGCAGCCCGTTACTTGGAGAACCGTTTTGGAAGTCTCCATGAGATTCAAGGGCGCCAACAGGTCGCTTTCGAGCAGGAAGGGGAGCGCCTCTTCGCCCAGGTGCTCCCCTTCCGTGAATACGGCCTGGACTGGCGGATCGTTGTCGTTGTGCCGGAAAAAGACTTTATGGGCTATATCCAGGCAAACACGCGGACCACCTACCTACTTATCGGCATCGCCCTGCTGGTGGCGATCCTGGTGGGGGTAGGGACCTCCCATTGGGTGATCCGGCCGATCCGGGAACTGAATATCGCCGCCGGTGAGTATGGACGGGGAAACTGGGCGTATACGCCGGCCATCGAACGGGATGATGAGGTCGGCAAACTGGGGCAGTCGTTCACCGCCATGGCGCGGCAACTGGGGGAGCTTTTCTCCCAATTGGAACAGAAGGTGGCCGAACGGACCCGGGAATTGAGGAAAAAGAATGTGGAGTTGGAAGCGGCGAACGAGAAAAAAGACCTCGCCGTCAAGGCCAAGTCGGAGTTCCTCGCCAACATGAGCCACGAAATCCGCACCCCCATGAACGCCATCCTCGGTTTTTCCGAGTTGCTGAACGACCATGTGATCGATGAACAGGGGCAGCGGTACCTGGAATACATCTCCTCCAACGGTGAGACCTTGCTGCGCATCATCAACGATATCCTCGATCTATCGAAAATCGAAGCGGGAAAATTGGAGATCCAGCGGCGCCCCGTTCATGTGTGGGAACTGGTTCAGGAGATGCGACGGGCCTTTGCCACTCAGGTGGAGAAAAAGGGGCTGGAATTCATCATTGAAATCGATCCGGCGCTCCCAGCGCGACTATTGCTCGATGAGGTTCGCCTGCGCCAGATTCTCTTCAACCTGATCGGCAATGCCGTCAAATTCACCCAACGGGGTTCGATCAAGGTAACCGCCTGTCCCGTCGGCGACAGGAAAACAGGCGTCTTCGATCTGGCCGTCACCGTTGAAGACACCGGCATCGGCATCCCCGAAGGGCAGAAGCAAGCGATCTTTGAGGCCTTTGTCCAGCAAAAGGGTCAGGACGCTCGCTATGGCGGCACCGGTTTGGGGCTGACGATCACCCGGCGCCTCGTCGAGATGATGAACGGCGAGATCGCCCTGACGAGCGAAGTGGGCCGAGGGAGCGCCTTCCGGGTGACACTGCGCGATGTGGAAAGGGTCGATGCGGCAGGACCCGCTGTGGCGAGAGCGAGGCCCGCGCGATCGGATGTTCATTTTACCGACTCCCTGGTGCTGGTCGCCGATGATGAAGTGACAAATCGCAAACTGGTGCGGGAGTACCTTGAACCCCACGGCATTCGATTCATTGAGGCGACCGACGGCAGGGAAGTCATCGAACTGGCAGAAAGACACCGGCCTGCCGCCATCATCCTCGACATGAAGATGCCTGTAATGGACGGATTTACGGTGATGCAGATCCTGAAAAACGATGAGGAATTGTCTACCATTCCGGTCGTCGTCGTGACGGCTTCCGTCCTGGAGGACCAAGAAGCCGGTGTCCGCCAAGCGGGGTGCGCCGCCTTTTTGCGCAAGCCTGTGAAGAAGGAGCAACTGTTGGCGGAAGTGGCGCGATTACTCCGATAGTCGTTGACAGAAATCCCGTGGGACGCGAATATCGCTAACAGGGGACAAGGGACAGGGGAAGCGACCTCGGCGGTCGAAAGAAGGAAAAAATATGGTTGACATCTGATGGCAGGGTTCGTAAAATTCGAGATATACACCTGACAATGTTGAGATAGAGCAATGGCTGTCTAGATAGACTGGAGGCCGAGGTATACCGCCGATGGGGCGCGTATCCCTCGGCCTTTTCGTTTATCTACCGGGGCGTGATTGGATTCGGTGATTTGTTTGGTCAAAGGAGGAAACACGGTGAAACTCAACCTGAACACACCGGTAGTCGAGAATCGGGAACAGCGACTGGGCACGATCATCGCCTGGGATGGCGCCGCCTCGGAACTCTCCGCGGAATCGGCCTATGCGCGAGGCGCCTGTGGCGCCGGTTGCGGAGAAAAGGCGCGCAGGGTCTGTGAACTTCAGGGCCCCTTCACTCAAGGTTCCGTTTGCAGTGAGCAGATGGTCGAATGCCAGGCCGGCAACGTCCGCGACGCCGTGCTGATCCAGCATGCGCCCATCGGCTGCGGCGCCGGTCAGGTGATCTATAATTCCATCTACCGCAACGGGCTGGCTATGCGCAAACTCCCCGTAGAAAACCTGCGCCTGATCTGCACAAACCTGCAGGAGTCTGACATGGTTTTCGGCGGCGTTGAGAAACTGGAGCAATCGATCCGCGATGCCTGGGAGCGCCACCGGCCGAAGGCGATTTTTATCGGCACCTCCTGCGCCACCGGTATCATCGGCGATGATGTGGACAGCGTCGCCAGCCGGCTCGAGGAGGAACTGGCGATCCCGGTGATCCCGCTTCATTGCGAAGGCTTTCGTTCCAAGCACTGGAGCACCGGCTTTGACGCCACCCAGCATGGGATCGTGCGGCAGATCGTCCGCAAAAACCCGCAAAAACAAGAGGATCTGGTCAACGTCATCTGCCTCTGGGGCACTGACGTTTTCACCCCCATGCTCAAGGAGTTGGGGCTGCGCGTCAACTATGTCGTCGATCTGGCCACAGTCGAAGAGTTGGCCCAGCTTTCGGAGGCGGCGGCGACAGTCGGCTTCTGCCACACCCTCGCGTCCTACCTGGCCACAGCCTTGGAGCAGGCTTTCGGCGTGCCTGAGATCAAGGCGCCCCAGCCCTACGGTTTTGCCGGCACCGATGCCTGGATCCGGGAACTGGCGCGCGTCACCGGACGGGAAGCCCAGGCGGAAGCCTACATCGCCAAGGAGCATGCCCGCGTGAAGCCTCGCCTGGAGGAATTGCGCCAACGGCTGAAAGGGAAGAAGGGGTATGTGGCCACCGGTTCCGCCTACGCCCACGGGCTGATCGCCGTCTTAAGGGAACTCGGCGTCGAGGTGGACGGATCGCTTGTTTTTCACCACGACCCTGTCTACGACAGCCAAGACCCCCGACAAGACTCCCTATCCCATCTCGTTGACCACTATGGCGATGTGCCCCATTTCAGCGTGAGCAATCGCCAGCAGTACCAGTTTTACGGCCTGCTCCAACGCGTAAAGCCCGATTTCATCCTCATCCGGCACAATGGACTGGCGCCGCTGGCCTCACGGCTGGGCATCCCCGCCGCGCCGCTCGGCGACGAGCACCATGCCCTGGGCTATCAGGGAATGTTGAACCTCGGCGAAACGATCCTGGAGATACTGGCGCGCAAGAAGTTTCACGATGACCTGGCGGCCCATACGCAACTGCCCTATAAACAGGCCTGGTTGCGCCAGAGCGACCCCTTCATCCTGGCGAGAAAGCGACAGGCCGAAGCGAAAGGCTCTTATGATTGAACAGTGCAATACATAGAAAAAATGTCGGCCATCAAAGGGTGGTTTTTCACAGGCCCGCAAACAAACGGCCGATGATCAAAGGGTAGGAGGAAATGTGGCATGTCACATGGTGAAGGGTTGCGGCAATCCCAGGAGGCTGTCATCGGGAAGACGCAAAAGACCAATTCCATTCAGCAGATCCGCTATGCCTGCTCCATCGCTGCCCTGCATAGCGCCTGCGCGATTCCTCGGGTGATCCCGATCACCCACTGCGGCCCCGGCTGCGCCGACAAGCAGTTCATGAACGTCGCCTTTTACAACGGATTTCAGGGGGGCGGTTATGGCGGCGGCGCTGTCGTGCCCAGCACGAATGCCACCGAAAAAGAGGTGGTCTTCGGCGGCATGGAGCGGTTGCGAGAACTGATTGCGGCCTCCTTGGAGGTGCTGGAGGCCGACCTCTTCGTGGTCCTGACCGGCTGCATCTCCGACCTGGTCGGCGATGACGTGGGCTCGGTGGTGAAGGAGTTTCAACTTCGCGGTGTGCCGATCGTCTATGCCGAGACGGGCGGTTTTAAAGGAAACAACTTTACGGGACACGAGCTGGTGACGCGGGCGATTATCGACCAGTTTGTGGGCGACGACGAAGGACCGCGGGACTCCGGCGTCGTCAACGTCTGGTCACTTCTTCCTTTCCACAACACCTTCTGGCGCGGCGATCTGGCCGAGATGAAACGGATTCTTGAAGGCGTGGGATTACAGGTCAATATCCTCTTTGGGCACGAGTCTCGCGGTGTCGCCGAGTGGAAAGGGATCCCGAGAGCCCAGTTCAATCTGGTCCTGTCCCCTTGGCTTGGCCTGGAGACGGCGGAACACCTGCAAGAAAAATACGGGCAGCCCTACCTGCACGTGCCGGTCATCCCGATCGGCGCGAAACAAACGAGCGCTTTTTTGCGCCAGGTCGTCGAGTTTGCCGGGCTTGATCGGGAAAAAGCCGAGCAGTTCATCCAAAAAGAGGAGAACACCTATTATCGCTACCTCGAGGATTTCTCCGATTTTTATGCCGAGTACTGGTGGGGCCTGCCAGCCCAATTCGCCGTCATCGGCGACAGCGCCTACAACCTCGCTTTGACAAAGTTTCTCGTCAATCAACTGGGCGTCATTCCCGGCAAGCTGATCATCACGGAGAATCCGCCCGAGCGGTTTCGTGAAGGGATCCGCGAGCAATTCCGGACCATCGCCGATGATGTGTCGGTGGAGGTTGAGTTTGAAGAAGACAGTTGGCGCATCCACCAGTTGATCCGTCAAACTTATTTTGGTCATAAGCCCCCAATCATTTTCGGAACCACCTGGGAACGGGATTTGGTCAAAGAGCTAAAAGGCGCCATCGTCGAAGTCGGTTTTCCTGCCTCCTATGAGGTGGTCCTGTCCCGGTCCTATGTGGGGTACCGCGGCGCCTTGACGCTGTTGGAGAAGATCTACACCACTACGGTGAGCGCCAGCGCATAGGCGAATCAAAAGGGCGCTTTACGATGATGTAGACTGTCAGGATTGTCAAGATTGCAAGGACGGTCTGAACGATCAGGATTGTCAGGAGCGTCATGGCAGCACTGTCGAACAGATGCATGCCGGTGCAAACAAGGAGTTTCAATGTGAAGGGAACAGGTGGATTCACGATGGGAACCGATAAGGAGATGGTTCTTTCCACGATCCGGCGCGAGCCTGCCTTGCGCCCTGCCGTTGCGCTCTTGTCGGGAGGCGCCTGGACATTGCGGCAGCGAGGGCTGTCTCTCCAGGAAGCCGCCAACCGACCGGACGAGGTGGCCCAGATCATCGCCGAGACCAATGAGGTCGTGCGATCGGACATCGTCTGGCCCGGTTCAGGCTATCACAATTTAGTCATTCAGGCGGTGGGGGGCCGGATCAAATACCGCCCGAAAGGCACGCCGGACGTGATCGAACTGCTGGTCAACGGTGATGAGACGCCCGAAAAACTACAGAAGATCGATTTGAGCCGCATCGAAAGCGACGACGCTATCCAGTCTCTCTGGAAAATGACTGAGGGCGTTCGCCGGCGGGTCGGTGATCGGACGCTGGTCGGGTCCAGCATCTGGGGGCCCTTTACCTTGGCCGGACTTGTCTACGGCGTCGAGCGGTTCATGTACAGCTTGTATAAAGATGTGGCGGCGGCCCATGCGGTGCTGGAATTCACGACAGCGATGGCGATGGCCTATCTGGAAGGACACCGGAAAGCCGGGGCGGAGATTCTCTCGGTAGCCGAACCGACGGCATCGGGCGACATGATCTCGAAAAAGCACTTCACGGCCTTTGCCTTGCCCTATATCACCCGGTTGATGACGTGGATCCATGAACAGGGCGCGGCCGGCTTGCTGCATATCTGCGGCAACATTACCGATCGCTTGTCCCTGATCCCGTCTGCCGGTGTCGACGTCTTGTCGGTCGACTATAAAGTCCCCCTGAGACGAGTCCGTGAAACGGTTGCCGACAAAATCGCCTTTGCCGGCAATGTGAACCCTGTCGATGTGATCAAGGACGGAACCCAAGAAGCGGTGGCAGACCAGGCCCGGCGCTGCCTAGCTGAGGTGGGAAAGGACGCGTCTTTTATTTTGATGCCGGGCTGCGATATCCCGCCCGATACGCCGCTTGAGAATATCCGGCGTTTTATCGCTTCTGTCAAAGGCTAGGCAGCGCAAGGGAGGAATGATGAGGATGGAGAAACCAGGCATCGATGTCCGACCGTCTCTGCATTATCTGGAGAGGGTCTTGCGGCAAAACAAAGCCAAGGGCGGCGTGGTTCGCTGCTTTTTCTATCGACAGCGAATCGGGCTTCTGGCCTCGAAGGAGCTGAGCAAAAAGAGCGTGTTTCAATCAAAGGGGATGTAATGAGAGCCAGCGGCGGGCGCGGTACTCCCGGAAGGAGGGCGGGTCATGTCCCAAGTCATTGAACGACCGCGAGCCAGTTGCGCGCTGGGCGGGGCTGTGGCGACGATAACGGCGTTGCGTGACGCGGCGCCGGTGATCCACGCCTCGGCCGGTTGTGGCGGCAACATCTTCAACACTCTCTACGGAGGCAGCGGTTACCAGGGCGCCGGGTACTGCGGCGGCCTGGCGGTCCCCAGTTCCAATGTGACGGAACGGGAGATCCTTTTTGGCGGAGAGGAGCGGCTTGTTGAACAGATCGAAACGACCCGGCAGGTGATCGACGCCAAACTCTTCGCCATTCTGAGCGGATGTATGACCGAGATCATCGGTGATGATATTGCCAGTGTGGCCCGTCGATTTCAATCCGCCGGCGACACAGTCATCGCCGTCCAAACGGGCGGGTTCAACGGAAACGCCTATGGGGGCTACGGCCTGGTTTTGGAGACGCTGTTTCGGGATGTGGTGCTCCCAGCGCCGCAAAAAGAGATGAACCGGATCAACCTGTGGGGTCTCGTGCCGGGGCAGGATCCCTTCTGGCGCGGCGATCTGTTGGAGTTGAAGCGGTTGCTCCGTCGGTTGGGGTTGCAGGTGACCACCTTTTTCTCCCACGACGAAGGGTTGGATGATCTGCGTCATGCCGGTCGCGCAGCAGCCAATATCGTCCTTTCGCCGGTGTATGGGGTGCAGGCGGCAGAGGTTTTTCAAGCGGAACATGGAACGCCCTATCTGCCCTTGGAGACGCCGATCGGCCCGACGGCGACGGCGGATTTTTTGCGGCAGGTGGGACGACGGCTGAACGTGCCGGAGGAGACCGTCGCGACGGTGATTCGTGAGGAACAGGCGGAGTATTATCACTTTGTCGAACGGGTGGCCGATTTCTACACCGACACGGATCAGCAACACCATGCGGTGGTTGTTGGCAACGCCACGATGACGATTCCCCTCACCCGTTTCCTTACGGAAGATCTTGGCTGGCTGCCTGAATTCGTTGTTGTCACCGATCCCCTACCTGCCGAGCAACAGGAAAGGCTTCGCCAAAACCTCGCCACATTGCGGTATCATCGAACGCCGCAACTGCTTTTCGAAACAGATACGACCGAAATCCCCCAGCGTCTTGCGCGCCACTGGCCCATATATAAGGAAGCAAAATATCACCGGCGTTTGAGTCCCGCTTTTGTCCTGGGCAGTTCCCTGGAGCGGGATCTGGCATCCACCATCGGGGCGAAGCATCTGAGCGTCAGTTTCCCGATCACGAACCGTGTCGTATTGCACCGGGGCTATGCGGGCTATCGCGGCGGGTTGCACCTTCTGGAGGATCTGCTGAATGTGGCTGCTGCGGGGAGGTGATGGGGATGGGCTATATCGATGAAAAGGTGCCGCCCAAGCGTGACGAACGCCTGCGCGTTTGTCATGCCTACGGCGGGACGGTCTGCGGTCTTGTCAACGATTCCCGTCAGGGCTGTCTGGTGAATCGCGATCGCAGCTTCAGCCAGACGAGCAACTGCCAGATGGGCCTGGCCTTGGCGATGATCCTAACGGTGCCGAACACGGTGACGATCATGCACGCGCCGGTCGGGTGCGGCGGAAGCAGCCATGGCATGGACGGTCATTTCCGAAATGGCGTCAGCATTCGCGGCGAAAAACCGAAATCGCTGATCTGGTTTTCCACCAACCTGGATGAGAATGACGTGATCAACGGGGGAGAGCAGAAGCTGGAAGAAGCGATCCTCCTCGCCGACCGGAGGCATCGTCCGAAGGCGATTTTTGTGGTTTCCTGTTGCGCGCCGGGGATCATCGGCGATGACATCGACAGTGTGGCGAAGCGGTTGCAGAACCAGGTGATGGCTGCGATCATCCCCTTGCACTGCGAGGGCTTTAAGACGAAAATCTCGGCGACGGCCTATGATGTGGTATACCATGGCATCGCCAGGAACCTGTTGGGGAAAGCGGGCCAAGGGTTTACGGCATCAGCCGCTGGCGCTCTACGGGAGGAGACCCAGCGGAAGCAGCGCCAGGAGCGGACGGTCAATCTGTTTAACGTCTACTCCATCGGTTACCCCGATGAGGTGGAATTGACACGGCTGCTGCGGGCACTGGGGTTGGAGGTACGCTATTATCCGAACTTTGCCGATCCAGAGCGCTATGGGGTGTTGACAGAAGCGGCGCTGAACGTGAGCATCTGCGCCACCCATGACGATTACTTTTTAAAGCACCTTGAGGAACGCTATGGGATGCCCTATATGATCAACACCATGCCCATCGGCATCCGCAATACCAATGAGTGGCTGCTCGACATCGCCAAGCCCTTGCAACGAGAGGCAGAGGTTCAACGGCTGATCGAAGCGGAGACGCGGGAACTGGATGAGGCCTTGGCGCCCTTGCGGCAAACCCTGCGCGGGAAACGGGTCTACCTGAGCGGCGGCGAGATGCGCGTGGCGGCCACGGCCATGCTGCTGCAGGAACTGGGTTGTGAAATCATCGGATTTCGCGCCCACCACTATGATGAGTTTGGCGACAACTTATACCTGAAGGCCACAGAAGGGCAGCCGCAGATGGAGGTCAATGTGGCCACGACACAACCCTTTGAACTGGTGAATCTCTTGCGTCGCGCCCAGCCGGATCTCTATCTGGGGCACAGTGGGAGCAATCTATGGGCGGCAAAGCTGGGCATCCCAACGCTGCCGATCTTCAGCGCACCCCAGAGTTATTTGGGTTACCGGGGTGTCTTCGAAGTGGCGCAACGGGCGGCCCGGCTGATGGAGAACCCGGCTTTCCAACGAAGGTTGAAGGAAAACACGCGCCAACCCTACCGGGAGGCTTGGTATGACACCGATCCCTACCGGTATATCACGGGATAGCAGAGGAAATTCATTCATTGTATTGACAAAGAAATATTATACAGGTAAAATAACTACTATCCTGATTGAAAAACCAGCATTTTGGCCCACCGGAAAGACTGGAGGCCGAGGTGTACCGCCGTGAGGCGTGTACCCTCGGCCTTTTTGTTTTGCCTGAACCGAGCGAGAGGAGGCTTTGGGATGGCGGCTGATCGTTCAAATCATGATTCTAGTCATGATGCGCCGGTGGCCGAAGGGAACCGGTTTACTCACCTCATGCGCAAGCACCCCTGTTTTAACGGCGAAGCCCATTTCAAATTCGGACGCATCCACCTGCCGGTCAGCCCAGCCTGCAACATCCAGTGCGGCTACTGCCGCCGGGGATACAACAAGTGGGAGCAGCGGCCCGGTGTGAGCCGGGGCGTGCTGACGCCGCAAGAGGCGCTGCAAACGCTGGAACGGGCGCTGGCTTTGTGCCCGGAGATCACCGTGGCCGGCATTGCCGGACCGGGTGACACCCTGGCGACAGACCACGCGCTGGAGACCTTTCGGCTGATTCATCAAAAGTATCCGCAGATCATCAACTGCCTGAGCACAAACGGCCTGCGGCTGGCTGAAAAGGCGGAACAGGTCGCTGAGGCCGGCGTGTTGACGATCACCGTTACTGTCAATGCCGTCGATCCTGCCATCGGAGCGCAGATCTACGAAGAAGTCCCCGTCGCAGGGAAACGGCAGCAGGGAGAAGGGGCGGCGGCCCATCTGATCAACGCCCAACTGGCTGGCATTGAAGCGGCAGCCCGGCTGGGGCTGACCGTCAAGGTGAACAGCGTGCTCATTCCCGGGATCAACGACGGTCAGATCGGCGAAGTGGCCAAAGCCGCTGCCGAGGCCGGCGCATCCAATTTCAACATCATCCCCTTGATCCCTCAACAGGCCTTCCTCCATCACCGGGCGCCTGACTGCCAGGAACTGCAGGCAGCCCGGGAGGCGGCGGAACAGCATTTGCCAGTGTTCCGGCATTGCCACCAGTGCCGCGCCGACGCCTGCGGCATCCCCGGCAAGGGGATCGATTTGGCCGGCCAGCTCTATGACCGGCCGATTGAGACGTTCTCCCACGGGTAGGGATAAAAAGGATAAACAAAAGGATAAACAGGAAGGGGCAAAAGAGATGTCCAACAAAAAACTCAAACAGATCGCCATCTACGGAAAAGGCGGCATCGGCAAATCGACGACCACCTCCAACATCAGCGCCGCCTTGGTCGATGCGGGCTATAAAGTGATGCAGGTGGGCTGCGACCCGAAGAGCGACTCCACCAATACCCTGCGCGGCGGCAAATACATCCCGACCATCCTCGATACGCTGCGGGAAAAGAACAACGTCAAACTCAGCGAAGTCGTCTTCGAAGGGTTCGGCGGCGTCTACTGCGTCGAAGCCGGCGGTCCGGCGCCTGGCGTCGGTTGCGCCGGCCGGGGGATCATCACGGCGGTGCAACTGCTCAAACAGCATCGCGCCTTTGAGGAACTGGATCTGGACTATGTCATCTATGACGTCCTGGGCGACGTCGTCTGCGGCGGCTTTGCCGTGCCGGTGCGCGAGGGGATCGCCGAACACGTCTTTACCGTATCGTCGGCCGACTTCATGGCTGTCTACGCCGCCAACAACCTCTTCAAAGGGATTCAGAAGTACTCCAAATCGGGCGGCGCCCTCCTGGGCGGCGTGATCGCCAACTCGATCAATGCGCCCTACGCCAAAGCGATCATCGATGATTTCGTCCAACAGACGAAGACGCAAGTCATCGAGTATGTGCCCCGTTCCGTCACTGTCACCCAGGCGGAACTGCAAGGCAAGACCACCATCGAGGCGTCGCCCCATTCCGACCAGGCCGGTGTCTATCGCCGGTTGGCCGAGAAGATCGCCAACCATACCGAGTCAAAGACCCCGTCGCCGCTCGATGTGAAAGACCTGCGCGAGTGGGCCGCCAAGTGGGCCGACCACCTGCTGGCGCTGGAGACCGGCGAGGTGCGCAGCCAGGCGGCCGCCATCTAGGCAGAGGAGGAAGGGAGGGATGGAGGTTGACCTACAAAGTAGCCGTCGCCAGCAGCGACGGCAAAGTGGTCAATCGACATTTTGGGCATGCCGAGCATTTTCTCATCTTTGAGGTCGTGGGCAACAGCTACCGCTTTGTCGAGTCCCGTAAAACGCAACGATACTGCCACGACCAGAGCCACGGCCAGAGCACAGCCGCCCTCGATGCCATCGCCGACTGCAAGGCGGTGTTGGTCAGCCAGATCGGCCCCGGCGCCATCGAGAATCTGAAAGTTCGCGGGGTCGAATCCCATGTGCTCCCCGATCTGATCGAGCGGGCTTTGGCCGACTATATTCAAAAAACGGTATGATATTACCGGGCATTTTAAAAAGCAGGACAGCCGATGGCGGACATCTGCCGACTGGAAGCACCAGAGGCGGATCTCCCTTCTCATGATAGGGGGATCTGCCTTTTCCTTTCCTAAAAACACGAGAGGGATGTCATGAGCGGATGCAGAGTCAATGTGGATGCGCCGGAAGTGGCCATCCGCGAAATACGGATCGGCTCGATCACCGGATTTGAAGGCACCGCTGGACAACTAGTTCAGTGCGCCAGGGCCGGCAAGTTGCGGGAAAACAAGCGAACATTCAGCCAGTGCATGGGTTGCAGTTCTGGCAATGCCTTCTGCCAACTGTCCATGATCCAGGACGCGGCCATGGTTAACCATGCGCCTGTGGGTTGCGCCGGCGATTTCTTTGCCTTTAATTTTGTCTACCGGGTTGGCCAGATGGAGCGAAAGCTCCCCCCGGTGATGGGGAGATACTTCAGCACCAATATCGAAGAGAAAGACACTATCTTTGGAGCGGTGCAGAAGCTGGAGGCGACCATCCGAGAAGCCTATGCGAGGGTGAAGCCAAAGGCGATCTTTGTGACCACCTCCTGCGCTTCGGGGATCATCGGCGATGATGTGGAAAGTGTCACAGACCGGTTGTCTGAGGAATTGGGCATCCCGGTGGTGGCCTGCTTTTGTGAAGGGTTTAAATCAAAAATATGGACCACCGGATTCGATTCCGCCTACCACGCCATCGTGAGAAAAATCGTCAAGCCGCCGCGGCGCAAGACCAACAAGATCAACATCATCAACTTCTGGGGCAGCGACGTGTTTACGGATCTGCTGGGCCCGTTGGGCTATGAGCCGGAGTACATCGTGCCGTTTTCGACGGTGGAGAAGCTGGAACACATCGCCGAAGCGGCGGCCACCATCCAAATCTGTCCGACACTGGGCAGTTACCTCGGGGCGGCCCTGGAACAGGTCTATGGCGTGCCGGAGATAAAAGCCCCTCTGGCCTATGGCCTTGCCGGCACGGACGCGTGGTTGCGAGAACTCGGCAAAGTGCTTGGCAAAGCAGCCGAAGTGGAATCGATCATCGCGGCGGAAAAAGAGAAAATCCTGCCCCAACTAGAGGCCTATCGCGCGAAATTGCAAGGGAAGAGCGCCTATGTTACGGCCGGTGCTGCCCACGGTCACGCCTTGCTGGCCTTGCTCCGAGAGTTGGGCTTACAGGTGCAAGGAGCGGCGATCTTTCACCATGACCCGGTCTATGATAACGGCGATCCGCGTTCCGACATGCTGGCGCATACGGTGAAAACCTACGGAGACATTCCCAATTACAACGTCTGCAACAAACAAGCCTTTGAACTGGTCAATATCCTCCATCGCGTGCGGCCCGACCTGCTGATCGCTCGCCATGGCGGCATGACCCTGTGGGGGGCCAAGTTGGGCATCCCCACCCTGTTGATCGGCGACGAACACCTGGGTTTCGGTTATCAGGGCCTGCTCCGATACGCCGAACGAATCTTGGAGACTCTCGACAACCGGGAGTTTGTCACTAACCTGGCCAAACACAGCACGATGCCCTACACCCGCTGGTGGTTGGACCAGGACCCCTACACTTTTTTAGGAGGCTGCGCCCATGGCAACGTTGATTGAGCAGCCTCGCTTCTCTTGCGCCCTTGGCGCCCAGCAAACCGTCGTGGCCATCAAACGGGCTGTGCCCATCGTGCACGCCGGACCCGGTTGCAGCGTCAAGATCGCCAGCCTGATCGGTCAGGGAGAGGGTTATGCCGGCGGCAGCACGATCCCCTGCACGAACGCCAGCGAGCAGGAGATCGTCTTTGGCGGGGAAAACCGGCTGCGACAGGTCATCGAAGGCGCTTTTCAGGTGATCGACGCCGACCTTTTTGTGGTGCTCACCGGTTGCACCTCTGACATCGTGGGCGATGACGTGGGCCAGGTCACCCGGGAGTTTCAGGCGCTGGGAAAACCGATCGTCTTCGCCGAGACGGGGGGATTCAAGAGCAACAACTATGTGAGCCACGAACGGGTGGTTCGGGCGATCATCGAACAGTACGTCGAGCGGCATGCAGAACCGAGGCAAGGCAAGATCAAGAACATGGTCAATCTTTTCGCAACGATTCCCTATCAAGATCCCTTTTGGAACGGCAATCTGATCGAACTGAAGCGAATTCTCGAAGGAATCGGCTTGCAGGTGAACACGCTGTTCGGCGTTGATTCGGCGGGGATAAAGGAATGGCTGACGATTCCCCATGCCGAATTCAATATCCTGATCTCGGCGTGGCCCGGCGTGGATCTCGTGAAAAGCTTGCAAGAACGTTACGGAACGCCCTATTACCACTTCCCCTATCTGCCCATCGGCGGCGTGGAGACATCGAGATTTTTGCGCGGCCTCGTCGATTTCGCTCAGTTGGATCGAGACAGGGCCGAGGCATTCATCAAAAAGGAAGAAGAAAAGTTTTATTCCTACATTGAGCGCACCGCCGATTTTCTGTTGGAATTTCGCTACGGCCTGCCGCGCCGGTTTTACACGATCCTTGACGCTACCTATGCCACCGGCTTCGCCAAGTTTTTGCTCAACGAACTGGGCATCCTGCCGGCCAAACAGTACATCATCGATGATACGCCGGTGGAGCACCAGGAGCGGATCCGGGAGCAGTTCCGACACATCTCCGAACTGCGTTCTGCCGAAGTCGTCTTTTCAATCGACGGCGGGCTGATTCAGGAAGAGATCGGCGCAGAAAAACCGCAGCACCGTTCCCTGATTCTTGGCAGCGGGTGGGAGCGCGATTTGGCCCGGGAGATCCAGGCCGACCTGCTGCCGGTCGGCCCGCCGCTCACCTACCGGCTCGTGTTGCACTGCGGGTACGCCGGGTATAACGGCGGCTTGCGGGCGATTGAAGACATCTACGACCGCGTGCTGGACACCTACAAGTGACGAAAGGCGATCTAGGCGTTATCCAATCAAACGCCTTTTGTATGGAAAGGAAAAAAGCTAAGGAGGAGACCATCCATGGGCAAAATTGCCGAAAACCTCACCGAACTCATCGGGAAAACACCCCTGGTCAAACTGAACCGGGTGAACGCCGGGGCGGTTGCGCAAGTGGCGGCCAAGCTCGAGTATTTTAACCCCGCCGGCAGTGTGAAAGACCGCATCGGCTTTGCCCTGATCAAGGATGCCGAGGAGAGGGGACATATTACGCAAGATACGGTGATCATCGAGCCGACCAGCGGCAATACGGGGATCGCCTTGGCCTTTGTGGCAGCGGCTCGTGGGTACCGGCTGATCCTGACCATGCCGGAAACGATGAGTCTGGAGCGCCGCAACCTCTTGAAAGCCTACGGCGCAGAGATCGTGCTCACACCGGGATCACAAGGGATGAAAGGCGCTGTTCAACGCGCCTACGAATTGGCGGCGGAAATCCCCAACGCCTTTGTCCCGCAGCAATTCAACAATCCTGCCAACCCCCAGATCCACCGGGCAACGACGGCGGAAGAGATCTGGGCAGACACCGATGGCGCGGTGGACATCGTCGTTGGCGGCGTCGGCACGGGCGGGACGATCACCGGCGTCGGAGAGGTCTTGAAACAGTATAAAAGGGGCATTCAAGTCATCGCTGTCGAGCCCTACGACTCGCCTGTGTTGTCGGGCGGCGATCCGGGTCCCCACAAAATCCAGGGAATCGGCGCCGGCTTTGTGCCGGAAGTGTTCAACCCCGCCATCGTCGATGAAATCTACAAAGTCAAAAATGAAGAGGCCTTTGCCACCAGCCGGCGATTAGCCCGTGAAGAGGGCATCCTGGCGGGCATTTCCTCGGGCGCAGCCGCCTATGCCGCGTTGGAAGTGGCGAAACGACCGGAAAACGCCGGGAAGCTGATCGTCGTTGTCCTTCCCGATACCGGCGAGCGGTATCTGAGCACGTCGCTCTTTCAAGAGGCCTGACAAAAGCGGAATCATCCGGGACGGGTGGGGCGAACCATTCCCTTCGCTGACGAATGACACAAATTCGAATGACACAAATTCGAATGACACAACGGGGTCATAGCAACGAAGTGTCGGGCTGACCGGGCAACTGGAGGCCAGGACCTATGCGGCAGCAGGGTTCTGGCTTTTTTGTTCTTTTCCAAGAACCGACGATGAACTGGGGAGGAACCGTGATGACGGAACAGACCTATTCGTTGGCGCTTCATGAAGAGGGCGGGAGGGACATCGCGGGAGGATCGAAAGGCGAGACAACGCGGCCGCAAGTCCAAACAGCGAGCCCCTGGCTGCGCGGGCTCAGTTGGCTCGGCGAAGGTCTCTACCGGCTGCTCGCAGTCTTGCTCTTTTTGCTCCTCTGGGAAATCGCCCCCCGGTGGGGATGGGTCGACAGCACCTTCCTGCCGCCCTTTTCGCAAGTGGCCCAAGCGCTGGGGAAGCTGATCCTTTCCGGCGAACTGTTCAAACACATCGCCGCCAGCTTACAGCGGGCGTTGCTCGGCTTTTCCCTCGGTTTGGCCGTATCGATCCCCTTGGGGTTGTTGATCGGCTGGTTTCGCGGCTTTGAGCGATTCATCGACCCCCTTCTGCAAACCTTTCGGCAAACCTCGGCCATGGCCTTGTTTCCCGTGTTCATCCTGCTTTTCGGCATCGGCGAGATCTCGAAATTGGCGATCATCTTTTGGAGTGTCCAGTGGCCGATCCTTTTGAGCACCATTTCCGGGGTCAAGAATGTGGACCCCTTGCTGATCAAAGCCGCCCGATCCATGGGGGCCTCACCGCTGACACTGTTTCATAAAGTGGTGCTACCGGCTTCGTTGCCCTCGATTTTTACGGGCATTCGCCTCAGCGCCACCTACTCCATCCTGATCCTGATCGCCGCCGAGATGATGGGCGCCAAATCCGGCTTGGGCTACCTGATCTTCGACTCGGAGATCCGCTTCGAGATCGGGGAGATGTATGCGGCCATCGTGACCATGTCCCTCGTGGGGTTGGCCATCAACTACACCCTGGTGGCCCTGGAAAAACGATTTACGGCCTGGAAGGCGTAACGCCAGAGGAGGGAAGGGCATGACGATCAATCTGGACAGCCAGGAACCGGTGATCCGGGAAACACGCCTGGGCGCTGTGACAGGGTATCAGGGAACGGTGGGCGATCTGGCCTGCCAGGCGGGCGGCTGCCGGCTGAAAAACAGGGAGCGGGGGTTCACCCAGACCACCTCCTGCAGCTCCGGATGCGCCCAGGCGCTGCTCTCGCAGATCCGTGACGCCGCTGTCGTCAATCATGCGCCCCTGGGATGCGCCGGCGATACGGTCGCGCAAAATGTGACCAACCACTGGGGCGAGTACATCCGGCGCTGGCCCTATAGCAACCTGCCGGTGTTGAACACGAACATGAGCGAAAAAGAGACCGTCTTCGGCGGCGGCGAAAAGCTGAGAGGCGCCATCCGGGAAGCCCACCGGCGTTTCCAGGCGAAAGCGATTTTTGTCACCACCTCCTGCGCCTCGGCGATCATCGGCGATGACATTGCCGGTGTCGCCGACAGCCTGAAGGAGGAACTGGCGATCCCGATCATCCCTGTTTCCTGCGAAGGCTTTCGCTCCAAGGTGTGGGCCTCCGGATTTGACGCCGCCTTTCACGCCCTCTTTCAAGGCATCATCCAGCCGCCGCGCCGGAAGCGACCGGAACGGGTCAACATCATCAACTTCTGGGGACGGGCCAAGGATCGCATCACCGCATTGCTGGGCCGCCTCGGCCTGGAGCCCCAGTTCATCATCCCCTTCGCCAGCGTCGACGAGCTGGCCCACATCTCTGAGGCGGCGGCGACGCTGACCGTCTGCGGCACCCTGGGCACCTACCTGGCCGCCGGCCTGGAGCAGCGTTACGGCGTGCCCCAGGTCAAATCGCTGCCGCCCCACGGCATCGCCGGCATGGACAGTTGGCTGCGGGAACTGGGCAAAGTGGTGGGCAAGCAAGCCGAGGTGGAGGCGCTGATCGCCGAGGAAAAGGCGCGCATCGCGCCGGAGTTGGCTCAGATCCGCAGCCGGTTGCAGGGAAAGCGGGCCGTTCTCGGCATGGGTCCCGGCTTCGGCCACGGATTTCTCGGCGTCCTTGATGAGTTGGGACTCGATGTGGTCCGAGCGGTGAGCTGGCATTTCGACGCCCGCCACGATTACGGCCAGTGCCCCAAAGCGACCCAGCAGTTGGCTGAGCGCCAGGATGGGCTGCCCTTCAGTGTGGGCGATCAGCAGAACTTTGAGATCATCAATCTGCTGCGACAGATCAAGCCCGATATTTACTTCTCCCGCCATGTGGGCACCGCCGTCTGGGCCGCCAAACTGGGGATCACGACGGTTGCCGTCACCGACGAGTACAGCGCCTTTGGCTACCAGGGGCTGATCGATTTCGGTCACCGCGTCATCGACGCCCAGTTGAACCGTTCCTTTGCCCAACGGCTGTCGAGCAAGGTCAAGCTGCCCTATACGGAATGGTGGCTGTCTCAGGACGCATTTGCCCTCCTGAAGGCGGCGGAGGAGGTGGGCTGATGTCTCAATTCGTCGAACAGATCCGTCAGGTCTGCGCCCTCGGCGCCATGCAAACGGTGCTCGCCATCCCTCGCGCTGTTCCGATCCTGCATGCCGGGCCAGGTTGCGGCCAGAAGCTGTGGAGCGCCCTGGGGGAGTATCACGGCTATCAGGGGTCCGGCTACACGGGCGGTCATTCGATCCCCTGCACGAACAGCGGTGAAAAAGAGGTGATCTTCGGCGGAGACGAACGCTTGCGCGAGGTGACCGCAAACACGCTGCGCGTCATCGACGGTGATCTCTACGTGATCCTGACCGGTTGCACCGCCGACATCGTCGGCGATGATGTGGGCGAAGTGGCGCGCCGGTTTCAGGAGCAGGGAAAGCCGGTGGTCTACGCCGAGACCGGCGGGTTTAAGGGAACGAATTTTTACGGCCATGAGCGTGTCCTGGAGGCGATCATCGATCAGTATCTGAAACCGGTGGCTGCCGCAGCATCCGCCTCTGCCGTAGAACCGGGACTGGTCAACGTCTGGTCGGTCGTGCCCTATCAGGACGCCTTCTGGACGGGAAATCTGCAGGCGATCGGGCAATTGCTGCAGTCGATCGGCCTGACACCGAATATCATCTTCGGCCCGGGCGGCGGCGTCGACGCCTTGCGCCGCGTGCCGAAGGCGCAATTCAACCTGCTGCTCTCCCCCTGGGTCGGTTTGCAAACGGTCCACCATCTGGAACAGTCCTTTGGAACACCCTATTTCCACTACCCGATCTTCCCCATCGGACCGACCGAAACGGGCCGTTTCCTCCGCCAGTTGGCCGATTATGCCGGTATCGCCGGTGAGCGGGTGGAAGCCGTCATCGCCGAACAGGAGGCCCACTACTACTATTACATTGAGCGCAGCGCCGATTTTCTTTTTGAATCCCGTTCTGGCCTGCCCGGGCGGTTCGTGACCATCGCCGACAGCTTCTACGCCCTGGGGATTACGCGCTTTTTGATCCAGGATCTGGGGATGCTGCCGGAGGTGCAGTTCATCACCGATGACACACCGCCGGAACACCAGCAGGCGATCAACGGCTATTTCGAGAACATCGCCGAAGGCGTCCGTCCCCCTGTGGTTTTCGCCAATGACGGTGGCGAGGTGCGGGAGGCGTTGCGGGCCATCCGCTTTCGGGAGCGGCCGCTGATCCTCGGAAGCACCTGGGATCGGGTGAGCGCCCGGGAACTGAAGGGCTATTCCCTCTCCGTTTCCCTGCCGATCAGCGAACGGCTCGTCCTGAGCCGGGCCTACGCCGGCTATGACGGGGCCTTGCGTCTCACCGAAGACATCTACTCGGTCATCCTGAGCGACTATCAGTAGGAAGCCATACGGAGATTCCGCGATCCGTAGGGTGACCGCAAGCGACATTGCGCGGACCAGAAGCGGAGCAGAAGCAGACCAGAACCGGACTAGAAGCGGACCAGAAACGGCGGAAACAGACCATAAGCGGATCACAGGCAGACCGGGAAGGAGAGCCGGAAGGAGGAAGCCGATGGGAAAACCTCACCTGCCCCTATGGCGATGGATGACCGTGCTGCTGGTGGCGGCGTTGTTGTTGACGGGATGCGCCGGCAACGGTTCACCCAAGGAAACCGGCGCTGCCGGAGAGGCGGGAAAAGGCGGCGACGGATTATTCAAAATCCGTGTTCAGTCGCAAACCGGGTTTAACGAGTTCTGGGTGGCCGAGGAGTTGGGCTACCTGAAAGAAGAAGGCATCCAACTGGAGTATGTGGGCCTCCTCGGAGCCAGCCAGGCCGTAGCGGCGATCCTGTCAGGCGACAATGATCTGTTCATGAACCATCCGGACACGATCGTCCGGGCCATCTTGTCAGGCGCGAAACTGAAGATCACCACGCCAGGCATCCTGGACAGCCAAGAATTCCCCCATATGGTCTATTTCACGAAAGAGGGAAGCGGCATCCGTTCGCCTCATGACCTGGCCGGCAAGAAGGTGGGAGTCAGCAGCGTCAAATCCTGTCCCGACCTGGTCTTTACAGAATGGCTGCGCCAGAATCACCTGCCGAAAGATGCGGTCGAGTTTGTCGTCATGCCCGATAAGCAGCAGGAACAGGCCTTGAAACAGGGGCTGATCGATGTGGCCACCTTGCACCCGCCCTGGATCAAACGGGCGCAGAAAAATGGCGGCGTCACCATGTTGACGAACAGCTTTGAAGTCGTCAAAAGTCCGGCCGGCGGCTCCTCCGTGCGCGGCTTTAGCGAGAAGTTCATCCAGGAACACCCCGATATCGTCATCAAGTTTAACCGGGCCATGGCCAAGGCCAGGAAGTGGATCAATCAGAACCGCAAAGAAGCGGAGGCGATCGTGGCCCAGCGGTTGGGCATTAAGCCGGAAGATTGCAGCAGCTTTTACTTTGACGAAAACGATTGGGTGAAGGAGGAGTATGTGCAGGCCTGGCTCGACATGATGATCCGCAACGGCGAGTTGGAAGAGGGGAAGATCCAGGCCAAGGATCTCTACACCAACGAGTACAATCCTTACTATGTTGAGGCAAAGAAGCAAGGGGCTCTGTAGAGGCGAGGAGGGGGAGGCGCTCATGGCGACAGCGCAGCCAACGGCCAAGATTATCGCGAAAGGGGTCGGCCAGTCTTACCGGAGAAAATCAGGATTCGGCCGGTCGGGCGACGCCTACGTGGCGCTGAGGGATGTTCACCTCCAGGTGGAGAGCGGGGAGTTCCTCTCCATCGTCGGGCCGAGCGGTTGCGGGAAATCCACCTTTTTAGACATCATCGCCGGGTTGTCCGCCGCCTCGGAAGGAACGATCTTCCTCGATGGCAAGCCCATTCGCCAGCCCGACCTGGATCGCGGCATCGTGCTGCAAGGCTATGCCCTGTTCCCCTGGCGCACGATTCAAGAAAATGTCGAATTCGGTTTGGAAATCAAAAAAACACCCAAACGGGAACGGCGGGAGATCAGCCGGCGATTCATCGAACTGGTTGGCCTGAAAGGTTTCGAAGAACGCTTTCCCCATGAATTGTCAGGGGGAATGAAGCAGCGGGTGGCCATCGCCCGGGCGCTGGCCTATGACCCGGAAGTGCTGCTCATGGATGAGCCCTTTGCGGCAGTCGACGCCCAGACCCGCGAGAACCTGCAAGAAGAGTTGCTTCGTATCTGGGAAGAGACGGGAAAAACGATCATCTTTGTCACCCACAGCATCGATGAAGCCGTCTTCCTGTCCGATCGGGTGGCCGTCATGACGGGGAGTCCGGGCACGATCAAGGAGATCATTCCGATCACCCTCCCCCGGCCTCGCAAAAACGCCAGCTTGCGCAGCTCACCGGAATACAATTGGGTGCGCCATAACGTCTATGAGTCGCTCCATAACGTCAACCATGAAGAACGGAAGAACGTTGAGGCTCACGATGTGGCGGAGGCGATCGCGCCGACGGCATCTTTGTAAAAAAAAGGAGCGCCATTGACATTTGTCATTGGCGCTCCTTTTTTCGTGTGTTGCCGTTCTAAGCGGTTGTTTGGTGACCGGATAGGGGACCTCTTAAAAAACTTAAAAGTTTACGACTTTCGGCGGGTTGCCTGAAAAATCGGCGAGGATTGCTTTCCCATGTTCGATGTAGAAGGCCTCAAAAATGGGGTTATCGGCGGTCTTGTATATGGACTTTACCAGAGGGCGTTTCTCCAGGATCTTCTCTTTGATCCCTACATCGTCGCTAAATTGAACTTCCCCGCTGACCCTCACCCAGGCAAAGGACGGACTTGTTGCAGAGAACTCGATAAAAGGGGTGTGCTTGAGTTGGTTGTAAACATCCTTCGTGTTGTTTGTGCAGAAGTAAAGCTTGCCGCCTTCTTCAAACATGAACTGAAAGGGTCTGACTCGCGGTTTACCATCTTCAATGGTGGCTACGAACACAGTAGTGTTGTCGTTGAGAAATTGGATCACCTCTTGCATTTGCAAAAACTCCTTTCGAAATTATGTTGACAATCGGCGTCTCAGAATGCTGGTTCTATTGCTCACCCCCTTTACAGATGAAAAAATTAGATGTCTAACTATATGAGTAAAAATGAATGAGCCGCTTGGACCCATCACTGCTCATACAACCGAGCATGGACTCTTTTCAGTAGGCGGTCGAACAGTTCGGCTTCTTCGTCTGTGAAATCTCCGTAAAGAAGCGCATTCAGCTTATTGGAAATCTCGTCAAAGATCGGGCGTAATTCAGCGCCTTTTTGGGTCAGTTTAATATAGGTTACCCGGCTGTCGTCGTCACTTTTCTCCTTTTCCACAAAGCCGTATTGGACCAGTTTTTCCACCAAAACGGTTACTGTCGGTTTGGTTCGATGGATTTTATCGGCTAACTCCTTCATCGTATATTTTTCGCCTTGAAAAAGCATGACCAGAATGTCGCCATGGGAAGGAACGATTCCCTCAATGCCATGGCCTTCAAGCTCCTGAACAATGAATCGGGTGGCCTTTTCTCGGATGCGGCTGATCATAACAAGCGCTTTTTTTTGTTGCATAACCCTATTGTAGTTAGATATCTAATTAGAATCAAGCTCTTTGACTTTTCAATCCGGTTCACCTAGGGGATTCACCGCCGTGTAGCTCTGCCAGACCGGCGTCCCCTGTGAAGCGACGATCCCGGGAAAAAGAACAGCCTCCATCGCCAGGATTTAGGTTTGGAATTTTCCTTTAACCATATTGACAGGAAAATGTCTATCCCCTACAATTTGAACCATACAATTCCATGGAAGTTGGCCCACTAGAGAAACTAGAGGCCGAGGTGTACCGCCCCACAGGCGCGTACCCCTCGGCCTTTTTATGTTTACAGGGGAAGGGCAAGAAAGGAGCAACCGAGAGCCGATAATTCCGAATCAACGACACCGAGGGGATGATACCATGTATTTTTCGCAAAAAGAACCGCCGCGCCGGGAAGAGCGCCTGGGCGCCTGCATCGCCTTGCGCGACACCGTCTGCGGGTTTGCCAAAAAAAAGGGTTGCCGCTTTGATGACGGTGAACGGGAGTTCCGCCAAGGCTCCATCTGTTTGATGTTGCCGGCCCTGGCCATCTTGAACACCATCCCGGACAGCGTAGTCCTGATCCATGGCGCCAACGGATGCGGCTCCTGCATCCATTCGCAAAACGCCAACGCCCGCTCCGGCAGCGCACAGCGCACGGGCAAAGCGAAAGACGCGCTCTGGTTGTCGACAGCGCTCAACGAGACCGACGTGATCAGCGGCGGGGAAGAAAAACTGACCGCCGCCATTGCCGAGGCCGATCGCCGGTACCGGCCCAAAACCATTTTTGTCGTATCCACCTGTGTGCCCGGCATCATCGGTGATGATATCGACGGGGTGGCGGCCCAACTTCAGGAGAAGGTTACGGCCCGTATCGTGCCGATCCACTGCCAGGGCTTCAAGACAAAGATCTGGGCAACCGCTTATGACGCCGTGTATCACGGCATCGTGCGTCAACTCTTTGAAGGGCGCGACGAAAGCAAGGCCTCAGCCCTTCCCGGTGTCGACGAGAGCCGGCGGGAAGTGGAAGCGGAGCGGCGGAAGAAAACTGTGAACCTGATGAACGTCTCCTCCATGGGCCGCGTCGACGAGATAGAGTTGGAGCGCCTGCTGCGGGCGCTGGGGCTGGAGGTCAACATATTTCCCGTCTTTTCGGAACCGGACAGCATGGTCAAGATGACCCAGGCCGCCCTTTCCATCAGCACCTGCCCCACCCATGACGATTACATCCTGAAACACCTGAACGAAACCTACGGTGTGCCCTACCAGATCGAGCATATGCCGATCGGCATTGAAAACACAAACCGGTGGCTCCGCAACATCGCCGCCTTTTTCCACCTGGAAGACGCGGCGGAGCGCATCATTGAGCAGGAAGAGCGGGAACTGCGACAGGCCTTGGCCGAGTTGACGCCTTTTTTCGCCGGGAAAACGGTTTTTCTCAGCGCCGGCGAGTTTCGGGCGCTGGCGACAGCCAACCTGCTGGCCGAGCTGGGCTTTGCGGTGCGGGGCATCCGCTCCTTCCACCATGATGAGTTTGCCGAAGGCGAATATGCCAAGCTGGCTCGCCAGGCGAAGGACGATTTCATCATCAATATCGCCAATGTGCAGCCCTTTGAGGAAGCCAACCTGCTCAAACGACTCCAGCCCGACCTCTTCCTGGGTCATGCCAACGGCAACATGACCGCCTCGAAGCTGGGGATTCCGGCCCACGTCATCTACAACACCGGATTGAGTTATGTGGGCTACCGCGGCGCTTACGAACTGGCCCGCCGGTTGCGACGTCTGCTTCGCAATCCCGCCTTTCACGCCAATCTGGCCCGCCATGTGCGGCTGCCCTACCGCGATCAGTGGTATGCCGCCGATCCTTTCCGTTACATTCGCACCCAGGGAGGCCACGGACATGAGTAAGATTGCCTTTGTCGAACGCCCTCGCTACACCTGCGCCTCCGGCGGCGCCGTGGCCACAGTGACGGCCATTCCCGGCGCGATCCCCATCCTTCATTCCGCCCAGGGATGCGCCGGCAACTTCGCCTGGACCCAGAACGGCGGCGCAGGACTGCAGGTCGGCGGGTACTGCGGCAGTTTGACCGTCCCCAGTTCCAACGTGCAAGAACGGGACGTCGTCTTCGGTGGCGTCGACCGCTTGCGCCAGCAGATCGCCAACACCGTGGAGGTCATGGACGGCGAACTGTATGTCGTCTTGACCAGTTGCGTCACCGAGGTGATCGGTGACGACGCCGCCCCTGTGGTGGAAGAGTTCCGCGAACAGGGGACGCCAATCGCCTTTGCCGAGACGGCGGGGTTTAAGGGGAACGCCTACACCGGCTATGACCTGGTGTTGCAATCCCTGTTTCGCCAGGTGGTGGAACGGGGCGTGTCCAAACAAAAGGGCAAGGTCAACCTCTGGGGCATCCCGCCGTACCAAGACGTCTTTTGGCGGGGAAACATCGAAGAACTGCGCCGCCTGCTCGAATCGCTCGGTTTGACGGTAAACAGTTTTTTTACCGACCGGGACAGCGTGGCGGCCATCCGCCAGGCTGCGTCGGCGGAGTTGAATATCGTCGTTTCCGATGTCTACGGTGTCCAGGCGGCCGCGCTGTTTGAAGAACGGCATGGCGTTCCGTTCCTCAAAACGGCGTTGCCGGTGGGACCGGGCGCAACGGATGACTTTCTCTTGCGGGTGGGGGAACGGCTGGCCTTGGATCGCGGCGTCGTCGACCAGGTGATCCGGGCGGAACGCCGGCACTACTATCGCACCCTCGAACCGCTCACCGACTGCTACAACGATATGGATCTCCAGCGCTACGCCGTCGTCGTCGGCGACGGCAACTACGCGCCGGCCTTGGCCCGTTTCCTGGCCGATGATCTGGGCTGGTTGCCCGAGTTGGTTGTCGTCACCGACCGGTTTAATGAGCAGGAACAAGGGGATGTGGCTTCCCGGTTGCAGGGGTTTGCGTCGGGGCTGGCGCCCCATCTCGTCTTCGAGAGCGACGGCAGGCAGATCATCAGCCACTTTAACCGCCTGTGGCCGCCCAATCAAAACCAAAAGTACTACAACGCTTTCAGTCCCGCCTTTGTCCTGGGCAGTTCCCTCGAACGGGAACTGGCCGCCACCCTGGCCGCCGGCCACCTCAGCGTCAGCTTCCCCGTCGCCAACCGGGCTGTGCTGGATCGAGGCTATACGGGGTACCGGGGCGGGTTGCGCCTTACCGAAGATTTGCTCAGCGCCATCGTCGCGGGACGGTAGCAGATCAATTCCCGGAGGCAGCCTCTTCCAGAGGCGCGACGCCTAAGACTCATTCGGGAAGGTCTGACGCTTCGGTCGAAAACAATCAAATTGTGAAAAAGGGCTGACTGGATCACCAGAGGCCCCTGCGCGTCTACAGCGGTTGACGCGCAGGGTTCTTTTTCGTGAGGAGGAGGTTCATGCTCGAAGTCAAGCATCTGCGCAAGACCTATCTCACCCAACAGGGCGCTGTGGAGGCGCTGAAGGATGTGTCCTTTCGGGTAGAACAGGGAGACATCCTCGGGATCATCGGTCTCAGCGGCGCCGGCAAGTCCACTTTGATCCGCTGCCTGAATCGGCTGGAGGAACCCGATGCTGGTGAAATCCTTTTGCGAGATCACGATGTCATGGCGATGAAAGGCAAAACCTTGCGGCAGACCCGCATGAAGATCGGCATGATTTTTCAGCATTTTCACCTGTTCGATGCTCGCACCGTTTGGAAAAATGTAGCCTTTCCCCTGGAGGTCGCTCGGCTCTCCAAGGATGTCATCGAAAAACGTGTCAAAACGCTGCTGGATCTGGTGGGCCTGACGGAAAAACGGGACGCCTATCCATCCCAACTCAGCGGAGGCCAGAAACAGCGTGTTGGCATCGCCCGGGCGCTCGCCATGGAGCCGGAACTGCTGCTCTGCGATGAGGCCACATCCTCGTTGGACCCGCTGACGACCCGTTCCATTCTTGAACTGCTGCAGGACATCAACCTGCGTTTAGGGGTCACCATCGTCCTGATCACCCATGAGATGGATGTGGTGCGCCAAATCTGCCGCCATGTGGCCGTGTTGGAAGATGGTCGAGTCATCGAAGCGGGTACGCCCGATGAGGTTTTCCGCAAGCCCCGAAGCGCAACGCTGCGCCATTTTCTCCAGCATCGGGAGGTGAGCCGGTGTGCAGGATGACCTGTGGGGATTGTTGGTCACTGGCTTCGGAGAGACCTTGTACATGGTGGGGTTCTCCACCGTGCTTGCACTCCTCTTGGGATTGCCCTTGGGCGTCGCCCTGGTATTGACCAGCCCCGGTCACCTGCTCTCCCTGCCGGCGGTTCACAAGATCCTCGAATCGACAGTCAACGCGACCCGTTCCTTTCCCTTTATCATCCTGATCGTCCTCTTGTTGCCCCTAGCGCGGCTGCTGGTGGGGACGACACTTGGGTCTACAGCGGCGGTGGTGCCCCTGGCCATCGGTTCTGCCCCCTTTTTGGCCCGGATCATTGAGAACAGCCTGAAGGAAGTGGAGCGGGGGAAGATTGAGGCGGCCGTCGCCATGGGCACAGCGCCCCTGGATATTGTCGTCAAGGTGCTTATCCCAGAAGCGATGGCGTCGCTCGTGCGGGGCATCACCCTGGCCATCATCACCATCACCAGTTTTTCAGCCACCGCCGGGGCGATCGGCGCCGGCGGCCTTGGAAGCCTGGCCATCCGCTACGGCTACCAGCGTTACCGTGACGACATCATGGTGGCCACCGTCCTTGTCCTCATATTGCTGGTCCAGGGGATCCAGTGGTCGGGCAACCGGCTCGCACTGACCATCGATCGACGGCGCCATCAGGTCCAATAATCAGGCGCCATCACTCAATAAATAGAAGAAAAAGTGAAAAGGAGCGATCAAAGTATGAAAAAGGTGTTATCTCTGGCCATCGTCGCCCTCGTCAGCATGGGCATCCTGGCCGGATGCGGCGGCAAAACCAGTTCATCCGGCATTCCCGCCAGCGCGTCCGCCCCCAAAACGCTGAAGGTCGGCGCCGCCAATGTTCCCCATGCGGAGATCCTCAATTTTGTCAAACCCAAGTTGCAACAGCAGGGCGTCAACCTGGAAGTGATTGTCCTCGATGATGAGGTGCAACTGAACCCCGCCCTGGCTGACAAGCAAATCGACGCTAACTATTTTCAGCATGTGCCCTACCTGAATGCTGTTTCCAAGGAAAAGGGCTATGCCTTTACAGTGGCCTCCAAGATCCATGTAGAGCCCATCGGCCTTTACTCGAAAAAACATACGTCCATCGCTCAATTGCCGGAAAAGGCGGTCATCGCCGTGCCGAACAACCCCTCAAATGAGTACCGGGCGCTCGTGTTGTTGCAGAAAAATGGCTTGATCAAGCTGAAAGAAGGGCTGGCCGACTACCAGGCGACGCCGCGGGACATCATCGACAACCCGAAACAACTGAAGTTTGTGGAAGTCGACGCGGCCCAACTGACACGCACACTGCCTGATGTAGACGGCGCCGTCATCAACACGAATTTCGTCTTGGAGGCGAAAATCGATCCCAATTCTGCTCTGTTTCGTGAAGACGCCGACTCCCCCTACGCCAATGTGCTTGTCGTCCGCAAGGGCGATGAGACGCGCGATGACATTCAAAAGTTAAACGCCGCCCTGCAATCGTCCGAAGTAAAGCAATTCCTGAAAGACAAATACAAGGGCGCCGTCGTTCCTGCCTTCTAACAAGAACAAAGCGCTGAAGGAGGAGCCTATGACACTTCGCAACTACACCTGGTTTTCCCTGATCGTCTTTGTCCTGGCCATCGGGCTGCTGTCTCAAGGATGGAACCGCAATCCCCTTTCACCCGGCGGCGGCGACCACCATGGGGCGGGCGCCACCCATAGCATGGATGGGGTTTCTCCGGCAGGGCACAATCCTGCGGTGGCGGGGACAAATCAGCAGGGCGAGAACCATCTGCAGGAGGGGAACCATTCGCGGGATGGCGAGCCATCGCCGGATCGCAGCACTGGGCAGGTGGAAAGTCATCAGGCCAACGATAGGTCGGGTCACCACGGAAAGTAAGGGTAGAAAAGGGAAAGAAAGGACAGAAAAGCCATGGACCGCAAGTGGACGTTGCTTGCTTACGTCTCCATGTTCCTCAGCGTGGCGCTGCTTGCCACACCGAAATTCGCGCCGATCTGCACGGAGATGATGATCACCCAGTCGGGCGCTGCTGTGCCCATGCGCTGCCACTATGCTTTCCAGGCCGAATATCTCGTCGGGATCTTCGCTTTGTTGCTCTCGGGCGGCCTGCTGGCCCTCAAAGAATCGGGAGGGCGGCGCGTCCTCAGCCTGCTCCTCATCGCCAGCGGCGCTTTCGTCTTCCTCATACCGCAGAGTTGGCTGATCGGCATCTGCGCCAAAGACACGATGGATTGCCACCGGACCGCCCACTGGATGTACGCCTGGGCAGGATTGCTGATTGCCAACAGCGGCTTTTTGGCCTGGCTGACGAGAGAGGTGAAGGAAACCCCCACCGATTTCAACGAGGCGGCCCATTTTTGAAACGCGAATAACCGCGCAATCGCGTCCATTCAGAAGCAAGGGACACCGGCCATTGGCGAGAGGAGGTCATGATCATTGATCCTAGAGGCGAGCAACGTAACGAAGAGGTATGGCGCCCAGACGATCCTGCAGTCCCTGTCCTTGCAACTCGACCGGGGGCAGTCGTTGGCCCTCCTCGGACCATCGGGAAGCGGCAAGACCACCTTGCTGTCCCTGCTGGGGCTGCTGATGGCGCCCAGCTCCGGCGAGATCCGGCTGCTCGGCCAATTGACAGGGAACCTGAAGGACTCTGACCTGTCGCTCCTGCGCAACCGCCATATCGGCATCGTTTTTCAAAGCGCCCAGTTGATCGGCCCTTTGACGGTTTGGGAGAACGTGCTCCTGCCGGCTCACTTGGCAGGGAAGTCGGAGGAGAAACGGTCGCGAGCCGGGGAACTGCTGGAGAGCCTGCGCTTATCGGGGCGCATCAACCATCGACCCCATCAACTCAGTTACGGCCAGAAGCGGCGTGTCGCCCTGGCTAGGGCCTTGCTGATGGAGCCGTCGCTGCTGCTGGCCGATGAACCGACCAATGATCTGGATCCTCTGACGGCCAAAAAGGTGACGGAACTGCTGCTTGATTGGACCCAGCGCGGCGGCGCGCTGGTCGTGGCCACCCATGATCGCGAACTCGCCCGCTCGGCCGACCGCCGCTTCGTCATCGAAGAGGGCCGCCTGGTGGAGGCAGAGCCGGCAAAAGTCGCCGGCAAAGAGAGGGAGGAAGTCGCAGCATCATGATCCGCATCGTCTGGCAAAGTCTCCGACGCCGGCGCGTCCAGTCGGTGGCGGCGCTGACCGGCATCGCCGTCGGTGTCGCCATCCTCACGGCGGTCTATCTGCTCTATCAGGGGCTGGAGGAGGGCGTTCGCGTCGGCGCCAATCGTGTCGGCGCCGACTTGCTCGTCATCCCAGCAGAAGTGAATGTCGAACCGGGTCAGGCCTTGTTCACCGGCGCGCCCCTGAACATCTACATGCCGAAACAGTACGCCCAGGAGGTGGAACGCCTCCCTGGGGTGCGGCAGGTGGAAGGGCGATTTTTCACGCAGACACTGAACGAGAGCTGCTGCACCCTCCAGGAAGAGCTTCGCCTGATCGGCGTCGATCCGCAAATCGGGGGCACGCTCGCCTCCCTGGCCCCGGCCCTGCAAGGCAAAGAGCTCAATCCCGACGAGATCCTCGTCGGCAGCCAGATCGTCGGCGGGATTCCCGGCAACCGGATCTTTGTCCATGGCGAACTCTTCCGCATCGCCGCTGTCCTCGACGCCACGGGAACGGGGCTCGACAAATCGATCCTGATGCCCGGCGATACGGCGAGACGGCTGGCGAAAGGGAGCAAGGAACTGCAAGGGTTCTGGCAAAAGGCCGGGCCTCCGGAAGACCTGCTCTCAGAACTGCTCGTCCATGTCAACGATCCCCGAGAAGGAAAGGCCGTGGCCGACGCCATCGGTCGGCTCGGTCCGCTGCGCGTCCTGCAGACGAACGAGATGTTTCAACAGACGAAACAGCAGATGCATCTGATTTTCACCTTGCTGACCGGGGCGGGTCTGCTGGCGGTGGCAGCGAGCGCGATTCAATTGGCTGCTCGCTTTGCCGGCGCCACCTGGGAGCGAAAAGGGGAGTGGGGGCTCTATCGCGCCCTGGGCGCATCACGACGGCAACTGCTCCAATTGGTGCTGGCCGAGGCGCTTCTCCTGTCGGTCGGCGGCGCGGCGATCGGCCTGCTGCTGGGCGGTTTGCTCTACAGTGAGACGTTGTCGCTCATCCGTTCTTATCATGCCATCCCGTTTTTGGTCCCTACCTGGGACCGGCTGGCGATCACGGCGGGGGCGGCGATCAGCCTATTCACCGGAATCGGCCTTGCCGCCGCCGGCATAACGGCTCACCGGGTGGCGAACATCCCGCCTTGGCTGGCCATGGTCAGGGGCGATGTGGATTAAAGGAGGGAGTGGCCCATGAGTTCCTTGGCGGCAGCACCCCGGCCCGCTTCCTCCCAGGAGGCTGAAGCGGGCCGGATCGAGGCGCAGCGAATCAGCCGGCTCTTTCAGCAGGACGCCGGTCCCGACATCCATGCCTTAGAAGAGGTTGCTCTGGAGATCGAAGCGGGAAAATTTTATTCCTTGCTGGGGCCGAGCGGATGCGGCAAGTCGACGCTGCTGCGGATCATCGCCGGGCTGGATGCGGCCACCTCAGGCCATGTCACTTTGGATGGCGAGGTGATTCAGGGACCCCACTACCTGCGGGGCATGGTCTTTCAAAACCCGACCCTCTTTCCCTGGAAGACGATCGAACAAAACATCGCCGTCGGTCTGGAGGCGCGCGGGATCGTGAAGGAAAAAGGCCATGAGGTGGGCGAGTACCTGCGCCTGGTCGGGTTGGAGGGATTCGCCAAGGCCTACCCGCACCAGGTGTCCGGGGGGATGGCCCAGCGGGCGGCCCTCGCGCGGGCGCTCGTCAACCATCCCAAAGTCCTGTTGATGGATGAGCCGCTAGGCGCGCTGGATGCCTTTACACGCATGCAGATGCAGGAAGAACTCTTGCGCATCTGGCAAAACCGGGGGACGACGATCGTCTTCGTCACCCATGACATCGATGAAGCCATTTATCTGAGCGACAAAATTGTGATCATGACGCCAAGACCGGGCAAGATCCGGGAGACCATTGAGGTGCCTTTGGGCCGACCGCGCAGCCGCAGTCACCCCGATTTCTGGAGGATCCGGTCGCACATCCTGGAGATCTTCGGCTTTACACCGCAGACCATCGAAAGCTACACGATTTAACACCGAGCTGACACCGATACCGGCAAACAAGCGAATTGAGCCTGTGAACGCCCTTGCATGGAAATGCCCGTAACGATGAATCGTCATCACAGGGCATCTTCAGGAACTGAAACAAAGGGGGGAGCAAGATGTTTCGCACGCCAGAAGCCACGGTCGACTCGACCCCGGTGAGATGGGGAACCGGACGGTGGAAGGAGTTGGCCACAGATCTGACGCCCCTGGTCTTGCTGCTGCTCTTCTGGGGCGAGTATACCTTTTTACCCAACAAAACGGTCTTCCTCAAAGGCGCCTATCTGGCCAAGGGGTTTCCCTTTCTCATCCTCCTGTACCTGTTGTCGCTGGGTGTCGCCTGCCTGCGGCAGGACTATCGAGAAAAACTGCGGCGCAACATACCGCTCCTATCGGGCCTGATCGGCGTTACGATCGTCTGGGATTTGGTCACTTTGAAAACCGGATGGCTGCCCTTGCCGCAGTTTCCCTCACCGGGCGCCGTCTTTGCGGCTCTGATCACCGATTCCGACGTATTGCTGCTCAGTGTCGCCCATTCTTTGCGGTTGCTCATTCTCGGGTATTTTCTCGGCGTCCTCGTCGGGTTGCCGACGGGGGTTCTGATGGGGTGGTATTCGTCAGTCAATTACTGGCTGTCGCCGATCCTGCGCTTCATCGGTCCCATCCCGGCGACCGCCTGGATCCCTGTCGCCATGGTCCTCCTGCCGACGAGCTTTGTGGCCAGCGTCTTCCTGGTCGCCCTGGCCACCTGGTTTCCCGTCACGATCATGACCTGGTCAGGCGTCGGGAATGTGAGCAAAGCCTATTACGAGGTGGCGCGAACCTTAGGGGCCGATGCGCGGTACTTGATCTTGAAGGTGGCTGTGCCGGCTTCCCTCCCGTCGATCTTCATCGGTCTCTTTATGGGCTTGGGCTCTTCCTTCGCCACCCTTGTCGTGGCAGAACTGCTCGGCGTCAAAGCCGGCATGGGCTGGTATGTTTCCTGGGCGCAAGGCTGGGCTGAGTACGCCAAGGTTTGGGCGGCGCTGATCGTGATGGGCGTCATTTTTTCCGGTACCATTACCCTGCTCTTTCAAGTCAGGGATCGCTTATTGATCTGGCAAAAGGGGCTGATCAAATGGTAATGGGACAATCATGGGCCTGAATAAAAGCGAAGGGGGAATCCGATGCATCCTAACCGGAAGGGGCTCGCCAGCCTCTGTCTGATGCTTCTGCTGGCGGCCATGGCGCTGATCGGCTGCAGCTCAAGGGGGAGCGACCAGCCCGCATCCCAGGCGGGAAGCGCCGCAAAACTGAAGAGCGTTAAAATCGGCTACACAGGGAGCACCTGTGAAGCGGCCACCTTCACCGCGTACGAAAAAGGGTTCTTCAAAGAGGAAGGGCTCGATGTGGAACTGATCAAGGGGGATTTTGAAAACAGCAAAAACAGCATCGCCACAGGCAAACTGGATGCCATCGGCGGTCTCGTCATGTCCTGGATCAAGCCGCTGGAACAGGGCCTTGACGCTAAGTTCAGCGCCGGCATTCACACCGGCTGCAACTACACCCTCGTTCGGGCCGATTCCCCGATCCAATCGGCCAAGGACTTCCGGGGAAAACGGGTCGGTGTTGATGCCATGGGGGCGAGCCCCATGATGCTGCTCGCCCGGGAGTTGGTCAACAACGGCGTTGACTACAAAAAGGATGTGGAGTGGAAGGTCTATCCCAAGACGGAATTGGAACTGGCCCTCGATCGGGGGGAAGTGGACGCCATCGCCCTAGGTGAACCTTTCGGCACCATCATCAAGAAGAACACCGGCAAGATCCGCGTGATCGTCGATTCGGCCAAAACCCCGCCCTATAAAGACGAGTACTGCTGCCTCGTTCTTTTAAGCGGCAAGGTGATCCGGGAGGATGAAGCGGCGGCGGCATCGATCACGAGGGCGATCATGAAAGGCGCCGACTACGTCAAGGAGCACCCCAGGGAGATCGGCGAGTTGATCGTCGATAAGAAGTATGTTGGCGGTGACAAAGAGGTCAACGTCGAGATCCTCTCCCAGTTTAACTTTGCGCCTTCACTGGATGGCGGGGAAAAGGCGGTTCAAATCGCGGCCCAGGAGGCTCGCAAAGTGCAATTCCTCGACCCGGCTACCGATCCCGACTCCTTGGCCAAACAGATCTTCTTCCGGTTCAACGGGGTTTAGTAAAAGGGGTTCAGCACGTGGGCGAAGCAGCGCCCGTTGCGTCGTGATGGGCGGCAGCGCCCATCAAGCAACCATAAGGCACAGAAAAAGAGGCTGACAACGGGGTCAGCCTCTTTTTCTGTGTCCGTCATCCGTCAGCCCTGGGAGAATCGGCGGCTTTAGGCATCACCATTTGCATGGCCGTGAATATGATGGGTCCAGTTCGGTGCTTCGATAGGCGGAAGGCCCTCATCGGAGACGCCGGTTGCCATAATCACGGCAGGTGGGGGAAGACATTTTTTTTCGTCAAAACGACGACCCACCTTGCCGTGATTGATTCAAGCAAAGGAGTGGGAGCGCTTGATAGAGAGCATCACCATCGTGGGCGGTCACGGACGGTCAGGGGCGCCGGAACCGGTGCGGCAGATCGAGTTGAAAATGGGCAATGTCGTCAGTATCGTCGGTCCGACCGGCTCCGGAAAGACGACGCTCATCAACGACATTGAACTCCTGGCAAACGGCAACACACCCACCGGGCGGCGAATTTTGATCAACGGCGACATCGCCCCGAGCGCCTACCGCTACGATCCGGCGCAAAACCCCATCGCCCTGATCACCCAGCACACCAACTTTCTCTCTGATTTGCCTGTCTATAAGTTTTTAGAGACCCATGCCCGCATCCGCAACAAAACCGCTCAGGGCGTGGACGCCTTGATCGATCAGGTGCTTTCGTTCGCCAACCAGTTGACGGGCGAGCCGATCATTCTCACCAGCCGGATGACCGAATTATCGGGCGGACAGACGCGGGCCTTGCTGATCGCCGACGCCACGATCATCTGTGACACGCCCATCGTGCTGCTTGACGAGGTGGAAAACGCCGGCATTCACCGGACGCGGGCCTTGCAGCTGCTGCGGGAGCACAAGAAAATCTTTTTGTTTGTCACCCATGATCCCCGGATCGTGCTCCTGTCCGATTTCCGGATCATCATGCGCGAAGGGAGCGTCGCCGAAGTCCTTACGACAAATCAGGATGAAAAAATGCTCTCTGTCGGCGTGAGCGCTCTCGATGACACCCTCTGTCAGTTGCGTGACAAGTTGCGGTGGGGAAAACGGCTGCGGGTGGAAGATTTGGAGGTGTTGGCATGAATCTGGCGATCGTTGCAGGTCCGGCCACAACGGGGAAGACATCGGTCATCCGTCACATGATCCCCAAGCTGCAACAGGCGGGGAAGAAAGTGGCTTTCCTGAAAATCGACGTGCAGTACGCGGAAGAGGATGTCGAACTGGCGGACGAATTCCAGATTCCCACGCGGAAGGTCTATTCGGGGGAACTTTGTCCCGATCACTGCAACGTGATGGTTCTGGGCGACGCGCTGGAGTGGGCCGAGGAACAGGGCAGCGACGTGCTTCTGGTGGAAACGGCGGGCTTGTGCCTGCGATGTTCCCCCTATGTGGAAGAGGTCCTGGGGATCGTCGTGCTGGAGGCCACCAGCGGCATGAATCTGCCGCTGAAGGTCGGTCCCATGTTATCCCTTTCCGATATTGCCGTTGTCACCAAGATCGACCGGGTGTCCCAGGCGGAGCGGGAGGTTTTTCGCGCCCGGATCCAGGATGTGGCCCCCAGTGTCCTCATCCGAGAGGTCAACGCCCTCTACGGCATCGGCATCGATCCCCTGGTGGAGGCCATCCTCGAGTCGCCAGAGGTGAAAGGGCAGCTCTATCTGCGCGGCAACCCGCCTGTCGGCACCTGCACCATCTGTGTCGGGAAAAAAGAGGTGGGCTGGCAATCCCACTTCGGCGTCGTTCGTTCGCTGGAGAATCAGAACTTCTACAGGGGGCAGTGAGCGATGGCAGGGGAGATTTACTTCGATAATTCAGCGACAACACCGGTTGATCCAGCCGTCGCCAACGCCATGGAACCCTGGGTGGACTGCAATTTCGGCAACCCCTCGAGCCTGCACAGTTTCGGACGGGAAGCCCGCGAAGCGGTGGAGACGGCGCGCCGGCAAGTAGCGGCGTTGCTCAACAGTTCAGCCGATGAAATCATCTTTACGGGCAGCGGAACTGAGGCCGACAACATGGCGCTGATCGGGGTCTTTGAAGCCGGCGACGGAAAGCCCTTTCATCTGATCACAAGCGCCATCGAACATCCGGCCGTGCTGGAAGCGTGCCGGTATCTGGGACAGCGGGGCGCCGAGGTCACCTACCTGGGCGTCGATTCGGACGGACTCGTTCAGCCGGAACAACTGGCGGCGGCGCTGCGCCCTCACACGCGACTCGTATCGATCATGGCCGCCAACAACGTCGTTGGCGCCATCCAACCGATCCGGGAACTGGCAACCATCACCTGCAACCATGGCGCGCTCTTTCACACCGACGCGGTTCAGGCGGCAGGGAAGATTCCCTTCGATATGCAGGACTGCCCCGTCGACTTGCTCTCCTTGTCGGGCCATAAAATTCACGGTCCGAAAGGCGTGGGCGCCCTTTATGCCCGCAAAGGCGTCAACATCCGGACCTTGGTTCACGGCGGCGGACAGGAATCGGGGCGCCGTTCAGGGACGGAAAATGTGTTCGCCATTGTTGGATTGGGCGCCGCTTGCGAGATCGCCCGCACCATCCTGGTGGAGGAAGCGGCCCGTTTAGTGCGCTTGCGCGACCGGCTCATCGGGGGCGTGCTGGATGCGATTCCGAACGCCTACCTGATCGGTCATCCCCTGCGCCGTTTGCCGGGGCACATTTGCCTCGGCTTCGCCGGACAGGAGGGGGAAGCCATCCGGTTGCTCCTTGCCTTGGATGAAGCGGGGATCGCCATATCGTCGGGAAGCGCTTGCAGTTCCAATCACGCCACAGAGCCTTCCTATGTCCTGCAGGCGATGGGCTATGACCCCTTGCAGGCGCGCGGCGGCTTGCGCATCACCCTGGGGCGGATGAACCGGGAAGAGGAAGTGGAGACTTTTTTGCGGCTTCTCCCCGGCATCGTCAAAGAACTGCGCCCCCTCACATCATGGGCCGGGTAGGGGCGGGCGCACAAAAGGGCAATGGGGACAATGGTCGATACATGTGGAGAGGAATGAGCGGCGTGACAAATTTGCCGGGCATGAACTGCGGTCTCTGCGGCTACCGCAGTTGCGAAGACTTTGGGAACTTTTTAAACAGCCATCCGGAACAGATCAAACGGTGCATTTACCTGTCCGAGCATAAGCTGGGCACGGCCCAGCCGAAAAGAAAAACGCCGGCGCTCACAGCAACGTCGACGTTTCCGGCCGCGCCCGCTACCGGTTCCAACGCAGCCGGATGCGGAGCCGACAAGGCAAGTTGTGCGGTCGCCTGTGGCGCCGGTGTTCAAAACGAAAAGGGGCAACGCCGGGTCGATTCGGAAGAAGGGAGATGGAAAGACAGCCTGGGCCGGGACTTTGATTTCTTCCTCGACCAGTTTCCGGAGGATCCGGGGCCCCGTGAAGTGATCATCCCGCACAACCCGATGCTGACCCGGGAGTTGGAGATTCAAAAAGGTGAAATCCTGATCGGCCGTCCCTTGGGGATGTCCTGCGGATGCCCGATCACCCACTGCGGGATCGTCCACACCGTCGACTACAAGACCGGTGTGATCACCTGGTTTGTGACAGGACCGTTGGATCCCCGGAATAAAGGCTACAAGGACATGGGTTATTACATCGCCGAGGGCTATGAGGGGCTGATCAGCGAATCGCGCGTCGATGTCAAACTCGGGATGCGCTACTTCTTCCAGCCTCGCCGGTGCATGCTGCATTGGCGGCACAGCGGCCTCGTCAACTACGTCAACCGGACGCCCGCCGGATTGCAGGTTCGGGTGGAAGGACTGTGGATCGGTTGAGGGAAAAGCCGCTGCTTCGGCCGAGGTTTCGGCAACGCCTATCCCCTAGGCGATGTCCGAATCGACGGTGCTCTCCACCAACTGCCGGAAATACCGGCAGTTTTTCATAAGATCATGTCCCTTTTGGTACAGATTGCCGCCAGGATACGGGAAGAACGATCGGAGCGCCCCTATCGGCATTTCCGTGCCACAGACGATGGCCTGTCACTTCTGCCGGTTTTTTTGGCATATCTCTTCGGAGCGCCTGATACGTTTTATCAATAGTGATGGCGGTGACGGTGCGCTTGGGACGGCAGGCAGGGGGCGAGACATCATGCGGATCTCCAAAAAAACGGACTATGCGCTGCGCACCTTGTTTACATTGCTCGAGAACCGGGAGGCGGGCCCGGTGTCGATCCGGGAACTGGCCAAACGCAACAACATTCCAAAGCGATTCCTCGAGCACATCATGCTGGAACTGAAAGCGAACGGCTGGGTCGATAGCGTTCCCGGGAAAAACGGCGGCTACTGTCTCGCTGTTCAACCGGAGGAACTGACGATCGGGCAAGTGGTGCGTTACTTTGACGGCGTGCTGGCGCCGGTCGGTTGTGTCTCCGTGGCCGAGTATAAAAAATGCAGCCAGGAGGATATCTGCTATTTTCGTCCCTTGATGGGGAACATTCGTGACTGCATGGCCGATCTGTTGCACCGGGCGACACTGCAGAAGGTGTACCAGGGATTTTCCGGTGATTACCGCAAGGTCCGCCTGAACGGGCACGAAGGAGGAGAGGGGATTTAAGCCTGTTTCGAAACAGGGCTGCCCAGGTCATTTTTGATGGGGCGATCGTTCAGCGCCTTGAGCGGCGTCATCCTTGGCGAGTTTACCGGCCATGTTGCGCAGGATCACGGGGATGCTCAAATGACGGGAATAAAAGATCGGCTTGCCGGTGACGTCAGCGTGTTCCTTGATCGCCCACATGGCCTGATGGGAGATGGCTCGGGTGAGTACGACCAGCACATCGCACTGGGGCAGGCTTCCTCGCCATGCCGCCTCCTTTTCAGCGTCATGCAGGATCAGCCGGCAGGGGAGGTCATCGGGAGGCTGCTTGTCCCCGATGCCGCCGAAAATGCCGATGGTGAGACCGGCCAGCCGGGTGAAGTCGACCGGTCGCAAGGCGGCGCCAGCCCTTTCCGCATCTTCCGCCAGGCCAGGGGACGCCTCTTTTTGGGCGAGCCCTTTTGTTAAAAACTTGGCCGCGATCAGCATGGGGCTCCCGTGACTGACCTTTACCCGTCGCGCATGCCGCGCTTGTTGGATCCGGAGGGCCTTCAACTCTGCCTCCATGTCCTCGAGACGGCGCTTCAGCGCTTGCACTTTCCGGGCATAGGCCGATTCCGCCGGTTCCTGTTGGGTCGCCGCCAGGGAGTCCCGGAGCCGGCGACTTTCCTCCCTGCTCTCATGCAGCTTTTTTTCAGCGACGACCAATCGCTCCCGCATGTGGCCCAAGTCTGTCGATAGACGTTCGACGTCGGATTGCTTATCCGACAATTGCTTTTGCAACGTCCTGGCGTACCGGTGAATCGGCGCGCCGCTTTCCTTAGCCGCACCGCCGGCCAGTTCCAGGAGGGCGGCCGTTCGCATATCGCTCAACTTGTCCACCAAGGGAAAGGTCAGAAGGGCAAAGGTGAGGGCGGAGGGGCCGAGGCGTTTCTCCCCATCTGCCACATCCCACTTGCCGGAATAAATCCCGGGCAGCAGGGCGAAGTGGATAAAGGCCGTCACCGTGGCATGAAAAAACCGCTCCAGTTCTGTTGGCGGGTAATCGCGGACAACAGACTCCTTGATCTTTTTGACGACCAGATATCGTTTTTTATCACCCCTGGGGTGTCGCCGCGCTGCGGGATCCTTTGCCAGGTTTTGCAACGCCTGCGGCAGCATATCAATGCTGGCCAGCGTATCCACGAGCGCCCAGGGATCCATCTCCCGGGCGGGCAGGGGCCAACTGGCCTCGAAAAAGGCCTGGCAGCGACGCAAGTATTCCTGTTTATAGTGAAGCCAAAGCGCCTCTTGAGCGATCCAGAGGGTCTGCCGTTCCGCCAATTCGTCAGGGGAGATGGCGACGGCGTAGGACGAGGGAGTTTTCGAGACAACGGGGAGGTCTTGCGACCCGATCCGCAGCAGGCCCGATTCCCCCGGTTCCGGCTGTGTCCAGATCAGCTTGGCCAGTGTGGCCGGCTGCCTGTCGCCACAGCAGAGGACCAACGGGATGGGAAAGAGCCATTTTCCGACGAGCAGCGCGCCGGAGGGGCATTCGTCAAAGGATGTAACGCGCCGCACCGTTGACTGGCCTTGTTTGCGGCAGACGGGACAGGGCCGCAAGGCGATGACAGTCATCTCGGCGGGCTCCCTTTTTTTGCTTTCGCTATCTTGTTCCTGCATGTCAGTCGCCCCTTCCATTCCCCGTTTTTCGCAGGCGCAAACAGGCCTATCGTTCATAACCAAAAAAGGCGAGCGTCCCGCAATGAGGACATCTCGCCGCTGAGATGCGCTATCGATTTATATTTAAGATACAGTGCGTGGAAATACAAGTCAAGGAATAAGCGCAATCGAGCCATTTTGTCGAAAGGTAGACCTTAGGTTGCGTTACACCGTACGCCTGCATTCGATCGATTCTGAAAAATTAAACTTTTCACAAGAACGTTGCCTTCGTTATAGAGCAACGGTATAATGCACCCGTACAACACCATATCGATTCGGATGAAGCTTACGGGAGAGCGGTCGTCAGACCCGCCGAAGGAGTCACACTCTCAGGCCCCTGTCCTATCAGGGAGAACCGCAAGCAGACGAAACTCTGGAGAGACCCTGCCAGACAGGGCGCCGAAGGGGCAAAGCGGTCGAGTCGACTGTTCAATCTCTCAGGCAAAAGGACAGAGCGAGAAAGTGGAAAAGTGGCCAACAGTCAATACCGGTTCAGTGTGAACCGGGAACGGTTCGGATGCGTCTTATCGTTCGTTGAATGAGACGAATCTGCCCCTTACAGTGACAAGAACTTTTTCATAGATCCTCTCTTCAGAGTCAAATCATCGATTTGGCTTTTTTTCGTTTTCTCAATACAAGAAGGAGTTGACTACCGTGGACATGATCCAACTGCTTGACCAGATCGACAGTCTCGTCTGGGGACCGCCGCTGCTCATTTTGCTTGTTGGCACCGGCATCTTTCTGACTGCCCGGCTTGGCCTCCTGCAGGTCACCCGCCTGCCGCTGGCCCTCCGGCTGATCTTCACCGCCAAAAACGATGGTGACGGCGATGTGAACAGCTTCGGCGCCCTTTGCACTGCCCTCGCCGCCACTGTCGGCACAGGGAATATCGTCGGTGTCGCCACCGCCATCAAGGCCGGGGGGCCGGGCGCCCTCTTTTGGATGTGGATGGCCGCCTTCTTCGGCATGGCGACAAAATACGCCGAAGGGCTCCTGGCCGTGAAGTACCGCTCTGTCGACGCCAATGGGCAGATCTCCGGCGGTCCCATGTACTACATCGTCAATGGCCTTGGCGGCAAGTACAAACCGCTTGCCATCATGTTTGCCGCCAGCGGCGTCTTGGTCGCTTGCTTTGGCATCGGCACCTTCCCCCAGGTCAACTCCATTGTGACGGCTTGTGAATCAGGGCTCGGTGTTCCCATTCCCGTCACCGCTGCGGTCATCACCGTGCTTGTGGCGCTGATTACCCTGGGCGGACTCCAGAGTATCGCCACGGTTTCCGAGAAGATCGTGCCCTTCATGGCCATCTTCTACGTTGTCATCAGCGTCGGCGTTCTTGCTATCTTTGCCGACCAACTGCCACATGCCATTCAACTGGTGATCAGCAACGCTTTCACCGGTTCGGCTGCCGCCGGCGGGTTCCTCGGCGCGACGGTGATGATGGCGATCCGCAACGGCGTCGCCCGAGGCGTCTTTTCCAACGAATCGGGTCTCGGCAGCGCGCCGATCGCGGCGGCGGCGGCGAAGACGAAGTGGCCAGCCGAACAGGGCCTCATCTCCATGACAGGCACCTTCATCGACACGATCATCATCTGCACCATGACCGGCCTGGTGCTCATCGTCACCGGTGTGTGGTCGGGCGACCTGGCCGGTTCGGCCATGACCCAGGCCGCCTTCGCCGCCGGATTCCCCCTGCTGGGCACCGCCATGCTGACCCTGGGGTTGGCCCTCTTCGCCTTCACGACCATCCTGGGCTGGAACTATTACGGTGAGCGCTGCTGTGAGTACCTCTTCGGCGTCAAGGCGATCATGCCTTACCGGATCATCTTCATTCTCCTGGTGGCAGTCGGCGCTTTCCTGAAGTTGGAGGCCATCTGGCTCTTAGCCGACATCGTCAATGGCCTCATGGCCATCCCGAACCTGATCGCCCTCCTCGGCCTTTCCGGCGTCGTCGTGGCCGAGACGAACCGCTATCTCCACCACCTGCGGGCGCAGGAAAAGGGAGCTAACGACCAGGGGCAAAGGTCCATGGCGACAGAGGTAGCCAAAGAATAAAAGACACTACGATTGAAACACCACAGACGAAAAAGCCAAGTGAACGCACGGTAGCGTTCACTTGGCTTTTTTTTATATATATTCGAGTGACAATTGCGGCACTGAAGGATGACCGCTAACAAGAATGTGTTGCATCTACTTTTCAAAAAAGAAATTAGAAGGAAAGCGAACAAATATCTAGAATTACAATGAGTAAAAATACCAGGGAATAGGTTTCCTAATCGTTTCCTAAAAAACACCTATTTCGATGCGTAAAGGAGGATGCCTATGTCAGAGAAACAACTTCGCGACAAAAAGCAACCCCCCCAAGCAGATCTCGGCGAGTTTGACCCCTCTATTCCGAATGATATGTTTCCCATACTGGCCCATCAACCCTTGAGCGCCCCCTGTTACCGGCAAGATTCAGGCGTATGGTGCAACCTCGCCACGCTGACCAACTGCGCGCAGTTTCATCAAGGCAAATGGCCCACCGGTGGGTTGGGAAGCCTATGGGGCGAAACCGGCTTATGGTATCTTGCCGGACAGGGCAAGCAGGATCACGAGCGGGCCTATTTTTGGCAGGATACGCTGAAGGCTGTCGGCATGCTCGATGAAGAACATGCAGGTGAGTTTAGCAACGGTTACCGCAATGATTTCTTTGAGTTCAAGCTGTGGTTGTTTCCGTCGCGGAATCCTGATGATTGGAGACAGCGGTGGGATGAATTCAAAGCCTACGTGGAGAGTGTGCTCTGGGGAAAACGCGAACGCGGGTTGGCCCGTCGTCCCGTTGCTTTAGGATGGCATCATACGCGACTGATCACTGGGAGTGACGGAGAGAATATCTACCTCAACGATTCGGGCGGCGGGCACTGGGTTGTGATGCCCTGGGAGAACTTGCGGCAAGATGTGATCAACGCCATAGCGAACGCAAGCGATGACGACGTAAAGAAGGAAGGGTTTGGGACATTGTTTTTTTTGGCGCCGCCTCGTCCGGAAAAAAATCGTCGCGGCGCCCTCTGGGTGAGAGAGCATCTGACAAATTCCCCGGGAGGCCTTGTCCTGCGACGAGGAGGCGCTGTCATCAGCACATGGCAGTGGGGCGGTGTCGATGGTCATACCGACGGATGTTACTTCAAAGATGCCAATCATGCGTTGATCGCGAACAAACGGTTTGGTTGCGCATTTTCCCTGGAGCCGGGCGACGCGCTGGAGTACCGGTTTGCCATACAGAACACCACATTTACGACCTATCGATACAGCGCGACGGTTCAACTCTTTTCCGGGGCGGAGGAAGGTGAACTGGTTCCTGTCTCAGGACCCATCGCCCATCCTGAAGTGGAGGTCAAGGGCCGCCCATTGCGCCCCAACCAGTCACCGGGCCATACTGAGACACAACCCTTTACAGGCGTCCTTCCGGCCGAAAATCTCACCGGAGGGCTCTACACAGTTAAGTTCACGCTGCTCCAGGGGACAGAAGTCCAAGACGTTAAATACATCGCCTTTGCCGTTGGGTATGATGAAAAACGAATCTTCGGTTCCTTCTACCATGATTACCGAGCGAAATATGATGACTTGTGGAATCAGGGGTGGCAACTGCACATTCTCGATACCCATACGGAGAAGGATATGCTCCTGTACAGCGCCGTTTGGCGGAAGGATAGGCAAAGGGAGACCCAATTGTACGAACTTCAGCCGCAGGAGCTGCGCAAGCAATACGATGAATTGCACGGACAGGGGTGGCGTCTCCAGCAACTGAACACTGTTGCCGTAAACAACCAGCTGCGGTTTAATGCAATCCTGCGGCCCGGCGAGGGAGCGGAGATGCTGGTCTTTGGACGCCGGTACGAAGAATATCGCCCTCAATACGACCAGTTATGGAGACAGGGATGGCGCTTGCATCTTTTGAACGTTGTGGTTCTTGATCAAACGCCGCTCTACACGGCGGTTTGGAGGCCGGGTGGACAAGACGAGATCCAAGTGTACGGGTGGACATACCGCAATTTTCTCGCCAAACAGGAGGAACTGAGGAAAGCCGGATGGGGGCTGCACTCCTTGAATCCCTATGTGTTGAACCACCAGACCTTCTATACGGCGGTATGGCGTCGCAGCAGAGAAAAGGAGATCCTGGCATGCGGCTTGGATGAGGGCCAGTTGCAGAACAAGTGCGACGAACTGTGGGAAGAGGGGATGCGGTTGCATCGATTGAGTTCCTATCTACTGAATAATTGCCGCCTTTACGACGGGGTATGGCGGCCAAGCAAGCCAAACTAACCGAAGGCAAAAATACAGCCCATCCGACATCAACGGATGGGCTGTATTGGCTGAAGGGGTTATTGCCGAACGCGAGGTCCTGCCTTTTTAAGAAACGACAAAGTTCCAACCGTCGGTGATCGGCTGAGCCTGCACATCCCTGGCGAGCGTATTCCAGAGGAGGTACGTGTCGCCGTTGTAGACGACGCCCTGTACGTCCACGCCGTCGATGGTCATCAATCCGTTGCCCTTGTAGGTGAAAGGCGTCTTAAACTCCTGAAGCGCCGTCCATATCACATAGGTTTCATCGTTTATGACGATGCCGTCCATCCAGGGCTTGCCGTTGAGTTGCACCTTCTTGGTGGGACAGTAGACAAAGTTCCAACCGCCGTCGATAGCGATGGACTGCACGTTTTTGGCGAGCGTCGTCCAGAGGAGGTAGGTGTCGCCGTTGTAGACGACGCCTTGCACATCCGCGCCATCGATGGTCATGACACCGTTGCCCTTGTACGTATAGGGCGTGTTGAAGGCTTGCAGCGCCGTCCATACCACATAGGTTTCATCGTTGACGACAATGCCGTCCATCCAGGGCTTGCCGTTGATCTGCACTTTTTTCGTGGCATAGACCGGTGTCGCAATGCCGCGCAGCGCGTCCAGCGAGACGGCCAGGTTCATGTCCACATTGCCCGAGATGCCGTTTACCGTGCCCGACTCGGTATACTGCCACATGGTCCATTCTGTCCAGCCGGCAAAGTCGGGCGGCGCAGAGGTGGAGTAGTAACTGATCCAGAGGGAGATGTCAGACAGTCCGGTGACACCGTACATATCGGTATACCACTTTCCCGTGTAGAGAAAGACCCTTTTCCCGGTCGCTTCAGCGACAAGGTTGATGAAGGTGCGCGCCCAGTTGGCGATAAAATCGCCCGTCAGGGCGCTGTTTTGTTGGGGCGGCGATTCCAGGTCGAGGACCGGCGCCAGATCGGTGGTGACCGAATTCAGCGCCGCCAGGAAATTGTTCGCTTCGTCTTGTGGTGTATTGGACTCTGGGTGGGCGAAGTGATAGGCGCCCACCGGGATGCCGGCCGCTCGCGCGTTAGCCGCATGGGTCGGAAACATCGCGTCCTGTGTTCGCATCCCCTCCGTCGCTTTGATGTAGGCGAAGGCGATGCCGCTAGCGCTGACCTGGGTCCAATCCACGTTGGGCTGATAGTTGGAGACATCAATACCGGTGATGAATGAATCGGAGCGTCCCTGCATGCGCAGCCCCCCTTACGATTTCGTTGGGTATTCTCAACATTTATTCTACGATGGGAAGGGTGGGAGTGTTTCCTACGTTTTCTGTCAAAGTGAATCCTGCCGGGGAGGGAATCCCGGTCAGAGCGGTCATATCGAGGTGCTCTCTGCCGCTTTGTCCAGTTCAAACCAGAACAGCACGCCGCCGGGCACGTTTTCAGCGCCATACCTGTTTTGGTGCATCCGTTGGATCGCCCGGACGACGGAAAGACCGAGGCCGGTGCCGCCGTAGGCGCGGGTGCGGGCCTTGTCCACCTTATAGAAACTGGTCCAGATCTGATCGAGCGCCTCTTCGGGAATTCCGTTGCCCGAGTTGAAGAGGGTGACGCGGATTTTATCGTCGCGAGCGATGACGCGGAGCGTGAGTTGAAAGGGTGGGGTGATATGGTGAATGGCATTGGTAAGGTAATTGGATAGCACCTGCTCCATCCGCTCTTGATCGGCGTCAGCCCACAGACCGCCTTCCCCGTCAACGGTCCACTGGATCCCTCGTTCCCGCAGCAGAGGCGTGAATTTTCCCATCACCGTTTCCGCCCAGGCGAGGGCGTCAAAGGCGCTTCGTTCCAGATGAAACTGGCCGGATTCGATCTGAGAGAGGTCGAGCAGTTCCAAGACCAGCTTGTTCATCTTGCGCGACTCGTCCATGATCACATCGCAGTAGTAGTTGCGGCTCTCTTCGTCATCGGCCACATTGACTTTCAGCCCCTCGGCATACCCCTGGATCAAGGCGATCGGCGTCTTCAGTTCGTGGGACACGTTGGAGATGAACTCCTTGCGCATCTCATCGATCTTGCGTTCCCGTTCGATGTCGGTCTGCAATTGGGCGTTTTTCTCCCGCAGTTCTGTGATGGAGTGGCTCAACTGATCGGAAAGGGAGTTGATGCTCTCGGCCAACTGCCCCAACTCATCCTTGCTGCCGGGGGCCACCTTTTTCTGAAAATCCAGTGTCGCCATTCGCCGGGCGATGTCGTTCATCTCCAGGATGGGCCGGGTGAACCGGCGGGTATAGAAAAAGACGATGACATTGCCGAGGAGCAGGGTGATGAGACCGGTGAAGAGGAAGAAGCGGTTGGCCACAGCGGCGCTTTCCTGGATCGCGGCCAGGGGGGTGCTGAGAAAGAGGTAATCCCCATTGGGAAGCTGCGTGATCACGTTGAGGAACTGGGTATGCATCCGGGGATCCTCCCGGATTTCCGTGAATGCTTCGCCCCGTTCCAGCTGTTGGCGACCATATTCAATCCCTTGTTTTAACTGAAAAAGCTGCTGATCCCGAAACTTTGCCAGGTGAGGATCCGACATAATCGGACGGCTGTCTCCGTTTTGAGAGTCCTCTTTCTCTTTCGCCGCGGCGTTGGGGGGATGGGGCGCCTCTCCCGGTTTGGATGGGATGGAATTATCGCTGGGCGGCGGCGTGCCCTGCCGCAGGTCGCCTTCAGGCGGAGGGCCGGGAAAGGTGCTGTACAGGATGTTCATGTTTGCGTCCATGAGGGTGCTGCTGATCGCGCGGGTTCGCTCCAACCGTTCCATGGCTGCCCAGAGATCTAACGGGTCCTCTCGAACCAGCGTCGCCACGATTTGGCTGCTGTCGCGCAACTCGGACGTCTTCTTGTAGATGTAATACCTCCCCAGGCTGGTGGAGACGAGAAGGGAGGAAAGAAGGACAAAGAAGAGAATCATGGCGCTCATGGCCAGAAAGAGCCGGAATTTGATGGAGTGTCTCATGGCTGCGCCTCAAAGCGGTACCCAAGGCCGCGCACCGTTTGGATCTGTTGACCCGCATCCCCCAGTTTCAGGCGCAGTTTTTTGATGTGTGTGTCCACGGTCCGGGCGTCGCCGTAGTAGTCGTAATCCCAGACGGCATTGAGCACCTGCTCCCGGCTCATGGCTTTGCCGGCGTTTCCGGCCAGGTGCAGGAGGAGGTCAAACTCCTTGGGCGTCAGGTCAACGCGTTCCCCCTTGACGGTGACGATGCGGCCGGTTTGGTCGATGAGGAGGTCGCCGAAGGCAAGAAGGGATTTCTGGTTGTTCTCCAGCCGCCGAATGAGGGCCTGGACACGGGCCACCAGGATGCGCGGGCTGAAGGGCTTCGTCACATACTCATCGGCGCCGAGGTCGAAACCGAACAATTGATCGACTTCTTCTGCCTTGGCCGTCAGCATGATCACAGGGACGCGGGACTGCTTGCGGATCTCTCGGCACACGGCCCAACCGTCATAACCGGGCATCATCACATCAAGGATCACCAGATCGAAAGGTTGCTGGAAAAACAATTCCAAAGCCGCTTTGCCATCTTCGGCCTCGGTGACGAGAAAGCCTTCTTTTTTTAAAAAATCGCCGACCAGTTTGCGCATGCGCGATTCATCGTCCGCGATCAGAATTCGTTTTGCTGTCATGAGGACTACTCCTTTATGCCCGAAAGTAGGCTGGCGCGCGGTTAAGGAAAAAATGCTCCATAAGGCAAGCCCTATGGAGCACCGTTTCCCTGGCGAAGTTCTCTTATCCGCCTAATTCGACGTTTTTGCCTGCCCATCCTCTTGCGCCGGTGCCGGCTGACCGAGAAGATCAGCCTGGTGTTAATGTTCGCGCATTTGTCTTGGTGGGATTTGATGGTCTTATTGTAGCGCGCCATTGTGTCCGAACTGTGAACACAGGGTGAACATTTTGGAAAGCGACTGTTTTATCGCAAACCGACCTCACTGTTGTCAACACCAGCAAAAAAAGGCAAGTCCCCAGGGCGATGCCTCTGGGGACTTACCATGTATGGAGGGATTTGTGAACTAGGCCATCAACATGACCGATGTCGATTTGATGATCGCCGCCGCTTCGGAGCCGACCTTCAACTCCAACTCATTCAGGGCGTCCCTGGAAATCATCGAGGTGACCTGGTTGCCGCCGCCGATGTCCAAAACGACCTCGGCCATGACCTGTCCTTCCTTGATTTCGATGACTGTGCCTTTTAATTGGTTTCTGGCGGTTAGTTTCATAACGGCTCCTCCTTTTTATGATTGGTGGAACATCAACACTGTAATATTTCGACAAATAGTGAAAAAAACCTTTTATGATGAATAAAAAACCAACAGCCAAATTCTACAAACAATACTTTCGCTAGAGAGTCAATCAAGCGAGTAAACGTCAGCGCCGATAGGAGGAATCAGACCGGTGTTCGACTTACTTGCTCAAGACGGTAAAACCGTATTTTTCAAAAACAGCCTTCGCGGCGGGACCTTGCAGGTATTTGAGGAACTCCCCGGCCTCTTTGGCGTTTTTGCTGTCTTTGATGACGGCGCCTGGGTAGAGGACCGGCGAGTGGGAGCCTTCCGGCGCCCGCGTTACGATTTTGACCTTGTCGGAGACCTTCGCGTCTGTTTCATAGACGATACCCGCTTCGGCGTTTGCCGTCTCCACATAGGTCAACACCTGACGCACATCTTTGGCCAAGACCGTCTTTTCCTTTACCCCTTCAGCCAGGTTTAGTTTCGTCAACACCTCTTGGGCGTATTTGCCGGCGGGGACGCTCTGCGGCTCGCCAAGGGCCAGTTTCTTCACCTTATCTCCTGCCAGGTCGGAAAAACCGGTGATGGCAGAATCTTTGGCGGAAATCAAGACGACTTTGTTTTCCAGCAGATCCTTGCGGGTCGTCGTGTCAATGAGGTTTTTGGCCTGCAGATCATCCATTTGCTTGGGCGCCGCTGAGATGAAGATATCCGCCGGCGCGCCCTGCTCGATCTGCTGTTGCAGTGAACCGGAGGCGCCGAAGTTGTAGGAGATGGTGGCGTTCGGTTTTTCTTTGCCATAGAGGTCTTTGATCTCCGTCAGGGCATCTTTCAGGCTGGCCGCAGCAGAGACGGTCAGGTTGACCGGCGCAGCCGTCTCTTTCGCCGGTGGGGGAGAACCGCACCCGGACAACAGAGTGGCCACGAGGAAAAAAAGAAGGGAGATACGGGAAAGCCATTTTCCATGTTTCACATCAAGCGCCTCCTTACCTTTTATTGGGGTTGCTTCGTGCCGTCATTTCGATGGTGTTGTTTCAGAGAACGGAAAGAGCAGACAGACGACCCCCTTTCAACAAAAAAATCTCAATGGGATGGCTCAGGTGTGACCGCCATCTCCTCATTGAGATTCATCGGGCTACGATTAAAATAGAAGAAATGAATCTGAAAGAAACATAACGTAATTTTAAAATAGTACGATATTCTTGGGATGTCAAGCTTTATCTTTTTATAAGTCTTTTCACGATGAGGGTTGAAAAAATACCTGGTAAAACAAAAAAAGAACCCTGCTTCAGAGGGCAGTCCGTCATAACTAAAGCAGAAGTTCTTGTTCTTTTGTTTGTTGTTTTAGCTTGTTTTATACGGTATGATTATGTTGTGCCTGTCGATCGACGGGCGATCAAATCTCGGCCACGATCTCGCCAAGGCCGTCGAGATCATAGCCGCCCATCCCGCGCAGTTCCGCCCGAAACTCGGCGGATCGGATGATCTCCAACAAGCTCTGAAAGAGCGGCTTGACGAAATCCTCTTTTTTGACGACGAGATGATACTCTTCCTTCTGCAAGGGCACAAAGTCCACCTGGCTCACCTGTCGCGCGGCCCGCTCTGTTCCCAAACCGTAATCGGCTTCGTCTCTGGCGATGGCGCTGGCGACGGAGAGGTGGGAGAAGACCTCTTTGCGATAGCCTGCAATCTGTTGGCTGTCGATGCCGAGTTGCCGGAGCTTTTCATCCAGCAACACCCGGGTCCCGCAGCCCCTTTCTCGGTTGATATAGCGGATATCGGACCGGGAGAAGGCGTGCCAGTCGGCGATGTTTTTCGGGTTTCCCTGGGCCACGTAGAACCCCTGCATCCGGCGAACGAGCCCGATGAGAACCGTCGGGATCCCCGGAATCAGCCGCCGGATATAGGGGATGTTGTATTGTCCAGAATCGCTGTCCCAGAGATGGGCCGACGCGATGTGGGCCGTTCCCTGATACAAGGATAAAAGGCCGTTGAAACTACCCACATGGGAGCGCAAGATGGCCGTACCTCGCGGATGCCGTTCCATCTGGTTGGCCAGGATGTCGAGGAGCGGATCCTGACCGCAGAGCACCATACCCGGCAAGGGCGCCGCCCATGGATCAAATGGCGTGGGTAGGGGGGCGCGAGCGGATGCTCCTGGCGCGGGAGTTGCCGTGGCGGGAAAAGGGTTGGCGCCGGAAGCCGCAGGCGGCAGGGGGGCCGTTGCCACGGTGGCGTTGCCGGGCGACTCGGGAGACTGACCCTGGCGCACGTACGTATCGACGGCGTCAGAGAGCACACGAAGTTTACGCCCTACCCGGTAAGCCGGCAGATCTCCCCGTTTGATCATCTCATAAACCGTATTTTTTTTGATGCGCAGTCGTTCGGCCACTTCTTCCGGGGTCAGTGACGTATCCTCCGGCACGATGGTTTCCTCCCCAGTCATTCCGTTTCATTGTCTTTAACCGTAATTTTACCATGAACCATGGTTTATATATAGAGCCGGGTCGGCTGTTCCAACGTTGACGAAGATTCTCAATGGCGAGACGCCCTTCTTCCTTATGGCGATGAAGGGGGGATTGCCCTTTGAGAATTTTTCATTTTCATTCCCATCACGAACGATGAAGGTTGAAGGAGGAATCGGGATGAACAAAAGAGGGACATGGGCGAGGTTAGGCCGTGGGGCGGTTCTGCTCGCCCTGGCCGCGGCGCTGCTGACTGGATGCGGAGGACAGGGAGGCCCAGGGGGAGCGGCGGAGAATCGGCCGGCCGCGGTGAAGCCGGCGCCTTCTGGACAACCCTTGTTCGCCTATGTGGGCGCCGGGTTGAAAGAGCCGGTGACAGAGATCGCCGCCCAGTATGAGGCGCAGACCGGCGTCAAAATCGAATTGACCTTCAACAATTCCGGCGCGTTGCTCAGCCAGGCAGAAACGGCGAAAAAAGGCGATATCTACATCCCCGGTGGCAAACCCTTTGTGGAGGCGGCCCAGAAGAAGGGGATCATCGAAAATGTCGTCGGCCCGATCGCCTACCATGTGCCGGCGATCATCACCCCCAAGGGCAATCCGGCTGGGATCAGGGATGTGCGTGACCTGACCCGTCCCGGATTGAAACTCGTGCTTCCTGACAAAGAAGCGACAGCGATCGGCAAAAATGCATTTAAAACCTTTGAGCAGCTTGGCATCACTGCCGCAGTGGAAAAGAACATCCTGGCCACTGTGGAAACACTCCCCAAGGTATCTGCCATGATCGGCATGGGGCAAGGCGATGCCGGCATCGCTGAGTACAGCAGTGTGTCCAATCAAAAAGACAAGTTGGAGGTGCTGGAGATCGACCCGGCTGTCAACGTGATCGACGAGATCCCCTGCGCCTCGTTGACCTTCTCCACTCAGAAAGAACAGGCGAAAGATTTTCTGTCCTTCATGCAAAAGGAGGGGCCGGGGGTCTTCAAGAAGTTCGGGTTCAAAGTACCGCAGCAATAACGCAAGAAGCCAGGGTCATCGCGAAAGGCGAACCCTGGCTTTTCTCTTATGGATGAGGCTGGGCTAGGCAGGCGTGATGGACACGCCCATATCCACAGGTTTGCCGAAATAGACCCAAGTGGTCGAGATGACATCGACGCCGGTCTGCGCATAAGCCGCCACATTCTGTTCGTTGATCCCGCCGGTGCCGATCAGCGTCACTGTTGGATGGACAGCCCGGATAGCCGCCACCATTTCCGACAGTTTCGCCGGAGGGACTTTGTCAAATTGGAGACCGTCGACACCGGCCTGGCACAGCCGCAGCGCCTGCTCCAGATCGGCCACTTCGACGATGATTTTCTTTTCCCTCGCCCGGGCGCGTATTTCCGTCATCATTGCCAGTAGACCGTCAATACCGCCGGTGAAGTTCAGGTGCTGGGCGAAGATCAGCACGGTCTCTGAAAGCCCTAAGCGGTGGGGAAACCCGCCGCCGGCGATGACGGCATTGATGGCTAGTTCCTTTGTGCCGGGAAAGATCTTCCGCGTCGTCACGATCTGAACGCGAGGGCTAACGGAGCGCCCGTGCTCGACCAGCCGCCGCGTCCGGGTGGCGATGCCGGAACTGTATTCCAGAATGTTTTGACAGACCTTCCAGGCCATCTGCAGACCCTTGGCCGGCCCGGCGGCAGCCAGAAAGACATCACCAGCCTTTACCTCCGTACCGGAAACGACCCGGGTGATCGTCTCGGCTCCCAATTTTGCCAGCAGGCGTTGCGCCACTTCCGTGCCGGCGATCACCGCCTGCTCCCGGCAGGTGAAGCGCATGAGCCCTTGCTGCTCATTGATTCCCAGGATCAACGATGTCAAGTCGATGTAGGGCACATCCTCCTTCAGCAGCCGCTCGATCGCCTCGTCGGTCATGTACACCATGCCGCTCCCTCCCTTTCCACCGCGCTTCCGTCGATAGGATCTCTCCCAAAGGGGCTTTGAAAATCGGAATAAAGCAAAAGCTCCGCCAAGGGGCTGATCAGGCAGGCCGATCAGGGTCGTCTGTGGCAGCGAAAAGCTGTTCAGGATCCAGATGAACCCACCACGGAAAGGGACGATCCGTGAGCCGGTTCCAGGACGTCTCTGACATATACAAGGACAGTCGGGTCCGCCCCTCAGTGGGGGAAGTATCGAAAGGGGCGTCGCCCGTCAGTTCCAGCAGCACCGTTTTCCCTTCAGTCATGTCGATCACCTGGCTTAACCGGCAGGGGAAGGTATTGACGCCGCCCGGGCCGTCGGCGATGCGCAGGTGCCGGGCGCGGATGCCCACATAGACGGACGACGGCGGGGGCGGCGAAGCCAGGTGTAGGGTGCAGCCCCAATCGAGCGCCTCCAGCCGATCGGACGAAAGGACGCGGGCGCGGGACAGGTTCTTGCACCCGGTCAGTCGGGCCGCCGTGATCGTCGGCGGCGCTTGAAAGATCCCCTTCTTCGAGCCGAAGGCCGATACGCGCCCTTTCGAGAGGATGAGCAGGCTCTGGCAGACCCGGTAGGCTTCGTCCAGGTTGTGGGTGACGAAGAGGGTTGCGCCGCTATAGTCGGACAGGGTCTTCAGCAGTTCGCTTTCCATCTGGCTGCGCAGGTGGTTGTCCAGGGCGGAAAAGGGCTCGTCTAACAGCAACGCGTCCGGATCGACAGACAAGGCGCGGGCCAGGGCCACGCGCTGTTGCTGGCCGCCTGACAGTTGACCGGGGAAGCGGTCCGCCAAACCCTCCAGTTGAAACTGGACGATTTTTTCCTCCAGCCGCCGGCGCTGCTCCTGCTGGGGAATGTCGAGGTAGTGTAAGCCAAAGAGAATGTTTTCGGCGACGGTCATGTGAGGGAAGACGGCGTAATCTTGAAACAAAAAGCCCACGCGGCGCTGCCGGCTGGGTAGGTTGATCCCCTTTTCTGAGTCAAAGAGCACCCGGCCGTTCAGGGTGATGCGGCCCCGATCAGGCGTGACGATGCCGGCGATGGAGCGCAGGATCATGGTTTTTCCGGAACCGGAGGCGCCCAGCAGGCCGAGGGGTTCTCCGGCGGTGGCAAAGCTCACTTGGAGAGAGAAGCCGGGAAATCGTTTTTCGATATCGACCGATAGCTCCATGGCAAGCGCCCCTTTGTCAGGAATCGGGCTGTCAGCACCGTTTGGATCTTGTTCCATTCATTGATCAGCAGGATGACGCCCAGGGAGAGGGTGACGATGATGGCGACCCAGAGGAAGGCGCGGTCCATATCGCCGCCCTCAGCCGCGAAAAAAATAGCGACCGGGATGGTCTGTGTTGTCCCGGGGATGTTGCCGGCCAGCATCAGCGTGGCGCCGAATTCGCCCAAGGCGCGGGCGAAGGAGAGGATGACGCCGGCGACGATGCCCGGCCAAGCCAAGGGAACGGTGATGCGCCAGAAGAGGGTCCACTCGTCGGCGCCCAGGGTCCGGGCGGCATGCAGGTAGTTGGGGTTGACCTGCTCGAAAGCGCCGCGGGCCGTTTTGTACATGAGCGGGAAGGCGACTGTCGTCGCCGCGATGACCGTGGCCGTCCAGGAGAAGATGATCGACGTCCCCATCTGGTGCAGAAACTGTCCGACAGGGCCGTTTTTCCCGAAGAGCAAAAGCAGAAAAAAACCGACCACTGTCGGCGGCAACACCAGCGGGAGCGTCAACAGCCCGTCGATCAGGTTTTTACCTGTACCCTTGTAGGTTGTCATCCAACGGGCGACGGCGATGCCGAGGAAAAAGGTAATCACCGTAGTGACCGTTGCGGTTTTTAAAGAAATCCAGATGGGCGTCATGTCGATGACCATGGCCATTCCCCCTGCATCGTCACTGGTGCGGTTCAGGAGCAGACGAGAAATTCGTTACGAAAAAACGGCGAGTTCAGGTTTCTGTACAGATTGAACAGAAACGACGAATCTCGCCGTCGAGCGCAGGATGATAAAAGGGAATAAGACAAAACGTGATGGAATCCTTACTCAAATGATAGTGGAAAGGACGTGCTATGTCAAGGGAAGTAAGGATTGACAAGCAAGGCGCAGATCATTATCATGTTCGCATAGCTCGTTTTTGTATGTTTATGTGCAGTTTTATCCGGTAGATAGACCAGTTCTGTCTCAATGGCGAGAGGCGCGATGCAGCGCACCATTCTGCCATTGAGTTTTTTTTGGAGAAAATCGATGAAGGAGGCGGGCGCAATGGAACGCTCCTTTCGGTTGATCTTTGTCCTGATGACCGGGTTCATGGCCGCTGTGTTCGGGGTGCTCCTTCTCTATGGGCAGCCCGGTCAGTTTCGGGAGGTCATCGCCAACCCTGAATTTCAGTTTGCCGCCCTGTTTACGCTGGGGACAACAGTCCTCGCTACCGTCGCCGCCGTGTTGGCGGCCATTCCCTGTGGCTTTGTGCTGGCTCGGCATTCATTCCCCGGCAAAGCACTCCTTGATACGCTGCTCGATCTCCCTATCGTGTTGCCGCCCCTCGTATCCGGTGTGGCCTTGCTGATCCTTTTCGGGCCAGTCCTGGGCAACGGCTTGTCCCGATTGGGGCAGGATGTCGTGTTTACCGCCCGTGGCGTTGTCATCGCCCAGTGGTTTATCGCCACGCCCTTCGCCATCAAGACCTTCAGTCAAGCCTTTGCCGCCATCGACCCCCGCTATGAGAAGGTGGCTCGCACCCTCGGTCATACATCGTGGCAGACCTTTTATCGGGTAACGCTCCCGATGGCGCGAAAAGGAATCCTTGGCGGTGTCGCCATGACCTGGGCGCGGACCCTCGGTGAGTTTGGCGCCACGGCCATGTTGGCGGGTGTGACCCGGATGAAGACGGAGACCCTTTCTGCCGCTGTTTACCTTAGCGTGTCTGTCGGCGATCTTCCCTTTGCACTCACCACGGCTACCGTGCTCTGGTTGGCCGCTCTCACCGTGTTGGTGATTTTTCGTGGTGTCACAGGCGCAGGGATGCGGACATAACGCAACTTTTTGAAAAGGGGGGCCTTTCGATTGGAGCGCATGGAGAAAGAACCGGGATTATTGGAGGCAAAAAACCTGAACCTGTCGGCGGGAACCTTTGAATTGCGTGATATCACTTTTCAGGTAAAACCGCAGGGATATCTGGTCGTCGTGGGACCGACAGGATGCGGCAAAACCTTGCTTCTGGAAATGATCGCCGGCATTCGCGCCGCCACGGGCGGATCGCTCTCTTTTAATGGAAAAGACATTACCGCGCTGCCGCCGGAACGGCGCCGGTTTGGTCTCGCCTACCAGGACAGCCTGCTGTATCCCTTCTTATCGGTTCGTGAGAACATCCTCTTTGGGGTGCCGAAGGAAGAAGGCGTCGATAGTGATAAAACCAAAAAATCGCTGGAAGCACTGGCCGAATCGATGGAAATCGCTCACCTCCTGGAGCGGTTTCCCGGGCACCTCAGCGGAGGGGAACGGCAACGGGTTTCCCTGGCGCGGGCGCTGATGACGGAGCCGTCGCTGTTACTGTTGGACGAGCCCTTGTCAGCCCTCGATCCCCGGACACGCGACAAGATGCAGGAATTGCTGCGCCGCCTTCATCGGGAACGGGGGATTGCCGTGATCCATGTGACTCATGATTTTGGGGAAGCGATCCGGCTGGGAGACCAGATGCTGTTGATGCGGGAGGGAAGCATCGAGCAGGATGGAGCGCCGCTGGATATGTATGACCGTCCGAAGACCCTCTTTGCTGCCCGATTCATGGGGATGGACAACCTGATTCCTGTCACGACCGATGGGGGAGACGGACGCCTCAACGATGTCCAATGCCGGGACGGACGATTTGTCGCCGAGTCCTTCGATTGGACAACCGATGGAGGGGGAAAGGGAGCAAGCAACGAAGCGGCAACCCATCAGGAAGGGTGGCTCTGCGTCCGGGCGGAACACATCAAGGTGACGCCTCCCTTTTGTGACCAGACCAAAGCTCCCGCCGGGCGAAGGGTCAACCGCTGGTTATCGGTGGTGGACGAGGTAACCATGGAAGGCGCGCAGGTGATGGTGATTTGCCGGAGCAACGAGGTGTGGCGAATCCGCATGTCTTTGCGCGAATGGCAGGATTATCCCCTGTCTCCGGGTGCGTTGGTCGAATTGACGGTTGATGTGGAACACACATGGTCCATATTTGAGAAAAACAGAACATAAATGTCGTAATAGATGGATGTGACCGATTCCACTACAAAAGGGCGTAACAAAGGGGTTGTCTGGTACATGAGACAACCCCTTGACATGGGAGAGCCTTTGAGAGAAAAAGGTCACACCTTTTTCGGAACGAATGTTTCGCAGGCCGTATCGTCAGAGATGCTGGTCATGTGGTCAGTGACACGGGAGCGAACCTTGATGGTCGATGCCTGGCAGATCTCGCTGTTGTTGTAGTGGCACTCCTCAACATTGCACCGGATATGCGACAATACGCTCACCTCCTCCGACCGTAGCATGCCCCCGTGATCGCCCTTTATGCCTTCGTTCGCCTGGTGCGTCACAGGCCGAGTGTCGTCCTTGTATTATGGGGGTTACAGGATCTGCGCTTCTCTGCCCGCGGGCTTCCGCTTTTTGCGGTCATTGATGAACCATCCCGTGATCAGGACGATGGCCGTGACGGCAGCCCCGACAGCGGATTCGTTGAGCAAAAGAGGCGGCATGCCCAGTGTTTGCAGGCTCGACAAGAGGAGCGGGTCGTGAATCAGCATCTTGCCGGCCGTCCAACCTAAGATGCCGGCGCCGCCGTAGAGGATGATCGTATAACGGTCAAGGAGAGCCAGGAAGAGGCGGCTGCCGTAGACGACGAGGGGGATGCTGACGAGCAGGCCGAACCAGAGCAGGCCCGGTTTGCCATGGGACACGCCGGCAACAGCGACCACATTGTCTAGGGACATGACGGCGTCTGCCATCACGATCGTCTTGACCGCCTGCCACAAGCGATTGGGCGCATCCACATGATTGTGGTCGTCCTCTTGTATCAAGAGTTTAAGAGCAATCCAGACGAGGAGCAACCCACCTGCCGCTTGCAGCAGGGGCACCTGCAACAGATAGATGATGACTGCTCCGAGGACCATCCGCAAAGCGATAGCGCCAAGGGTGCCCCAGATGATGCCCCGGGTCCGCAGTTCTCTCGGCAGGTTCCGGCAAGCCATGGCGATCAGGATCGCGTTGTCGCCGCTCAGGATCAAATCGATGAGGATGATGCTCCCGATGGCCAGCCAAAAGGCGGGCTCGGCAAAATCACTCCATTTTATTCCGCTGATGCTCCCCAGGAATTCCAACATGCGCACTCCCTTTATCATGAATCTGACTTATGTAAAAAGACCTTTGATTCAAAGTGCGACTTTGAATCAAAGGTCTTGCTGGTCTTAGAACCCTGAGGGCCAGGCCTTTACAAGCCGGCTGTTGACCCGTCAGCAGTGAGCTACTCCCCTTTGACACCTTATGCGGAATTGTAGAGGTTATGTCTATGCTTTGAGTATAACGGATAATTTCATTGGAGGCAAGTGCCAAGTCGGGAAGATGAAGGCAAAGGGCAATGCATAGAGAGGGAAAACGCTGTCTATTCAGGATAAAGCGGGATATGGGAAAGAAGAGAAGCCGCAAGAAATGGGCGGCAGTGGGTTGTTTTCTCAAGAACAGGGTTGACAGGACGCACATTGGAGGCGTATACTTCTAAATGAAAACGGTTCTCAATGAACCGCCTGACGAAAGGAAGTATGCAACATGTTTGAATGGTTCTTCACCGATGACATCGCCCAATACAAGATGGAGCAGATGCTCCGAGTCAAATCGCTGGAAACATCCAACATCTCGGAACTGAAAAAGCCCTGGAAATTCGGAAGTTAATCAGCGAAACAGCGGAAGGCTGCTGTGATGAACATAAAAAGAGGCAGCGCCATCGTCGTCGATGGCACTGCCTCTTTTTCGCTTTTCACGATGTCTTTGAACACTCGCTTCAATTATTCGAGCACATTCCCGACCGTTTTGAGCACTCGCTCCTTCTGAAAGGGTTTGACGATAAAGTCCTTTGCGCCGGCGGTGATCGCCTCTACCACCATGGATTGTTGTCCCATGGCGCTGCACATGACGATTTTGGCCTTGGGGTCGAGGGCTCTGATCGCCCGGACAGCGCTGATGCCGTCCATTTCGGGCATGGTGATGTCCATCGTGGCCAGGTCGGGCGCCAGTTCTTCCCACAGTCGAACGGCTTCGTTGCCGTTGGGCGCTTCCATCACGTCATAGCCCGCTTCCTCCAGCATCTTTCGCAAGGTCATTCGCATAAATGCGGCGTCGACGACGACGAGGATGCGTTTTTTCAACGGTGTTCCCTCCTTCGAATTGCAAATGTGAAAATCGAGAAAAGGTAGAAAATGGTGAAGATGTTATGAACAAGAACAAATGGCGGAATTGTGATTGTGTAAAAAGTTGCAAGGTGCATTAATTGATTATAAAATGGTTATGGCAGAAGCGTCAATCGCTCCTGTGAAAGCAGCCCTTTTGAAACCGCGAAATCGTTCAATCGATCCTTTAATCGCACTTTTAAAAGATAGGAGGCGGTTCCTATTTCGCTCCGGTATAAGATTATGGCTACCATGGTGACGTTGATCATCCTCACCTCAACGATGCTCGGCCTGTTGGCTTATAACAGGTCGGCCGACATCATGTTGGCGCAGATCAAGCGAAGCATCAACCAGATCGGATTGACGGTAGCCGAAAACATCGTCCGCGAGGGAGAGGGTTGGAAAAAGCGAAGTGAGATGGTGGCGCTGAAGCAAACCGTTAGCGACTTGCTTCTACAGAACGCTTTGCCCGGAAGCGCCGAAAAAGCCCGGTCACTCATCATGAGTGAGACGGAGGAACTGAAAAGAGTGATTCAGGCGGCGCCAGAGCTAGAGCATATCTTCATCGTCGATGCTACAGGTCGGATCGTTGTCGACACGGATCCCCGTTTGATCGGCGTGAACATATCGGAAAGGGACTACTTTCGAAGAGCCATGTCGACTGGACAAACGGTCATCAGTGAAACGCTGACCTCAAAATCAACGGAAAGTCAGATCATCGTCTATCAAGCCCCTGTCAAATCGGGAGAGGGGAAGCCGATCGGAGCAGTTGGTTTCGCTGTGTTCGCCGATAAATTGACCTCTGATCTGTCGAAACTGCGCTTTATTGATGCCGATAGCAGTTATGGCTTTTTAGTGGACAAGAAGGGGAACCTGATCACCCATCCGGACAAAAGAATGCTTGGAAAACAAGTCCCTGTCCAGGAGATTAGCGACCTGGTACAGCGCAAGGGAGCCGTTCAGGAACTGACGCCGGGATACCTCGAGTATTCCTTTGAAGGCGCCCAAAAGTTGGCTGCCTATGTGCTGATTCCGGAATTGGATTGGACCCTCGTTCTGACCGGCAGTGTGGATGATATGGAAAAACCGGTCGAAGAGATGGGGCGCTTCATTCTGTTGCTTTCTCTGGTGATGACAGCGCTCTCCGCCGGCGTTGTGTGGCTGCTCGCCAACCGCTTTCTTGCACCTGTCATAACGGTGACAAAATTGATCGATCAGACAGCGGCATTTGATTTCCGTGAGGATCAGAAAGGTTATGATCACCTGACAGGCGCCAAAGATGAAACGGGGGCCATGGCGCGGGCCATGCTGACTATGCGAAAGACCATCGGCGCGATGACGGCCCAGATCAGTGAGTCAACTGAGGCGATCCGGCAAAACGCCCGGTCGGTTCAGGAAAATATCGGCCAGGTTGTCGACCAGGCAGGTCGCGCTTCGGCGGCCACGGAAGAGCTCTCGGCCGGTATGGAGCAGTCGGCAGCATCGACAGAGGAGATCACCGCTTCCGTCGGCGAGATGGAGAAGGCGGCTCACTATGTCGCTGTCAAAGCGAGTGAAGGGGCGGATTTATCGCTGGAGATCAATGGGCGCGCCGAAGATTTGCGGAATTCAGCCCAGCATTCCTATGATCAGGCTCAGGTCGTTTATGAAGATGTCAAAGGACTTGTCGAGCAGGCCATTGCTGAGTCACAAGCGGTGAACCAGATCAACCAGTTAGCTGCGGCGATCCTGCAGATCACCGAGCAGACGAATCTGTTGTCTCTGAACGCGGCCATCGAGGCGGCGCGAGCCGGCGATGCCGGGCGGGGCTTTGCCGTTGTTGCCGAAGAGATTCGCAAGCTTGCCGACCAGTCCTCTCGGGCAGCCGCCGACATTCAAGCAACTGTCGGCGCGGTCAACGGAGCCGTAGCGAATCTGTCTGGCAGTTCCGGAAAAATGCTGCGGTTTTTTGACGAGCAGGTGTTGGCCGATTATGGCCAGTTGATCGCTGTCGGCAGCCAATACAGGGATGACGCTGTGTTGGTCAAGGCGATTATGGACGAATTTTCTGCTACCGCCCAGGAACTGAATGCCTCTGTGACAGAGATCGCCAAAGCGATCCAAGAGGTGACCCAGGCTGTCGACGAAGGCGCCAAAGGCGCCGAGGAGATCGCCGAACAGTCGGCGGCCATTGCCCAGACGGTCCAGGCCATGATGGAACGGACCGATGATAACGTCCGCAGCGTAGAGAGGCTGAACCGTTTGATTGAGGGTATTCGACTGTAAAAGGGAAAAACAGTCGTCAACAAAGCGTCGTCTCTGTTACAGGGGCGGCGCTCTTTTTTTGGTTGGCCTGTTGAACGGTAAAACCGGCGGGCGCCCGCCACTAGCGTGGGCCTTTTTCCAGCGCCGGCTCAGCGCTTGCCTGCCGCTCCGCTTCTCCGGCGATATCCCTCCCTTTGCCAGTGGCGGCCTGGGAGATGCGGATCGTGGGAAGGAAGAGGGTAGTGAGAAAGCTCAGCACCGTAGCGCCGGCGGCTGTCCAGAAAACGGCGTGGATCGATGCAGCCAGGGAGGATTTGATCACCGGTTCGATGAGCACACGGAAGGATTCGGGGATCCGGGCCATCACATCGCCCTGGAGCAGCATGGAGTAGAGCGACTGGGGGTTGGTCTCCAGCAGTGACCGGATCGGCTCGACGACGGGTCGGGTCACGGCGGGGGCCTGGGCGAGCAGGGGCAGGAGATCCTGCCGGAGGGACTGCCCGGACACCTGATTCATCACAGCGCCGAAGAGGGCTACACCGAAGGTGCCACCGATGGAGCGAAAGAATTGCCCTGAGGCGGTTACGGCGCCAAGCAGGTGGCGAGGGAAGATCTCTTGCAGGGCGATGGTCAGCACAGGCATGACCAGGCCCAACCCAAAGCCGATGATCACCAGGTACAGCGACGCCGTCCAACGGGTCGCGCCGACACCCAGGGTGGTTACCAGCAACAAGCCTGCCATCATGATGAGCAGGCCGCCCAGAACCTGCGGCTTCACGCCGAGGCGGAGCAGCGCCCGTCCCCCTAGGGTGCTGGCGACGATCATGGACAGCATCATCGGCGTCATCGTCGTTCCCGCACCCGATGCGGTTACGCCGACGACACCCTGCATGAAAAGGGGCATGAACATGATGGCCCCAAACATGCCCATGGTCATGAAAAAGCCGATCAGGTTTAACAGCACATAGGATCTGTTGCGGAAGAGAGACAGCGACAGGAGCGGCTCCTCGGCCCTTTTTTCCGCCCGCAGAAAGAGAAGGAGGAAGACGGCGAAGCCGGCGAAAAGTCCGGCGATCTGCCAGGAAAGCCAGGGATATTCGGTCCCGCCGAGGCTCAGCGCCAGCAGCAGGCTGACCATGGCGATGGTGAAGGTGGCGATGCCGTTGTAATCGATGGGCGCTTTCCCGCGGATCCGCTCATCGCGCAGGCCGAGGGCGATGAACAGCGCCGCTAGGAGCCCGAAGGGGAGGTTGATGTAAAAAACCCACTGCCAGGCCAAATGGTCGACAAACCATCCGCCGATCTGGGGTCCGATGATTGAGGAGAGGCCGAAGATACCGCCGAAGACACCCTGGAATTTAGCCCGTTCCTCGCCGGTAAAGATATCGCCGATGATGATCAGGGACATGGGCATCATCACCCCGCCGCCGATCCCTTGGAGGGCGCGGTAAAGAATGAGCCGCTCCATGGAACCGGCCAACCCGCAGAGGGCCGAGGCCGCCATAAACAGGCCAAGTCCAAAGAGGTAGACCGGTTTGCGTCCAAATTGATCGGCCAGTTTCCCGGCAATGGGTACGACGATGGTGGAACTGAGCATGTACGCTGTGGCGAGCCAGGCCATCAGCGGAAAACCGCCCAGTTGGGCGATGATGGTCGGCATGGCCGTTGATGTCACCGTCTGGTCGAGGGCGCCGAAAAACATGGCTAAAAAGAGTCCGATCAGGAGCAACGTCCGGTTTTTGTTCATAGGGTCACAGGCCACCTTTCCTTATGAATGGAACGGTCGCAGCGCTTTCATTACTTTCCGTCAGAGAATACCATCCTATGCGCTGGCTCGCCCATAGCTCGACGTCGCCCTGTTGCTGGATTGTGGTGAAGGAGACAATAAAAAACAGGGGCCGGGGGCAAGGTAATGAAGACGGTAACGGAGAGAGGGGCAAATCGCGGCGTCGTCGTTCCCTTCCACCAAGGGGAGGGCGAATCGGCCAGTGCCGATCAACATCTTAGAAAAGGCGCGAAAAAAAAGGCCGCTGATTTTCAGCGGCGCAGGGATGTTAGTGTGGGGGTAGCTTCCATGTGGGAAAGAAGATGGCATTTCGTCAATCGGCAGTGCGCTTGTCCTCGTCTGCGCTGTCTGTAGCAGTTCCGGAGCTTGAAAGCAGAAAGGCCGAACAGAAGGCCGTTACGGGGATACAGAGGATGAGGCCGATGGAACCGGCGGCGGAGCGGATGATCTCGCTGACGAGCAGGTCGGAGTTGATGATCTTCAGGGCTGGCGTCTCGTAAGCCATCAACAGGACGAGGAGGGAGAGGGCGCCGCCCACATAGGCCAGGATCAGGGTGCTGGACATCATGCCCATCGTGTCGCGCCCCACGTTCATGCCGGCTTGCCAGAGTTCTTTCCGGCCCACAGTCTTGTGCAACTGGCGGATCTCCTGGGCCGCCGAAGCGACGGTCAAACTCGTATCCATGACGGCCCCCAGGCTGCCGATGAGCACGCCGGCAAAATAGACGCCCTGCAAGTCGAGGGGCGGTCGGTTCGGGATGGCGAGCATCATCGTGGCGTACTCAAACTCGATGCCGGTGATGCGGGCCTGTTGCCCCGTCAGATAGGCCAAGAGGCCGGCGGCGATGACGCCGGCGATGATGCCGGCCACAGCGGCCAGTGATTTTCGATTCAACCCGCCGATGATTGGGGTGCCGATCAGGCCGATGACGGCGCAGACGAGAGAACTGGCCAGGAGCGGGCTTTGCCCCTTCAATATGGCCGGGAGCAGTACGTACCAGATGAGCACGCCCGTCAACGCCAGGGTAACGAGGGCGGCGATGCCGCGACGACCGCCGAGAACGACGATGAGCACGACAAAGATCGCCGCTACGGTGAGGATGGGGCGGTGCCGGATCAAATCCTGAATCGCGGCGCCCTGCAAACGGCCCTGAGCGTCTAGGGTGCCGTAGACGACCACCTCTTCGCCCGGATGGAGGTAGATGCCGTTATAGGGATTCTGCAGGTTGACGCTGTTGGTGATCACCTGTGTCTGCCCTTGAAAAGGCGGGTCGAGCAACTCCACCAGGAGGGTTTGCCGCAGCAGCGATGATGGAGCGTCGGCGTTAAGGGGATCCGCTTCCGGATACTCCGCCAGTATGGAGGCGACCTTCCCTTTCAGATACATCTCTTGGGGTGGTTCAAAGGCGGCATCATTAGGGCTGTTAGGGGAGGGGCTCGAAGACGGTGTAGAGGCCGATGGCGCAGCCTGGGCAACGAAAGCAGGTTGTCCCAGCATAACGCATACGAGTAAAAGTATCGTTAATCCAGTACGCCAAAACGGCGGGAGACAACCTGACAAGGGAGATTTCAAAGTATGTGCCCTCCTTAGCAAATAACCCTTTTTATGTAGATATCATTATAGCATTGCCGATGGGAGGGTGAGTTTATTTTTCAAATAA